>DASZJU010000262.1:0-19498 GCA_035947815.1 Reyranella sp.
TCGACGCCGATGGCGCGCCAGTCCGCGGCGATGATCTGTGCCGCCGGTTCGGCATAGAAGGCATCGGCATTGACCGCACTGGTGAAATCCACGGTGAAGCGTTTGCCGTCCTTGAGGGGAAAGCCCGCCTCATCGAGCATCTTGCCCGCCTTCGCCGGATCGTAGGCGAACTGCTTGTTATAATCGACCGACGGATCGGTCAGCATGGTGAACTGCTCGGGGATGGCGTTCATCGCCGGGAAGGCCAGCCCCTGATAGACGTCCTTCGAGATGCGCTCGCGATCGATCGCCGTCAGCAACGCCTGGCGGACCAGCGGCTTGCTGAGCGCTTCGCGGGTGATATTGATATCGAGCGACAGCCGTTCGGCCGCGTTGACCTTGATCTCCCGCACTTCGAAGCCATTCTTGGCCTTGGCCTGCTCGATGGTTCGACCGATCTGCGGCAGCGCCGGCCGCAGGACGTCGATCTCGCCGCGATAGAGCGCGTTCTGCTGCTGCTGCACGTTGGGAATGAACACGGCGACGACCGAGTCGAGATAGGGCTTCGGCTGGTCCCAGTAGTATTCGTTGCGCGTGAAGGTGATGCCGCGGCCTTCCTCCCATTTGACGAATTTGTACGGCCCCATGCCGACCGGCGCGCGGTTGGCGGCATTGGTCGGAATATCGGTGCCGTCATAGACATGCTTCGGCATCAACGGGAACACTTCCTTGTCGAACCCTTCCAGTGCCGAGGACTGCGGCTCTTTCAGATAGACGATGAACGTGTTGGCATCCGGCGTTTCGACGCGATCGATATTCGGCAGCACTTTCACCAGGTAGGTATTGTATTTGGCGAACGCGTTCAGCGTGAACGCGACGTCTTCCGAAGAGAACGGCTGGCCGTCCGACCATTTGAGGTTGGGGCGAAGGTGGAACGTGTAGACCTTGCCGTCCTTCGAGATCTCCCAGGAGCTGGCGATCTGCGGCTTCTTGTTGCCGGTCTTGTCGTACTTGTAGAGGCCGCTGGCCCACAGATCGGCAATGATCAGCGGCGTCACCGCCGAGGTCAGTTGGGTGTTGAGCGTGGCGCCAGCGACACTGACGCCGATCACCGCCGTGCCGCCGCGCTTGGGCGTTGCCTGGGCGTTGGCGCCGCCCGCATTGCCGATGCCGAGCGCCGCAAGACACGCCGCTGCCGCCAGCGGCCCGAGAGTCCGCCTAAAAATCTCGTTCATTGCGATGCTCCTTGCACGTCGGGTGTGGGTGTCTGGTGGGATTTTGACGCGACCGCGGCATCCATGGCCAGCCTGCGTTCACGGGCGAGATGCGGATCGGCGACCAGCTTGGCGGCCAGAAGGGACCGCGTGTAGTCGTTCGCCGGATTGCCGAGTACCTGGCGCGTCGGGCCGGCCTCCACGACCTTGCCGAGATACATGACGATCACCCGATCGGAAACGGCATCGACGACATTGAGATCATGGCTGATCAGGACCAGGCCGAGGTTGCGGCTGGATTTCAGGCTTATAAGCAAGTCGAGGATCTGGGCCTGGACCGACATATCGAGGCTCGACAGTGGCTCGTCGGCGATGATCAGCCGGGGACGCACTGCCATGGCCCGGGCGATCGCAATGCGCTGCTGCTGGCCGCCGGACAGTTGATGCGGATAGCGGTCGTGAAACTGGGCGGCGTCGAGGCCGACGGAGGCCAGCAGCTCGGTTATCTCGGCAGCGAGCGTGTCGCGCCTTGCCAGCCGGTGGCGCAGCAGGACATTCGCAAGGGTCGTGTCGACTCGCATCCGTGGATTGAGCGATGACGCCGGATCCTGGAAGATCGGCTGAACCGCCTTTCGAAAAGTCGCCCAGTCGGGCGCCGTGAACGCGTCCATGGGCTGGCCATAATAGGCGACCTCGCCCGAGGTCGGCTTGGCAAGGCCCAGCAGAATGCGGGCCAGGGTGCTCTTGCCGGAGCCGGATTCACCCACGATCGCCAGCGTCTCGCCTTCATTGACATCGAGATCGATGGTGTCGACCGCGCGCCTGGCGTTGCCGGCACCGCCAAACCAGCTTCGTCCGCCAAAGCTCTTGACGATGGAACGCGCGGAAAGGATCGGGATGCTCATGGTGTCGCCCCGCCGCCAAGAGCTTTTGTCTGATGCAGCCGCCGCGCCGCCGCGAGAAGGCTGGCGGTATAGGCATTCTGCGGCGCGTCGAACAACGTGAACACGTCGGCCGCTTCGACGATCCTGCCGCCCTGCATGACGTAGACCTGATCGCACAGCTCGGCGACCATGCCGAGGTCATGGGTGATGATGAGCATGGCAAGATTGCGCTCTTTGTTGAGCCGGCGCAGCGTCTCGATCACCTGGTACTGGACCGTGGCATCGAGCGCGGTCGTTGGCTCGTCGGCGACCAGGATCTGCGGGTCGGGCGCCAGGGCCATTGCGATCAACACGCGCTGGCGCATGCCGCCCGACAATTCGTGCGGATAGAGCCGCAGGATCCGCGCAGGATCGTCGAGCCCGACCTGCTGCAAAAGCTCCGCCGACTTTTGCTGAACGGCACGCCGATCGCCAAGATGGCGCAGCGCCTCGGCCAGCTGCCGGTCGATGCGAAGCGTCGGATTGAGGTAGGAAAGCGGATCCTGAAACACCATCGACAAACCGCGATGGCGGCGCAGGGCGCGGATCGTTTCGGGCGCCATCGCCAGCACGTCATCGCCGCAGAAATCAACCGAGCCCGACAGTTCGGCGATCTCGACATTGGGCAGCAACCGCGTCATCGCCCGGCCGAGCGTGCTCTTGCCCGAGCCGGATTCGCCGACGATGCCGACGCATTGGCCGGGATAAACGTCGAGATCGCAGCCGTCGACCGCCTTCACGATGCGGCCGTGGACGCGAAAGTGCACCTTCACGTCGCGCGCGTGCAGCACGGGCGATCCGGCAGGCGGCATGGTCACGTCCCCACCAACCTCAACTGTCGAGCTTCGGCGCCACGGCCGACGCGCGCGGATTGAACATTTCGGTGACCCCGTCGGCGAACAGATTGAAGCCCAGCACGGCGATGCAGATCGCCATGCCCGGAAACACGCTCATCCACCACGCCAGCTCGAGAAACTCTTGTCCGCGATTGAGCATCTCGCCCCAGCTCGGGACCGTCGGATCGGACAGCCCGAGAAAGCCCAGGCCGGCCTCGATCAGGATCGCGGTGCTGGCGTCGAGCGAGACCTGGACAATGACCGTCGGCAAGGCGTTGGGCAGGATCTCGCGAAAGATGATGTGAAAGGTCGAGAGACCTGCGGCGCGGGCCGCCAGCACGAACTCCCGTTCCGTCAAGGTGATGAACTGGCCATAGACGATCCGCGCCTCGATCGGCCAGATCGCCAGCGCGACCGCGGCGACCTGCAGCCAGAAGCTCGAGCCCATCAACGACACGCTGAACAGCACGATGATGATGGCCGGCAGGGTATGAAACAGGTCGGTGACGCGCAGCAGCACGGCCGCGACGGCGCCCCGGAAATAGCCGGCCAGCGCCCCGATCGTGCCGCCGATCAGGAACGCCATGGCGGCGGCGCAAAAGCCGATCGTGAGCGACGATCGCCCGGCATACAGCAACACCGAACGGACATCCCTGCCCAGACTGTCGGTGCCGAGCGGATGCTGCCATGACGGCGGCTGCAGCGCCGGCGAACCGAGGTCCATGGGCCCGCTCGAGGCAAACCATGGGGCAAACGCCGACAACGACGAAACCACCACGAGGATGATCAACCCGACGCCGCCGAAGCGCGTCCGCAACAGACGGCGCAACAGATCGCGCGATGCCGACGTACGCGACCTGCTCAGCGATTGCGGCACCGACATCAGCACACTGGGCTCCGCAGGCATCAAGCTAGCCTTGTGCTGATGAGACGCGAATTCGTGGATCGAGCCACGCGTAGAGCAGATCGACCACGATATTCATGACGACCACCGAGCAGGCGATCAGGATGACCACGCCCACGATCACCTGGGTGTCGCGGGCGCGGACCGACTCGACCATCAGCGATCCCACGCCCGGATAGGAGAAGACTGTTTCAAGCAGGACCGCGCCGCCCATGGCGGTTCCGAACGAGTACCCCATCACCGTAATGACGGGCAGGATCGAATTGCGGACCACATGACCCATGATGATCTCGCGCCGCGACAGGCCTTTCTGTCGCGCCGTCACGATGTATCCCTGCTCGAGTGTCTCCAACACGCTGGCACGCATGAAACGTGCCACGCGGGTCGTTTCCAGAATTGTGTAGGTCGCCACCGGCAGCACCAGATAGGTTGCCCGCTCGAGCAGCCAGTCGATGCCCGAGGCCCGCGACACCATCGGCCCCATGCCTTGCGTCGGCAGCCACCCGAGATGGATCGAGAACACGATGACGAGCAGCTGGCCGACCCAGAAGGTAGGCATCGCGTAGCCGATCAGCACGAGGCTCGACCATGCCCGATCGACGCCTCGATGCGGCGTAACCGCGGATTGAATGCCGATGGCAATTCCGATCAGGATGCCAAACGTATAGCCGACACCGGCGAGCAGCAGCGTGCGCGGAAACCGTTCGGCCAGAATGTCGAAGACCGGACGACGGTAATTCATGGAGTAGCCAAGATCACCGTGCAGCACGTTCACCAAATAGCCGTACAGCCGCTGGAAGAACGGCTCATTGAGCTGGAAACGCTGCTCCAGCGAGGCGCGAAGCGCCGGCGGGACCGGCATGTCGCCGACCATGGCCTGGATCGGGTCGCCCGGGATGAGCTGCAACAGGCAGAAGATCAGGACGACGACGCTCAGCAGAAGCAGCACAGCCTGCGCCATATGTCCCGCGATATGCCGCAGCATCAACCCCTCACCTCAACAGGCCCCATGGTGCAATGCATCATAGGGTCGTGCGCGCGTCAATTACGGATGCCTCTCCGCCGACAACGCGATTGGCAAGTCAATTGCTTGACGAACAGACGCTCATCGAAGGATATGCTGGGCTTGTGTCGTGAACAAAATTGCCGGGGGATGGAGCGTGGTGAGGAAAGTTATCGATCTGGAGTGTTTGCTACCTCCCGATGAGCAAGGACGTCCCCGGCAGTATCATGAACAAGCGTCGCACCGCATCGGCTACGGAGATCCCGAGCTGCTGGAGCCCCGTCCGGGCTACGGTTTCGCGAATTACCAGAACATCTTCCGCAAGCGCGTCGCCGGACCGGCCCAAAGCGGGGCGGAGACGAAGGTCGTCGGCCAGTCGATCAAGGACTTCGTCGGCGAGTTGGATCGCGAGGGCGCCGAGGTGTCCGTGCTCGGCCGCGTCGACAACTACGTGCTGGCCGATGTCGTGAAGCAATACCCGACGCGCTTTTTCGCGCTGGCGTCGATCAGCCCGTTCGACGGGATGCGCGGCGTGCGCGAGTTCGAGCATCTCGTCAAGGAGCGTGGCTTGAACGGTCTCCGTGTGGCTGCCCTGTACAACAACCTCCCGGCGAGCGACCGGCGCTACTATCCGCTCTATGCCAAATGCGTCGAACTCGATGTCCCGGTCCGCATCTATTCGACGATGAATTATGCCAATGATCGCCCCTACGATCTCGGGCACCCTCGCCATCTCGACCAGATCGCGATGGATTTCCCGGAATTGCGGATCGATGCGGCGCTGAGCGGCTGGCCTTGGGTCAACGACCTGGTCGGGCTGATGCGCCGCCATCCCAATCTCTACTGCGACACGTCTGCCCATCACCCGCAGTATTTCGGCGTCCCCGGCTCCGGCTGGGAGATGTTCATGCAGTTCGGCAATACCCTGCTGCAGGACAAGATCATGGTCGGCTTCTCGAAGGACTCCTTCGGGCTGACCATCCCGCAAAGCGTCGCGATCTACGAGAAATTGCCGCTCAAGGACAAAGTCATCGAGAAGTGGCTCTATGGAAACGCCAAGGAATTTCTGCGCTGTTGAGCGGCTCAGGAGCACCGGCAACCGGGGCCTGCGACATCGCAAGCAATTGCGCGTGATATAACGCATTAGCTTTTGCGTTTTGGTCGCGTTTCATCGACACTTGCCTGAATGATTTCGCGCCGGATGATGCTTGGGGGAGTGGCCGGTTTGACGTTGCCGGCCATGACGGGCTGTGCCAGCCGGCAGACTGCGTCCCGCCCTTCCGACAATACTCAGTCGGCGCCACCCGCTTCGGCCGGGTTGGATGCGGTCATCGACATAAGCCACAACGTCACCGTTACCGACTTCTCCCTGGTTCGCCGTCGCAGCAACATACTCGGCGTCATCCACAAAGCGACCGAAGGCGGCGACTACGTCGATCGATCCTACAGCGTGCGACGCTCGCAGGCCGAGGCGGCGGGTTTGCTGTGGGGCGCCTACCACTTCGGCACCCGCCAGTATCCGGGTGCGCAGCAGGCGGCGGCCTTCCTGGCGACCGCCAGACCGGGGCCATCAACGCTCCTGGCGCTCGACTTCGAGCCGAATGACGGCAATCCGCGCAACACCATGACGCTCGCCCAAGCCGAGGCGTTCGTGCAGACCATCTATCAGTCCACCGGCCGACTGCCGCTCGTCTATACGCATCCGAGTTGGGCCGATGGCGTGCCGTCCGGCCGCGGCAGGGTCAGGCTGACAGCGCCCATCAGTTCCAGCTCCATACTGGCGCGTTGCGACCTGTGGCTGGCGGACTATCGCGAGGGGCCGCAATTGCCCTCGGCGTGGGCGGCGAAGGGCTGGCGCCTCTGGCAGTATGCCGGCAACGAGACCGAGGCTGATGCCGCCTATGGCAGCGAGCCCAAGGCCGTCGCGGGCGTCAGCCACTGCGATCGCAATCTGTTTGCCGGCGATACGACCGCGCTCTATCGCTTCTGGAATGGCCACGCCTGAAGCGCGTTAGCGGTCCGCAGCTCCTTCTCATTTGCGCCGTTTCGCGCGATCGATCGCCTCCGAGATCAAGCGGTGGGCTTCGCCGACATCGCCCCAGCCCTGCAGTTTCACCCATTTGCCGGGCTCGAGGTCCTTGTAGTGGACGAAGAAGTGCTCGATCTGCTGGCGCGTGATCTCGGGCAGGTCGGTATGCGTCTTCACATGGATGTAGCGCTGGGTGATGCGGGATGACGGCACGGCGATGATCTTCTCGTCACCGCCGCCGTCGTCTTCCATCTTGAGCACGCCGATCGGCCGCACGTTCATGACGGCGCCCGGGATGATCGGCCGCGTGTTGGCGACCAGCACATCGATCGGGTCGCCGTCGTCGGACAGGGTGTGCGGCACGAAGCCGTAATTCCCGGGATAGCGCATCGGCGTGTAGAGGAAGCGGTCGACGACGAGGGTGCCGGCGGCCTTGTCCATCTCGTACTTGATCGGCTCGCCGCCGATCGGCACCTCGATGATGGTGTTCACGTCGTCGGGCGGTTCGTGGCCGATCGCGATGGCATCGAGGTTCATGGCGTCATCCTGCGGCGACAGCGGTCCTCCAACATGCCCTCCTGTGCTGCAAAAAGAAACCGGCGGCCCCTCGCGGGACCGCCGGCTCTGTTTCGCCTCCCAGCGGCTGCGACGTCAGTCGTCGACGTAGATGTTGCGGTCCTTGGTCTCCGGCACGAACAGCAGGCCGATGACGAAGGTCATCCCCGCCACCGCGATCGGATACCACAGGCCCGAGTAGATGTTGCCGGTCGCCGCCACGATGGCGAAGGCGGTGGGCGGCAGGAAGCCGCCGAACCAGCCGTTGCCGATGTGATAGGGCAGCGACATGCCGGAGTAGCGGATGCGGGTCGGGAAGAGCTCGACCAGCATGGCGGCGATCGGGCCGTAGACCATCGTCACGTAGAGGACGAGGATCGTCAGGATGAGGATCACCATCGGCATGTTGACCTTGGCCCGGTCGGCCGCGGCCGGGTAACCGGCGGCGCGGATAGCCGCGGTCGCCTGGTCGTTGAAGGCCTTCTCCTTGGCGGCACCCTCGGCACCAGCGGCCACCTTGTCGAATGAGGTGATGACCTTGTCGCCGATCTTGATCGTCGCCGGCGTGCCGGGAGGCGCCGCCACGTTCGAGTAGTTCACCGCGTTGCGCGCGAGGAACGACTTGGCGATGTCGCACGAGCTGGTGAAGCTCGCCGTTCCGGTCGGATTGAACTGGAACGAGCACTCGCCGGGATCGGCCGTCACGACCACCGGCGATTTCTCGAGCGCCTGTTCGAGCTGCGGATTCACCGCATTGGTGAGCGCCTGGAACAGCGGGAAGTAGGTGACGACGGCCAGCAGGCAGCCGGCAAGGATGATCGGCTTGCGGCCGACCTTGTCCGACAGCCAGCCGAAGAAGACGAAGAACGGCGTGCCGATCGCCAGCGCGACAGCGATGACGATGTTCGACGTCGTGCCGTCGAGCTTCAGGGTCTGGGTGAGGAAGAACAGGGCGTAGAACTGGCCGCAATACCACACGGCGGCCTGGCCGGCGGTGCCGCCGAACAGGGCCAGGATGGCGATCTTGGCGTTCTTCCAGGTGCCGAAAGCCTCGCGCAGCGGCGTCTTGGAGCCCTTGCCGGCATCCTTGATGCGCTGGAAGGCCGGCGACTCCTGCAACTGCAGGCGGATCCAGATCGACACGCCGAGCAGCAGGATCGACAGCAGGAACGGCACGCGCCAGCCCCATTCGGCGAACTGCGCCGCCGTGAGCCACAGGCGCAGCACCAGGACGACGATCAGCGACAGGAACAGGCCGACGGTCGCCGTGGTCTGGATCCATGAGGTGTAGTAGCCGCGGCGATTCTGCGGCGCGTGCTCGGCGACGTAGGTCGCAGCACCACCATACTCACCGCCCAGCGCCAGGCCCTGGATAAGGCGGCAGGCGATGAACAGCACGGGGGCGGCGAAGCCGATCGCGGCATAGCTCGGCAGCAGGCCGACCACGAAGGTCGAGATGCCCATCAGGGTCATCGTGACAAGGAAGGTGTACTTGCGGCCGATGAGGTCGCCCAGACTGCCGAAGAACAGCGCGCCGAACGGACGGACCGCGAAGCCCGCGGCAAAGCCCAGCAGGGTGAAGATGAAGGCCGCCGTCGGGTTGACGCCCGAGAAGAAGGTGGCGCTGATATTCACCGCGAGCGCGCCCGCGAGATAGAAGTCGTACCATTCGAAGACGGTGCCGACCGAAGAGGCGATGATGACCTTGCGCTCCTCGCGGGTCATCCGCCGTCCGGGTTCGGCCCCGGCCGTTGCTGCGATTGCCATGAGCGTTTGCTCCCCAGTTTTAGTTAGGACACACTTTGTGCATCTACTTGCTAAGCTGCAATTCGACGAAGGTCCAAGGGATCAGCCCACCGGGATGGATTTGTGCACTGCAGCGTCACCGTTCGGCGCCGCAGCAAGGAACGACAAGAAACATGTCTGGGGAAACGCTGAGCTTCCTGATCGCCGACGATCATCCGATGGTGCGCGATGCCTTGGCGTCCGCACTCGGCCAGGCCTTCGCCGGGGCCGGCATCGCCATGGCGGGCTCACTGGCCCAGGTCCAGGCGGCGTTGGAGCGCCAGCCCGAGACCGACGCCCTGCTGCTCGACCTCGACATGCCCGGCATGGAGGGGCTGACCGGGCTTGCCTTGTTGCGCTCGGACCATCCGACGGTGCCGATCATCGTCGTGTCGGCGGCGCGCGATGCCGCCGTGGTGCGGCACGCCTACGAATTCGGCGCCTCGGCCTATATCGACAAGTCGGCTTCGCTCGAGCAGATCGCCAAGACGGTTCGCGCGGTGCTCGACGGCGAGGTCTTCGCGCCGCCGGGGGCGCCGCCCGACAATTCCGTCGCTCAGCGCGCCGCCCAGCTCACGCCCCAGCAATGGCGCGTGCTCGCGCTGATGGTGCAGGGCGATCAGAACAAGCAGATCGCCCACAAACTGGGCGTCGGCGAAGCGACGGTGAAGGCGCATGTCACGGTGATCCTGCGCAAGCTCGGGGTGCGCTCGCGCACCCAGGCCGTCATCGAAGCGCGCGGATTGGCGCTTCCGCCGGCGTGATCCGCTCGCTGAGCCGCAGCAGCGCGCGCAGCGAGGCGGGCTTCACCGGCTTGTGCAGCAGCTCGACCTGGCGCGCCCGCGCCCGCAACCGGAGCGTCGGATCGCGGTCGGCCGTCACCAGGGCGGCCGGAACGGCGCGTCCCCAGGCGCGGCGCAGCGCCTCGACGACGTCCAGCCCGTCGGGATCGTCGTCGAGATGCAGGTCGGCCAGCACGAGGTCGGGCAGGCGGCCGGCGCGGGCCACCAGGGCCAGCGCCTCGGCCTGCGACGCGGCGGTCGCGACACGGCAGCCCCAGCCACCGAGCAGGGTCGCCATCGCCTCGCGTACCCGGGCCTCGTTGTCGATACAGAGCACGAAGCTTTCGGCTTCGACCGTCGGCGTGGGCTGAGGCGGCGCTGGCACGACCGGTGCCGCCACCACGGCCGGCACGCGTTGCACGGTTACCGAGAAGGTCGAGCCCTGCCCCGGCGCCGAAGCGAGGCCGATCGGCAGTTCGAGCATGCGCGCGATGCGATCGACAATGGCCAGGCCAAGGCCCAGCCCGCGCTCCTCGCGCGGCGCGTCGTCCTCGACCTGCAGGCGCACGAATTCGTCGAAGATGATGGCTTGCTTGTCGGCTGCGATGCCGGGTCCGTTGTCCTTCACTTCGATGCGCAGATCGTTGCCGACCCGGCGGCAGCCCAGGACAACGCGCGCCGGCCGGCCCTCGGGTCGGCCGTACCGCAGCGCATTGGACAGCAGGTTCTGCAGGATGCGGCGCAGGAAGGCCGGATCAGTCGACACGAAGGCGCGCGTCGGCGCCACCACCAGCTCGGCACCGCGGCGCTGCGCCACCGGCGCGAAGGCGGTGGCCAGCGAATCGAACATCGGCTGAAGGGCGAACGGCCGTTTCTCCGGCCTGAAGGCGCCGGCATCGAGCTTGGAAATATCGAGCAAGGCATCGAGCAGCGATTCGACGGCGCCCAGGCTGGTGTCGATCTTGCCGCCGAGATCGTTGCCGGGATCGCGGTCGATCATCGCCGCGGTGAACAGGCGCGCGGCGTGCAACGGCTGCAGCAGGTCGTGGCTGGCGGCGGCGATGAAGCGCGTCTTGCCGAGGTTGGCGGCCTCGGCTTCGGCGCGGCTCGCCTCGAGCTCGGCGGTGCGCTCGATCACCCGCTGCTCCAGCGTCTCGGTCGACTGGCGGAGCTGACTGTCGCTTTCGCGCAGCGCCTCAGCCGTGCGCACACGCGCCGTCACGTCGTTGCAGGTGGCGACGAAGCCGCCGCCGGGCAACGGGTCGAGCCTGAGCTCGATGACCTTGCCACCGCGGGTCGCGATCTCGTGCGTCTGCGGCGTCTCGGGCCGGTGCAGCAGCGCCACGACATCGGGCGCGGCGCCGAACTCCGTCGGCGAGGCGCCGACCGCCACCGAAGCGTCGTCAAGCGACAGCAAGGCGGTGAAACGATCGTTGAAGATTTCCAGGCGCCCGTCGCGGTCGAAGGCGGCGATGCCCATGCCGACATGGTCGAGCGTGTTGCGCAGGATTTCGTAGTTGTAGCGGATGGCCTCCGACGCCTCGTCGATCAGGGCGCGCGCGCTGCGCGGCAGCAGCCGGCCGCGCCGGCCGTAGGCGGCGACGATGATGCGGGCGGAGGCGGCGCCCAGGGTGCCCGACAGCACGCGCTCGGTGCGGTTGAGCGCCACCTCGATGGAAAGACGGTCGCCGGACAAGGCCCGCAGCGCGCGCTCCGAACCGACGAAGCGTGCCAAAAGCTCGCGCAGTTCGTCGATGCGCGCGGCGTCGGCCGGCGCCTGGCGCTGCGGCTGCTGCGGCCCGCCTTCGAGAAAATCCGGGCCAAGCACGAAGGCGTCGGCCTGCTCGGCATCCGACCCGCGCGCCTTCACCAGCAGCGAGATGCCGACGAGCAGGAACGCATTGAGCAGAATGCCGACGACAAAGCCCTGCCCGACCGGATCGAGTTCGGCGAACGGCGCCGGCAGATAGGCTTTCAGCGGCGCCTCTTGTACGCCGTCGGCGCTCTGGCGCAAGGTCGGCAGGAGGAGCGCGTAGAGCCAGACGACGAAGCCGCCGGCCAGCCCGGCCACGACGCCGTAGCGGTGGGCACGCTTCCAGTAGAGGCCGAGCACGACGCCGGGCGCGAAGTTGGCGACGGCGCAGAAGCTGATCAGGCCGATCGAGGCGAGCGGCAGGTAGCCCGAGATGATGCGTTCATAGGCGTAGCCCGCCATCAGGATCAGCACCACGGCGGCGCGGCGCACGAACACCACGAGGGGCCCCATGTCGCGCGGCACGCCAGCCCCCCAACGGGCTTGCCGGCGCAGCAGGTAGGGCATCACCAGCTCGTTGCCGATCATGCCGGAGAGTGCCATGCAGGCCACGATCACCATCGAGGTCGCAGCCGACAGGCCGCCGATGAAGACGAAGGCCGACAGCCAGCTCACGCCGTTGGCGAGCGGCAACTGCAGCACATAGAGGTCGGGGCTGACCTGCGGACCGAGCAGCAGCAGGCCGGCCGCCGCGATCGGCACGACGAACAGGTTGATCAGCACGAGATAGGTCGGGAACAGCCAGCGCGCCGTGCGCAGGCTCGCCGGATGGCCGTGCTCGACCACCGCGACATGGAACTGGCGCGGCAGGCACAGGAAGGCCATCGCCGATAAAAGTGTCGTGACCACCCAGGTCAGCGGCGAGCCTTCGCGCGTCACGCGCTCGGCCACCTCGGGCGCCCGAGCAAGATGTGCCAGGAGGTCACCCGGCCCGTCGAACAGCACGAACAGCACGAACGGGCCCACCGTCATGAGCGCCAACAGCTTGACCACCGATTCGAAGGCGATCGCCAGCATCATGCCGCGATGCTGCTCGGAGGCCTGCACGTTGCGCACGCCGAACAGGATGGTGAAGAGCGCCATCAGGGCGGCCACGATCAGCGAGGTGTCGGTGTGCACGACGCCACGCGAACCGTCGAGCCAGGGCGCGGGCAGGGCGATGGTCTTGAAGGTCGAGGACACCGCCTGGAGCTGCAGCGCGATGTAGGGCAGCACGCCCACCGTGGCGAACAGCGTGGCGGTGACGCCGACGGCACGGCTCTTGCCGTAGCGCGAGGCCAGGAAATCGGCGATCGACGTCACGTTGTGTTGCTTGGCCAGCCGCACCATTTTGCGCAGCATCGGATAGCCCAGCACGATCAGCAGCAGCGGGCCGGTATAGATCAGCACGAAGTCGAAGCCGGCGGTCGAGGCGCGGCCGACCGCGCCGTAGAAGGTCCAGGACGTGCAGTAGATGGCGAGCGACAGGCCGTAGACGGCCGGCGCGACCGAGCTGGCCGACCAGGTGCCAGCGTGCCGGTCGCCGAAATAGGCCACGGCGAACAGCAGGCCGAGATAGGCCAGCGACAGGGCCAGGACGGTCGGTTCCGCCAGCATGCGTGCGCGTTTCTCCCGCGGTCATTGAACCCGTTCGACGGGGCCGCTACAAGCGCGCCAACCCAGATCCACCAGATCCAGCCGGAGCCGCCGATGGCCGCGTATCAGTACATTTACGTCATGAAGGGCCTGAACAAGACCTTTCCGGGCGGCAAGCAGGTCCTCAAGGACATCTGGCTGTCGTTCCTGCCGGGCGCCAAGATCGGCGTGCTGGGCCTGAACGGCGCCGGCAAGTCGACCCTGCTCAAGCTCATGTCCGGCCAGGACGACAATTTCACCGGCGAAGCCTGGGCGGCCGAAGGCGCCAAGGTCGGCATGCTCGAGCAGGAACCCAAGCTCGACGCCAAGAAGGACGTTTTGGGCAACGTCATGGACGGCGCGGGCGAGATGGCCCGGATGCTGGCGCGCTTCGAGGAGGTCTCGAACGCCTTCTCCGACCCCGACGCCGACATGGACAAGCTGATCGCCGAGCAGGCCGAGCTGCAGGAAAAGATCGACGCCGGCAACGGCTGGGACCTCGGCCGCACGGTCGACATCGCCATGGACGCGCTGCGCTGCCCGCCGGGCGACGCCGATGTCGAGAAGCTGTCGGGCGGCGAGCGCCGCCGCGTGGCGCTCTGCCGGCTGCTGCTCAGCAAGCCCGACATGCTGCTGCTCGACGAGCCGACCAACCATCTCGACGCCGAATCGGTGGCCTGGCTGGAGCGCCATCTCGGCGAGTTCCCCGGCACCGTCGTGGCCGTGACCCACGACCGATACTTCCTCGACAATGTCGCGGGCTGGATCCTCGAGCTCGACCGTGGCGCCGGTATCCCGTGGGAGGGCAACTACACCTCCTGGCTGAAGCAGAAGGACAAGCGGCTCGCGCTCGAAGAGAAGACCGCCGACGCCCGCCGGCGCACCATGCAGCGCGAGCTCGAATGGATGGGCCAGAGCGCGCAGGCGCGGCGCACCAAGAGCAAGGCGCGCATCGCGGCCTACGAGCAGATGGTCGCCGAGGAGAAGCAGGCGACGCTCGACCAGGCGCAGATCGTCATCCCGGCGGGCCCGCGGCTGGGCGACCATGTCATCACGGCCGAAAAGATCTCCAAGGGCTTCGGCGACCGGCTGCTGATCGACAACCTCTCCTTCAACCTGCCGCCGGGCGGCATCGTCGGCGTGATCGGCCCCAACGGCGCGGGCAAGACCACTTTGTTCAAGATGATCACCGGCCAGGACAAGCCCGACTCGGGGACCTTCTCGGTCGGCCCGACGGTCAAGCTGGGCTATGTCGACCAGAGCCGCGAGACGCTCGATCCCGACAAGACGGTGTGGGAAGAGCTGTCGGGCGGCCTCGACATCATCAAGCTGGGCAGTCGCGAAATTTCGAGCCGCGCCTATTGCGGCTCGTTCAACTTCAAGGGCGCCGACCAGCAGAAGAAGGTCGGCCAGCTCTCGGGCGGCGAGCGCAACCGCGTCAACCTCGCCAAGATGCTGAAGAGCGGCGCCAATGTGCTGCTGCTCGACGAGCCGACCAACGATCTCGACATCGACACCCTGCGCGCGCTCGAAGAGGCGCTGGTCGATTTCGCCGGCTGCGCCGTCATCATCAGCCACGATCGCTGGTTCCTCGACCGCATCGCCACCCACATGCTGGCCTTCGAGGGCGACAGCCAGGTCGAATGGTTCGAAGGCAACTACCAGGACTACGAGGCCGACCGCCACCGCCGGCTGGGTTCCGACGCCGACCAGCCGCACCGCATCAAGTACAAGCCGCTGGTGAGGAATTAGACCGGATTCCGACTCGACGGGCACATCTTTGCTGGTCTTTTCATGCTCTTGCGGACCGCGGGCGTCCCGCCCGCCTCATGATCATGAGCGGGCGGGACGCCCGCGGTCCGGAAGACCATGACGCGCCACTGGAGTGGCGACCGGCACGTGCTGTAGACTCCCACGAATGCCGGACATCCACCTCAGCAAATGGCTTCTTCCCAAGTTCCGGCGTGACATCGTCGGGATGCGCTTCGCGCTGAACGTCTTCATCGCCACCACCATCGTCTGGTATGCGCTGGAAAATATCGCCGACACCAATCCCATCTGGGCCATCGCCTCGATGATCGCCGCGTCCGATCCTCAGGTGACCGAGGCGGTGCGGATGTTCAGGAGCCGCATCATCAACGTGCTGGTCGGCTGCGCGGTCGGCCTGTTTTTTGTGATCCTCGGCGGACCGACCGAGTGGAAACTGCCGCTCGCCCTGGCGGTGACGGTCCTCATTTCGTCGTATGTCATCCACATCCCGACGATGTGGCGGCAGGCGCCGATCACTGCGGCCATCGTCATAGCCGCCGGATTGACGGCCCACTCCGAGATGAGCGCCGTCGAGCACGGCCTGCACAAGGTCGCCGAGGTGCTCTTCGGCTGCGTCGTGGGCGTGCTGGTGAGCTGGTCGATGGCGAGAATTTGGCCGTTGGCCAAGAGAACGGAAGCAGGCCCCTAGATCGTCTGATCCATTTCGAGCGCCGGTTCCGGCACGTCGACGCAGCCGATGATGCGCGCGGGGACGCCGGCCGCGGTGCAGCCGGCCGGCACGGGCGCCAGCACCACGCTGCCGGCGGCGATCTTGGCACAGGCGCCGATCTCGATGTTGCCCAGCACCTTGGCGCCGGCGCCCAGCAGCACACCGCGCCGCACCTTGGGATGACGATCGCCGCGTTCCTTGCCGGTGCCGCCCAGGGTCACGCCGTGCAGCATGGAGACGCCATCCTCGACGACGGCGGTCTCGCCGATCACCACGCCGGTGCCGTGGTCGATGAAGATGCCCTTGCCGATCCTGGCGTTGGGATGGATGTCGACGCCGAACAGGGCGCTGGCGCGGCTCTGCAGGAAGTGGGCGAGCGTCTTGCGACCCTGCAGCCACAACCAATGTGCCACGCGCGAGGTCTGCAGCGCGTGATAGCCTTTGAACCACAGCAGCGGGTCGAGCGGCGAGGTGCAGGCCGGATCGCGCTCGGTGACCGCCCCGATGTCGGCCCGCGCGGCCAGCCCGATCGTGGGATCGGCGGTCAATGCCTCGTCGAAGGTCTGGCGGATCAGCGCGGCGGGCACCTCCGTCGTGGCGACAAGCCGCGCCAGATGGTAGCTGAGCGCCGCTTCGAACTTCGGCTGGCTGAGGATGGTGGCGTGCAACGTCCCGGCCAGGACCGGCTCGGCGATGGCCGCGGCCTGGGCCGCCTCGCGAATCCTTGTCCAGACCGGGTCGACCGAGCGGGGCTCGGCGGCATTCTTGACCAGTGCGCTATCCATGGCGCTCTCCTCCGACCCGGCCGATATCCCTACACCCGGTGGGCCGATTGATACGCCTCCCGCCGGAACTTTACTTGTCTTGAGTTACAAGCGCAATTCAGCGGGCGGCCCGGGACTCCAATTCGGCGATCAGCGGCTCGACCGAGCCGCCATGGCTTTGGATGTAGGAATTAAAATCGGAACGTCGAGTCATGACCATGCTGACCCCCTCGACTTTCACGTCGGTGATGCGCGGGCCCCTGCCTGCATCGCGAACTTCCCACTGGAGCTTGATCGGCTGGCCGCTGGTTTGGCTCAACTGGCTGTCGATGATGAACAGGCCGTTGGCCCGGGGGCTCACCTTGCCGACGGTGAGCGTCTGGCCGCCATACTGCCCGAAACGCTCGCTGTAGGCGCGGGCCTCCGCGCTCTCGGCCGCCTTCAGGAAGCGGGTGCGCTCGGCTTCGCTCGCCTTGTTCCAGTTCGCGCCCAGCGCCTGCTGTCCCATATAGGGCAGGTCGAAATTGGTCTGCAGGACGCGCTGGATGTCCGCCTGACGAGCGGGTCCGGGCGTCGTCTTTTTGATGATGTCGATAACTTCGGTGGCCGTGCTCTGGATCAGCTGGGCCGGATCGGCGGCCGAAGCAGGAAAGCTGGCGAACGCGGCGGCAGCGCCGACAGCGAGACAGAGGACGACACGACGACAGGCAAGCAGCAGCACCGTTCGCTCCTTTGGATGGCTTCAGGGGTGGAGTCTTAGCGTACCAGCGCGATGTTGTCGCGACGCTCTAGTTCGCTTTTGGTGTCGGTCCCTTCACGCTTCGCGCGAATGAGTTCGGCACGGTTCTGGGTGTAGGCGGAGCGCAGCGCGGCGTAGTAGTCGACGCTGTTCTTCTCCAGGTCGTCGAGCGCGAACATGGTGCGCGAGCGATAGTCGACGACGTTCAGCGCGTAGCGCGGCGCGGAATAGTAGAACCAGTCGACGTTGAGGGCGATCGGCAGGATCTGGAACGGATCGATGGCGTAGTCGATCATCAGGCCGGTCGCGTCACGCGCGTTTGACGGCCCGGCCAGCGGCAGCATGAGAAAGAAGCCGCCATTCTCCGGCTCGACGCCCTTGGCCGCCCACATGCCGATCGTCTGGCCGGCATCCGTCTTCGTGCGCTTCATGCCCAGCATGGTGGCGACGTCGAACAGACCGGCGAGACCCAGGGTCGAGTTCACCAGGAAGCGCGCCATCGTCGTGGCGGCGCGGCTGGGATCGCCCTGGAAGACTTCGTTGATGGCCGTGACCGGCTCGCCGAGATTGTCGAGAAGGTTGCGCACGCTCTTCTGCGCCGGCTCCGGCACCCCGTCGCGATACATCACCGCGAGCGGCCGGACCGCTATCATGTCGACCGTGCGATTGATCGCGAAGACGAAGCGGTTGGGCGTCTCGATCGGGTCCCAGACTTCGGCCGCCCCCGTGTCGCCCGACGCGCAGCCACCCACCAGGGTAGCGGCCACGGCAGCCGCGACGACCGAACGACGGACGCCAGCCGTCATCGACTTGGATACGCTTTCGATTATCAACGCCAAACCCGGGCCCCCGCAGGCCCTGGGAATGCCGGGCCAAAAACGCGGCAAGAGTGTTGCACATGCCGCCTGTACTTTGAAGTGCATAGGCAAGCGACCCTCGCCTTGTGGTCCGGCAGCTACATTTTTCACTCGGCCAAAAGCCCCTTGCTAACATAAAGATATGCTTATATCCTTTGGCGTATGGATCACCTTCTCACCCTCCTGCGGGCCGCGGCCGAAGACACAAGGCTGCGCATTCTGGCGTTGGCGGCACGTGAAGATCTGACCGTCAGCGACTACGTGCACGTGCTGGGGCAAAGCCAGCCGCGCGTTTCACGCCATTTGAAACTCCTGGTGGAAGCGGGGCTCCTCGAGCGCTTCCGGGAAGCCCAGTTCACGCGCTTTCGCCTCGTCACGTCAGGCGACGATGCCGCCCTGGTGCGCGAGTTCGTGCGCCGGCTCGATCCCAAGCATGCCCGCATCGCCGCCGACCGTTCGCGGCTCGACGCCCTGCAGCAGCGGCGCCAGACCGCCGCCGCGCGCTTCTTCCGCGACAACGCCCAGCGCTGGGACGAACTGCGCGCGCTGCATGTCGCCGATCGCGAGATCGAACGGGCGCTCGCGCATCATCTTCCGGTCGGCGCCCGCCGGCTGCTCGACATCGGCACCGGCACCGGCCGGCTGCTCGAAGTGCTGGCGCCCAAGGTCGAGCAGGCGATTGGCGTCGACCAGTCGCGCGAGATGCTGGCGCTGGCGCGCGCCAACCTCGCCCGCGCCGGCATCGACAATGCCGACATCCGACTGGGCGACATGTATGCCCTGCCCTTCGAGGCCGACAGCTTCGACGTTGTCACCATCCACCATGTCCTGCACTACGCCGACGATCCCGCAGCGGCCTTGAGCGAGGCGGCGCGCGTCGTGCGCCCGGGCGGCGTCGTACTGGTCGTCGATTTCTCGCCGCACGATCTGGTCGAGCTGAAGCGCGAGCACGCCCACGTCCATCTCGGCTTTGCCGACAACCAGGTCCAGGGCTGGCTTAAAAGTGCCGGCCTCAATCCGCTCGAGCCGATCCACTTCCCCGGCCGGCGGATCATGACCGGCATCTGGCGCGGCGAGCGCGAGGTCGCCGAACGCCCCAGCCGTACCACTGCCCTCGCGCACGGAGCGTCCCGATGAGCCCCGACACCGGCCCGCTGAGCGTCGCCACGCCAGTCCACGAATATCCCGCGCACTCGGCCCAGCGCCTGTGCGCCTCCTTCGA
>DASZJU010000263.1:0-2131 GCA_035947815.1 Reyranella sp.
TCGCTCAACAGTGAGAAACCCTCGATGTCGGTGAACATCACCGTGATCTCGCGCCGCACGCCGCCGACGCCGGCGGTCTCGGGCGAACGCATGATCTGATGGACAAGATTCTTCGACACGTAGCGGCCGAACACCTCCAGGCCCTCGCGCATGCGTTCGATCGAGGCCGACAGCCGCGCGATCTCGGTGATCCGACTCTTGACCGGCACCCGGTCGGAGAAATCGAGGTTGCGGATGCGCTCGGTCTTGCCGGCGATTCGCGCGAGCGAGCGCGACAGCAACAGCGCGGCCAACAGCGCACCGCCCACAGCGAGGCCCACGGCGACCGCGGCGGCGAGGGCGGCGCGTTCCAGCAGCGTCTGCGAATCGGCGGACAGCTCCACGATCGGCACGGCGGCGGCGATCTGGTAGCGCCGTTCCAGGTTCGGCGGCATGGTGTGCACCAGCAGCCGATAGGCGCGCCCGCCGAGCACGAGGTCGCGCTCGATCCGCTGATCGCCGGCGCCGGCCTCGGCGACTACGCGGCGCATCTCTGCCCGCACGGCGTCCTCGCCCGGCAGGCATTGCGAACGCTCGAGCTTGCAGGCCTCCGACTCCATGAAGACGACGCCCGTATCGCTGGCCAACATGATAATCGCGTTGGGCGTGATCTTGTAGTCGCCGATCAGGCTGGAGAGCGTGGTGAGCGTGAAATCGAAGCCGATCACGCCGTCCCGGCGCAACGGCACGCCGGCCGACACGCCGATGACGTTCGCCTGGGCAAAATGATAGGGCTCGGTCAACACCGGTGCGTTGGCGCGGCGGGCGTCGACGTACCACGGCCGCGTTCGCGGATCGTAGTCGAGAGGACGCGAACGCGGCAGGCTGCGGCTGCCGTCGGGCATCTCGAACCACCAGGTCTCGCGCCGCGCCGCGCCCTCGCCGTCGACCGTGCGCAGGATAATGGAAGGCCCGTCGGGCGCGTCGAATTCCAGGCGCTGGTCGATCGAGAAGGTTTCCGGCCGGCCGGCATAGAGGAAGTGGCCGTCTTCGTAGCCGACGAATACGGCCGCCATCGCGGGATACCGTCCGAGCAGCGCTACGAGCTGGCGGAGACGTTCCTGATCGGCGCCCGGGCCGGCGGCGGGCGCGAAGCTGGGCGCCTCGGCGAGCGTCGTGCCGACCGCCACGACGACGCGCAGGCCCGACGTCAGAAATCCCTCGACCGCGGTTTCGAGCGACGCCATGCGCTGGCCGACGCTGCGCGTCTCGAGGTGATCGACGGCCCGCCAGCCCAACCACAGCAGCGCCGCGGCGAGCGGCAACACGATCAGCGCCATCAGCGTGAGCAGCGTGATGCTGAAGGGAACGGAACGCCGCGATTCGCTCATTTCACCGACCGACGGGCGGGACGGCCTATTGCTTTTTCGCCGTCCACTTGCAGCCCAGGTTCTTGTCGCCGACGGTGAGCGATGGCGGTGTCTTTCCTCCAGTGGCCGGCCGAAACCGGCGCCGCCACTCTACCGCCACAGGCTCGTCGCGTCAGTCCTTGGGGGCGAGCAGCTTGTAGGCCAAGCCGGCGATGGCCCCGCCGATTATCGGCGCCAACCAGAACAGCCAGAGCTGCTCCAGCGCCGCACCGCCCACGAACAGCGCCGGCGCCGTGCTGCGCGCGGGGTTCACCGAGGTATTGGTGACCGGAATGCTGACCAGGTGGATCAGAGTGAGGCAGAGCCCGATCGCCAACCCCGCCGCCGCCGCATGGGCGCGCCGGTCGGTGGCGGCCACGATCACCGTCACGAAGCCGAAGGTCATGACGATCTCGATGACCGCCGCGGCGAGCAGGCCGTATTTGCCCGGCGAATGCTCGCCGTAGCCGTTGGTGGCGAAGCTGCCGATGTCGGCACCGGCCTTGCCGGTGGCCACGACATAGAGGATCGCCGCCCCGACGATGCCGCCCAACACCTGGGCGATCACGTACTGCACGACCTCGTTCCACGGGAAGCGCCCGCCGAAGGCCAGGCCCACCGTCACCGCCGGATTGAAATGGCCACCCGACACCGGGCCCAACGCATAAACCATGGTCAGTACGGTGAGGCCGAAGGCCAAGGCCACGCCCAGGAAGCCGATGCCAAGCTGGGGAAACGCCGCG
>DASZJU010000264.1:0-53784 GCA_035947815.1 Reyranella sp.
ACAAGGTCGGCCGCAAACCGACCAACTAGGGCGCGGCTGACAAGCATGCCGTCGGCAACCGCCAGGAGATCCTTCCCTTCGGCTTCGCTCCCTTCGGATGACCTCAGGGCAGGCAGGGCAGGCGCTTCGCTCAGGATGACAATCCAACCGGGAGCTTAGTCCTCCAGCCGGGCGCGACGCCCGGCCTTGAGCGCGCCGCGGCGCTTCTTGTCGTCGAGCCGTCGGCGCTTGCTCGCCTTGGGAGGACGCGTGGGTTTGCGCGGCGTGGGAGGCCGGGCGGCGGCGCGGACCAGCGCCACCAGCCGGGCCAGCGCCTCCTCGCGATTGCGCTTCTGGCTGCGCTCGCCCTGCGCCAGCAGCACCAGGACGCCGTCGCGCGTCAGCCGGTTGCCGGCCAGCCGCTCGAGACGCGCCCGCACCTCCGGCGGCAGCGACCGCGAATGGCGGACATCGAAGCGCAGCTGCACCGCCGTCGACGTCTTGTTGACGTGCTGGCCGCCCGGCCCGGCGGCGCGCACGAAGCTTTCGTGGATTTCCGATGGATCGAGCGAGAGCGTGGGCGTGATGCGGATCGGCGCGGCCAGGCCGCTGTCGGCCTCCGCCGGGTCGCTCATGCGCGGGCGGCGGCGCGCGGCTTCGCTCCGCGGGTCGCCTGGTAGCGCGCCTCGATGCGGTCCCAGATCTGCGCCTCGAGCGACACGCCGTCGAAGCGGTCGATCTGCTGCAGGCCGGTTGGCGAGGTGACGTTGATCTCGGTCAAGTAGTCGCCGATCACATCGATGCCGACGAAGATCAGGCCGAGCCGGGCGAGCTCCGGTCCGATGATCTCGCAGATCTCGCGGTCGCGCCTGGTAAGCGTGGCCTTCACCGCCCTGCCGCCGACATGCATGTTGGAGCGCGACTCGCCCTCGGCCGGCACGCGATTGACGACGCCGGCCGCCTTGCCATCGATCAAGATGATACGCTTGTCGCCCAGGCGCACCTCCGGAAGGTAGCGCTGGGCGATCACCGGCTCGCGGCTGCGCTGCGCGAACATCTCGAGCAGCGAGGCGAAGTTCTCGTCGCCCGGCTGCAGGCGGAACACGCCCGCGCCGCCGTTGCCGAACAGCGGCTTCAGGATGATGTCCTTGTGCTCGTCGCGGAAGGCGCGGATGGCGCGCGGATCGGAGCTGATCAGGGTCGGCGGCATGACGTTGTCGAAGTGCGTGACGAATAGCTTTTCCGGCGCGTTGCGCACGTTCGCCGGGTCGTTCACCACCAGCGTCTTGGGATGGATGTGCTCCAGGATGTGCGTCGTCGTGATGTACGACATGTCGAACGGCGGATCCTGGCGCAGCAGCACGACGTCGAGCGTCGAGAGGTCGAGCAGCTCGGACGCGCCCAGCGTGAAGTGGTTGCCCTTCTCGCGCCGGAGCTTCATCGGCTGGGCGCGGGCCATTACCTTGCGGTCGCGGAAGATCAGCTCGGGCGGCGTGTAGTGCCAGACCGTGTAGCCGCGCCGTTCGGCCTCGAGCCCCAGCACGAAGGTCGAATCGCCGTCGATGTCGATGGTCGACACATGGTCCATCTGGATGGCGACGTTGAGCTTCATGGGCAAAGGTTCCTGCAGTTCATATTTCAAATATCGTCACCCCGAGCGAAGCCGAGGGGGCTCGTCTTTGTTCGAACCCAAGAATAGCTCCCTCGACTACGCTTCGCTCCGCTCGGGATTCAGTTAAGCCCGCGACGCAATTCCTGCAACAGGGCCCGCGCACGCTGGCGCAATCCGGCATCGCCTGTATCGCCCTCGATGTCGAGAAATCGCTGGAAGGCGGCAATGGCGGCGCGGCGCTTGTCGAGCCGCGCATTGAGTTGCCCGGCTTCGAACAGCAGCTCCGGCCGGTCCGGCGCGATCGCCAGCATGCGCTCGAGCGATTGAGCCGCGCCCAACCAATCCTCGCGCTTGGCGAGCCGCAGACGGACATTGTTCTCGAGCCGCAGCAGCACGTCGCGGTCGGACACCGGGTCGAAATGCTGGGGATGCAGCTCGGCGTCCGGTCCGAGCACCTGCCTCAGCAGGACGCGGAGGTCGGCGGCGTCGCGCACCACGCCGTCGTGGAAGGGATCGACCACGTGGCGCGCGCCCTCGATGCCGACGCGGATCAGGAAATGGGCGGGAAAGGCCAGGCCTTCGGCGTCCCAGCCCTGCGCGCGGGCGACGTGGAGGTAGAGAATCGACAAGGCCACCGGCAGGCCCTTGCGCCGCTCGATCACGCGCACGAGGTCGGCATTCTGCAAGTCGTCGTAGGAGTCGGTGTCGCCACGGTAAGCATAGGACCGGGCGACGATCTCGGCGAGCTGCTCCGGCGATGCGCCGCGGCGGTGCACGAGGTCGGCGAGGTCGGAGGCCATCGTCGCCACATGCTGGCGGAAGGGCGAGAGGTCCGGCGCCGCGTCGCTGCGCAGCACGCTCAGCGCCAGCGCCGCTTCGAGCAGATCGAGGCGGCCGCCTTGTGCGGCGCAGAGCTCGCGCAGTCGGCCGAGCCTCTGCTGGATCTCATGCTCAATGCTCGACAAGCATCACTCCGGCGGCTGCCACACATCGGGCAGATGGCGCGGCCAAAGGCCCGTGACCAGCACGGCATCGAAGCGTACCGAATGGGCGGCATAGCGCGGATGGCGCGCCAGAAACAGGCTGGCGGCCCGCGCCACGCGGCCGAACTGCCGGCCGCCCAAGGCGTCGGCGGCGGTCGGGATGTCGGCCCGCGCCTTGACCTCGACGAAGGCCAGGATGCCGCCGCGGCGCACGACGATGTCGATTTCACCGAGCTTGGTCTTGTAGCGCCGGGCCAGGATCGAATAGCCGGCGAGTCTCAGCCGCCACACCGCGCGCCACTCCGCGACATGCCCCAGCCGGTGGGCAGCCTGGCGGGTCTCGGTCGTCACGAGACCGCCTCGCGTTTCAGCTCAAGCGCCCGGGCATAGACGTCGCGGCGCCTGAGGCCATAGCGCGCGGCCACCTCGGCGGCGGCATCCTTGACCGAGGCGCCGGCCATCGCCGCGCGCAGCGCCTCGTCAAGCCGCTCGGCGGCCGGCGCTTCCGTCTCGCCCGGCGGTCCGATCACGAGGACGATTTCTCCCTTCACGTCGGGGTGCAGCGCATAGTGCTGGGCAAGTTCGGTGAGCGGGCCACGGCGCACCTCCTCGAAGAGCTTGGTGAGTTCGCGCGCGATGGCGGCGGGCCTGGGCCCCAAAAGTTCGGCGAGGTCGACCAGCGAGGCGGCGAGCCGGTGCGGCGCTTCGAAGAACACCAGGGTGGCCGGCACCGCCGCGGCGGAGGCGATGGCGCGGCGGCGTTCGCTTTCCTTGGCCGGCAGGAAGCCGCCGAAGAAGAAGCGGTCGGTGGGCAGGCCCGAGAGCGCCAATGCCATGGGGACGGCGGAGGCGCCGGGTGCTGCGGTCACGACATGATCTCCGGCAAGGGCGGCGCGGACCAGGCGATAACCGGGATCGGAGATCAGCGGCATGCCGGCGTCGGAGACCAGCGCCACCCGCTTGCCGGCGGCGAGCGCCCGCACGATCCGCGGCTCGGCCACGTCCTGCGTGGCGTCGCTGTAGGACACGGTGGGAGCGGCGATGCCGTAGGTGCTGGCAAGCTTGGCGAACACACGCGTATCCTCGCAGGCGATCAGGTCAGCCTCACGCAGGACGTCGAGGGCGCGCAACGTGATGTCACGCATGTTGCCGATTGGCGTGGCAACAATATGCAGCCCCGGCACCAGCGGCGGCGGTTTACGCGACGCCTGCCCATCGCTAGCTTGTGATCGCTCGTTACCGTCCATCTGCAGCCGTTCGCCGGAGTTTCGCGCCGATGCGCCAGTCCCTCTTTGCGCTTGCCACCGCCGCTTTCCTGCTCGGAGCGTGCGGCGAGCAACCCCAGACTAGCACGCCGGCCGCCCTGCCCACGACCGTCAAGGCGTCGGTGGGATCACCGGTCACACCGTCAGGCAAGACACGCATCGCACTCCTGCTGCCGCTGAGCGGTGGGGCGGCCCCGATCGGCCAGGCCATGCAGCAGGCCGCCGAAATGGCGCTTTTCGACACCGGCGCCAAGGAACTGGCGCTGGCCGCCTACGACAGCGGCGACAGCGCCGATACTGCCATGGAGGCCTACCGCAAGGCGCGCACCGACGGCGTGGCGATGGTGCTGGGGCCGCTGTTCGGCACGTCGGCCAAGGCGCTGGCCCCCCTGGTGGCGCAAGGCGGCGCCAACGTCGTGTCTTTCTCCAACGATGAATCCGCCGCGCAGCGCGGCGTCTGGATCATGGGCATCGCCGCCCCGCCCCAGGTGCGCCGCGTGGTCGACTATTCCGTCGATGCCGGCATCAAGCGTTTCGCCGCCTTCGCGCCGCAGACATCCTACGGCGAGCAGATGGTCCGCACCCTCGAAAGCCAGGTTACCCTGCGCGGCGGCACGGTAGCCGGGGTCGAGCTCTATGACCCCAATAGCGCCGATCTCGTGACGTCTGCCAAGCGTCTTGCCGGCGCGCTCAAGGGGGATGGCAAGCTGGCCATCCTGGTGCCGGTGGCCCCGCCCCGCCTGTCGACAGCCTTGGCCGCGCTGGCCGCCGCCGGCCTCGACAACAAGTCCGCCCAGTTCATCGGCACCGGCGTGTGGGATGTGCCCAATGTCGGCGCCGACGCGATGGCGCGCGGCGCCTGGTATGCCGCGCCCGATCCGGCGCGGCGCGCCGACTTCGAGCGCCGCTTCCTCGCCACCTATGGCCGGCCACCCAATCGCCTGGCGACACTCGCCTATGACGGCGTGGCGCTCGCCGGCAATCTTGCGCGGCTGAAGCCGGGCGGCGATTTCTCCGCCGAGGCGATCACCAATCCCAACGGGTGGTCGGGAGTCGACGGCATCTTTCGCTTCCTGCCCGACGGCCGTTCGGAACGCGCCCTGGCCGTGATCGAGGTGCAGGGCAACCGCGGCACGGTCGTGAGCCCGGCCCCCGGCACTTTCGTCCGTCCGGTGAACTGAGCAACATGTCGGTCCTGCCCCGCGCCATCCTGTTCGACCTCGACGACACGCTGATCCGGGCCTACGCCCAGCCGGAGGATGCCTGGCGGCGCCTGCTCACGGTGTTCGCCGCCCACCTCGACGCCCACGATGCCGAGGCGATCGAACGGGTGCGCGCGGTCGTCATGGAGGAGGCGCGCGCCTTCTGGTCCGACTCACAGGCCGCCGCCAAGTGGCGGCTCGATATTCAGGGCGCCCGGCGGCTCTCGGTGCGGCGCGGCCTCGCCAGGCTCGGGCACGCCGACGAGGCGCTGGCCGATCGCATCGCCGATGCTTTCACCAAGATGCGGCGCGACGAATACAAGCTCTATCCCGATGCCCACGCCACCGTCGACGCCCTGCGCCAGGCTGGCGTCAAGCTCGCCCTGGTCACCAACGGCGCGGCCGAGACGCAACGCGACAAGATCGTGCGCTTCGATCTCGGCCATCGCTTCGACCATATCCAGATCGAAGGCGAGTTCGGCCAGGGCAAGCCCGAACTCGCGGTCTACCGCCACGCGCTGGAGCGGCTCGACGTCGATGCCGGCGACGCCTGGATGGTCGGCGACAACTACGAATGGGAAGTCGTGGCGCCGCAGCGCCTCGGCATGTGCGGCATCTGGTACGATCCCTTCGAAGCGGGCGTCCCGGCGCACGCCACGGCCAAGCCGACCCGGATCATCAAGCGGTTGGCTGAGCTGGTGGAATGACTAGTCATTAGCCTCCCCCGTCATACGGGGGAGGTGGCCGAAGGCCGGAGGGGCAAGCCTCAGGCGAAGCCTTTCCCGATTCAGATCGCACTGAACTTTGGCGGTGCGGAAGTTGGTCGTGCGGCCTTCCCCCTCCGCCCCTACGGGGCACCTCCCCCGTGTGACGGGGGAGGAGAAGAATGAGGTCACGCCTTGACGCGGTCTTTCGGCAGCTTGTCGGCGGTCTGCAGCATCAGGCGCTCGACCCGGTCGCCCTTCACCAGGTGCGTCTGCAGCACCTCGTCGATGTCTTCCTTGGTCGCGCAGGAATACCAGACGCCTTCGGGATAGATCAGGACGCTGGGCCCCAGCTCGCAGCGGTCGAGGCAGCCGGCGCTGTTGATGCGCACGTTCTTGAGGCCGAGGTCCTTGGCGCGGCCCTTCATGTAGTCGCGCAGCGCCTCGCTGCCCTTCTCCGCGCAGCAGCCGCGCGGATGGCCGGCCGGTCGGCGGTTGGTGCAGCAGAAGACGTGGGCTTCGTAGTAGGGCTTGGGGTCGGACGGCTTTTCACGCTGGCTCATTGCCGTCTCACTCCTTCTTGCCGTTGGCGATATTGGCGAGTTGCGACCAGAACGCTTGCTGCATCTGCTGCATCTGTTCCATACCCTGCATCGAGGCCGGCAGCCAGGTCTTGAACACCGTCTCGGGGTTCATGGCGCCGAGGCTGGAGCGCAGCCGCTCCTCGATCTCGCCCATGATGCGATCCTGCATCGGCTTGATGTCCGGAAGGCCGAAAAAGGCGCGCGCCTCCTCCGGTGTGCAACTCACTTCGACGTTCACCTTCATGGTTCTCTCCGTTTGGGCCAGCTTAGGCGATCTTGGCGCGGCCGACCATGGACCATGCTATGACCGCGCATGGTTCCTCCCTGGTTGGCCGAAAACCCCCGCGTCGGGCCGGGTCTCGCCTTCGGCCGCGAGCAGCGATTCGTGGTCGAACCCAACGGCATTTCCGAGCTCTGCGACATGCTCGCGGAATGCCCCAGGCACAAGCCCACGCCGCTTTATGCGCTGCCTGCCCTCGCCGTGCGGCTTGGCCTCGGCGAGATCCGCGTCAAGGACGAGAGCCAGCGCTTCGGCTTCGGCGCCTTCAAGGCGCTGGGCGGCGTTTTAGCCGTCTACAACGAACTCTCCGGTGCGATCGGCGAGGCCTGTGGCACAAGCACGAGCTTCGCCGATGTGATGAACGGCAAGCATCGCGAGATCACCGCGAAATTCACTTTCGCCACGGCGAGCTCGGGCAATCATGGCCGCTCGGTCGCCGCCGGCGCCAAGCTGTTCGGCAATCGCTGTGTCGTGTTCCTGCCGAAATTCACCAGCGCCGAAAAGGAAGCGGCGATCCGTGCCCGCGGCGCCGAGGTGATTCGCGTCGACGGCGACTATGACACCGCCGTCGCCGAGTGCCGGCGCAAATCCCGGGAGAATGGCTGGACCATCATCTCCGACACGTCGTGGGAGGGCTACGATGCGGTGCCGCGCAGCGTCATGCGCGGCTATTGCGTGCTGGCGCACGAGGCGATCGTGCAGCAATGGCCGCAGGGCCCCACGCACCTGTTCGTCCAGGCGGGTGTGGGCGGCCTTGCCGCCGCGGTGATCGGCTATCTGTGGGCGGTCCTGCCGGAACGACCGACCTTCATCGTCGTCGAACCGCAGAGCGCGGATTGCTGGTTCCAGAGCAATGCGGTGGGCAGGCCAGCTCTGGCGAGCGGCAATGCCGACACGGTCATGGGCGGTCTGGCCTGCCGCGAGATCTCCCCCGTCACCTGGCCGATCGTCGGCGCGGCGACGGATTGGTTCATGACCATCGATGAGGATGACGTGACACCGGCGCGTCGCCTGTTCGCTCATCCGCAGGGCGGCGATCCCGCCATCGCGTCGGGACCGTCGGGCTGCGCGGGGCTGGCCGGTCTCCTGCGTGTCTGCGCCGACAAATCCGCTTTCGAGGTGCTGAAACTCGACAAGCGCTCGCGCGTTCTCCTCATCAACAGCGAAGGCAACCTCGGAGAACAACCGGCATGAATCGCCTGAGTGCCGAGACCAGCCCCTACCTGCTGCAGCATGCCAGCAACCCCGTGCATTGGTGGGCGTGGGGCGAAGCGGCGCTCGCCGAGGCCAGGCGCACCAACCGGCCGATCCTGCTCTCGGTCGGCTACGCCGCCTGCCACTGGTGCCATGTCATGGCACACGAGAGCTTCGAATCGCCCGAGGTGGCCGCGGTGATGAACGAGCTGTTCGTCAACATCAAGGTCGACCGCGAGGAGCGTCCCGACGTCGACGCCATCTACATGCAGGCGCTGCATATCCTGGGCGAGCCCGGCGGCTGGCCACTCACCATGTTCTGCACGCCCAACGGCGAGCCGTTCTGGGGTGGCACCTACTTCCCCTATCCCGCGCGCTACGGCCGGCCGAGCTTCGTCGACGTGCTGCGAGGCGTGGCCCAGGCCTTCCGCGACAAGCCGCAGGAGGTCGAGACCAATCGTGCCGGGCTGCTGAAGGCGTTGCAGCAGAAGGCGGCCAACAAGGCGATCGAGATCAAGGGCGAGGGCCCGCTGATCCCGCTGGCGCTGCTCGACCAGATCGCCGCGCGGCTGGCGAAGGAGTGCGACCCGGTATGGGGCGGCTTCGGCCAGGCGCCAAAATTTCCCTCGCCTTACCTGTTCGAGACCATCTGGCGCGCGGGATTGCGCGATCGCACCAACGCCCGCCTGTCCGACGCCGTCACGGTCGCGCTCGACCGCATGTGCCAGGGCGGGATCTACGATCACCTCGCCGGCGGCTTCGCGCGCTACGCCACCGATGCCGAGTGGCTGATCCCCCACTTCGAGAAGATGCTCTACGACAACGCGCAGCTCGTCGACCTGCTGACGCTGGTCTGGCAGGGGACCAAGAGCCGGCTCTACGCCATGCGCATCGCCGAGACCTGCGACTGGGTCTTGCGCGAGATGGTGGCAGGAAACGAGGAAGGTGGCGGCGGCTTCGCCGCGACCTACGACGCCGACAGCGAGGGCGTCGAGGGCAAGTTCTATGTGTGGGACGAAGCCGAGATCGACGCGCTCCTGGGGGCGGGCGATGCGGCCTTTTTCAAGCAGGCCTACGACGTCACGCCGCAGGGCAACTGGGAACACCACACCATCCTGCACCGCAACCGGGCGCCGGCCCTGCTGGGCGAGGACGAGGAGCGGCGGCTGGCTGGCCTGCGCGCCAAGCTGAAGGCCGTGCGCGACAGGCGCATATGGCCGGGCTGGGACGACAAGGTCTTGGCCGACTGGAATGGCCTGATGATCGCGGCCCTGGCCAATGCCGCCGCCGTGTTCCAGCGCGACGACTGGCTCGCCGCCGCCGTCCGCGCCTGGCGCTTCGTGATGGACACGATGCGCGACGAGGATGGCCGGCTGTTTCACTCCCATCGCGCCGGCAAGCGGTTGCATCGCGGCACGCTCGACGATTACGCCAACATGGCACGCGCCGGCATGGCTCTCTGCGAAACGACAGGCGAGATGCGCTATCTCGACGACGCGAAGGCACTGGTCAGCGTGCTCGACCGGCATTTCGCCGATCCCGGCAGCGGTGGCTATTTCATCACCGCCGACGATGCCGCCGACCTGATCGTGCGCAACAAGCACTGCCACGACAACGCCGTGCCCGCCGGCAACGCCACCCTGATCGGCGTCTTCGCCCGGCTGTGGGTGTTGACCGGAGAGGCGGCCTGGCATGACAAGGCCCGGCGCCAGGTCGCGGCCTTCGCCAGCGAGCTGGAAAGCAATTTCTTCCCGCTGATGACGCTGTTGAATGGCTGTGAGGTGCTGCAGAGCGCCACCGAGATGGTGATCGTGGGCGAACCCGGGGATCCCGCCACGGAGGCGCTGCGCCGCGCCGTCTATGACAAAAGCCTGCCCAACAAGGTCGTACGACGCCTCGCGCCCGATACGACGCTTCCCGCCGGCCATCCGGCTGCCGGGAAAGGTCTGGTCGGCGGCAGGCCTGCCCTTTACGTTTGCCGCAATATGACTTGCGAGGCGCCGGTCACCGACCCGGCACAGCTTGTCATTCTCTGATGGGCCAGCGCCGCGCATGACCGTTTCCGCAGTTTGACCTGTCATGGCTGATGCTCCTGAGGGGGCGTACAGCACGAATGTAAGTAACACTATGAGATAACTCAAGTAAAACTTTGGAACGGCTCACGGCTATGGATCGAATTTTCGGGCGCCATAGCGACCGAAAATGCCCGTTGTGGACCAGGGACTTTTTGCGCCCCGTAGAGGGGCAGCGAAAGTTGGTCGCGCGAGAAGAGATACCATGGCTTGTGTCGCGACGGTGCAAGCATCGCTGTCACGACACGTCCTGCTTCCTTGGTCGAGGTTGAGACACTACCTCGGGGCGACGTAAGGCAGCACGAGCGAGCGTCGCGTCGAACGATTTCGCGTTCGGCGGCATCAACACGTCGCTCATCTTCCGTCGCATGTGATATCGCGCGATGGTTTCGGCCGGTCCGTTCTTGTCGCGGCTGAAATCCTTGTAAGCCTGCGCAAAGCGACGCATCCTGCCGCAAACCCGTGGGAGTTTCGTTTCGTGCAGCTTCAGCTCAAGACCTGGACGTTCGTCGAGGATTATCTCAAGACCAAGACCGGCATCATCATCCCCATCGGCTCGACCGAGCAGCATGGCCCGACCGGCCTGATCGGCACCGATGCGCTCACCGCCGAGATGATCGGCCGCGGCGCCGGCGAGAAGGCGGGCGCGCTGGTGGCGCCCACCATTTCCGTCGGCATGGCCCAGCATCACCTGGGCTTCGCCGGCTCGGTGACGCTCAGGCCCACGACCTTGATCGCCGTCGTGCGCGACACGGTGATGTCGCTGGCACGGCATGGCTTCACGCGCTTTTTCTTCGTCAACGGCCATGGCGGCAACATCGCCACGGTGACCGCAGCCTTTTCCGAAATCTATGCCGATCGATCGATGGAGAAGCTCAGCAATCAGCCCTCCGTCAAGTGTGCGCTGCGCAACTGGTGGGACGGGGCGGGCATCCGGCAGCTTCAAAAGGAACTCTATCCCAGCGGCGAAGGCAGCCACGCGACGGCCTCGGAAGTGGCGCTGACGTGGTACAAGTATCCCGAGACGATGAACCGCACGCAGCTCGAGCCGCGCATCGCGCCGAACGGTTCGTTCGCCGATGCCGAGGATTATCGCCGCGCCTTCCCCGACGGCCGCATCGGCTCCGATCCCAGCCAGGCCACGCCCGAACACGGCAAGCGCTTCTACGACACCGCCGTCGAGGAAGTGGCGCGCGACTACGAGAAGTGGGTGGCTCGCTAGCGCCTACCTGAGGCGCGCGACTCTAATTAAGCGCAATCTTTTCCAAGGCGTGTCCACCCCCTCCAAGCGACGCGTGTTGAAGTCGAGCTTTTCAGATCGCACGAGCGTCTTAAGTGAAAGCCTTGCTTGCTGCCGAGGCGAGCTTGCAAGCTCGCGTCATAACCTTCACGTTTGCAATCCGCTTTGCATTTTCTACCCCGCCATTTACGATCCGGTCGGGTTACGGGGGAAGAATCGATTTGAGGCGTGAGCAGTGCCCTGCCGCCAATGCGGTTCGCTCGCGTATCAGGCGACACGCGGTCCTCGGCGCTCGCCCCGGCCCCTGGAAAGCCGTCGTCGCATGACCCTGAACAAATACACCATCGCGGCCTCATCGTCGAAGAAGCGCCCCGACATGACGTGGAAGGACCACCTCGTCATGCTGCTGCATATCGGAGCGGAGATCGAGCACAGCCTGATGGTGCAGTATCTCTACGCCGCCTATTCGCTGGGCGGCGAGCAGGTGCTGCCGCTTGAGCGGCGCCCCATGGTGCGGCGCTGGCAGGAGGAGATCCTGGTAGTGGCGCGTGAGGAAATGGGCCACCTCCTCACCGTGCAGAACATCCTTACCCTGATCGGCGGGTCCATCAATCTTGAGCGCGTCAACCTGCCGTGGGACATTCCGTTCTACCCCTTCCCGTTCAAGCTGGAGCCGGTCTCGCTCGATTCGATCGCCTGCTACCTGTACGCCGAAATGCCGTCCCCGCGGGAATTCGCCGATGCCCGCAAGCGCAGCCCCGGCGGCAAGCTGCTCGAGCGTTACGAGAGGTTCGAGAAGGACGACCGGGCGAACATCATCAAGTGCGCCAAAGGGCGCGCGTCCAAGCGCGGAGCGCACCGCGTCGGCAGCCTCTACCAGCAGATCGTGCAGTTGCTGGGCGACAGCACGCGCATTCCTGACCCCGTGTTCCGAGAGAGCACCTTCCCCTTCCAAGCCTCGAGCGACGACTGGGGACGCGGTTACCAGCCCCGGCCCCAAATGCTCGACGCCGGAGGCAGCCTGGACGGGGCGGCCAAGGTCCGGGAGGCGTCGATGCCGGTGGTCCGCCAGGCCCACGTCATGGTCGACCGAGTGGCCACCCGGGCGCAGGCAGTGGCGGCGCTCACGGCGCTCAGCCACCAGGGCGAAGCGCCAGTGCTCGCGACCAGCGAGACAGACGAGCCGTCGCATTTCGACCGCTTCCTCGGAATCTACCAGGAGTACGACGCGCTTACGGACAAGGACAAATGGCAACCGGCTCGCCTGGTGCCGACCAATCCTGCGACCCTGCAGGACCCCGACGCACCAAACGACGGTTACATCTCGCGGCGGCATTCGCAGGAATGGGCGAGCCTGTTCAATCTGCGCTACCGCATGCTCCTGAAATACCTCGCGCATACCTTCCGGCTGGCACGAACGATGCCGGGCGACACGCCCAACCTGCGCGCCATGGTCATGCACCGCGTGTTCGGCGAGATGTACAACCTCAAGACCCTCGCCGGCATACTGGTGCGCCTGCCGCGGCGCGATGCGGAGGCTGACCCGGCGCGAGCCGGGCCGCCGTTCGAGATTCCCTATTCGCTCGACCTGCCGGACGGCGAGTTGGAGCGCTGGATCCGGCATCGCGACCTGATCCGCAGTTCACAGCGGCTCTGCAGCAAGCTGGCCGCCCACCCCCACACCAACAAGAGCGAGCGGGCCTACCTCAACGCGCTGATCGGGCTCGACAGCCAGACCGACACCTGGATCGGCGGTATCCTTGCTGGTCTTGTGACGGCAGAAAGGATGGCTCCATGACGATCCGGCAACTGCGCCTTCTGCCACCGCTCGCCATCGGTCGACTGGGCTCCGCGGCCGAGCCCATGGACAATTACAGCTATACAATCGACGACGATTCCGACCGGCCGTTCGGCTATCGCCGGCTCAAGAGCGAGCCCACGCTGATGGTGGACAGGTCGAGTGGCGAGATTCGCCGTGCGCGGGTCGCGCGGACCTTGGAATTCAAGCATGACGACCGCATCCGGCCGGTGGCGCCGTTCCTCGAAGTCTTTGCGCTCACCGACGACGACAAGCTGCAACCCTTGACCCTCGAGTTGCTGCGCCGGCACCACCTCGACGAAAAAGCGATCTCCTGGCGGGCCTCGGTCGCCAACCGCAAGGTGGTCCGGCGCACCGCCAACGAGCACGACTTGGTGGCGGCGGACACCAAATGGTTCCACGGCCACGACGCGCAGCAGCTCAAGGGCTATTGCAAAAACTTCATCTCGCCCGAGGCTTCTTTCATCGATTTCGGGCATGTGCGCTTCATCAAGCCCAACCGCAAGTTTCCCGAAATCCGGCTACGCTTCACGCCAGCCAAGGGGCTGATCTACGGTCCGAGTCCGGGCAAGGACGACGATGTCGATCCGATCTTCGATCGTCACCCCGACCGCGCGATCTACGACCGGAACAAGGGCAGCTGGCTGGGCTTCGGCGCCGACGACGACGGCCAAGGCGGCGACAAGGGCGAGAACGGCGAGCAGAAGTTTCGGAATGAAACCTTGCCGCCATCGCTCTTCGCCATTAAGCCGCCGGCGCCGTCGTGGCTGCACAACAACGTCGCGATCAGCCGCGGCTATCTCGACGACGCCTGCGACGGCTTCGTCGAAGTCAAACTCACCCTTGCCGACGGCACGCCGCTCACCGCCTCCGCGCGAATTTGCAGCAGCCCGCCGGCGCTGGTGCCCGACTCGCTTTTCGTCCGCAGCCTCGCCGACGATCTCGATCAGGTGATCCACGGGCCGGAAGTGCCGGCCGACGAACACGAGTTCGTGACGCACGGGCGCGCCGAGGACATCGTGCGGCGCGCCTACGAGACCGTACGCTTCATGAACGTGGCGGTGATGAACGGCAACAACTTCAAGGGTCGTTCGGCGCTGTCACTCGATTCGATGCCCGAGGAGGAAGCGGCCAACACCCAGCGCGCGATCCGGCCGGTTATGTCGCCCAGCACCGTGGACACCTTCACCATCATGGCCCTCCATGAACAGGTCTATGCCGCGCTGCGCGGCGGCGCCGCGCCCTGGTTCGTGCACCTGCTGCGGAAGCCGGACGAAGTGGCCGACTTCACCGATCGCGGGCGGCGAAAGATGCCGGCACTGATGTGCGGCGCCGACAACAACTATCTGGCGCTCACCCATCGCCAGATCAACACCATCCGCAGGACCAGCGAGCGCTCGATCTTCGAGCCGTCCGACCGCCGCCCGGCATCGCAACGGGCCAAGCTCACGCCGCGCAACCGCACGGCCCAGGTCCACTACGATGACCTCACGGCCCAGGTCCACTACGAAGCGGCTGGCAATCCGATCAGCTCGAGGCCCGTGACCTCGGTCGCCAACTGCTGCCCCGGGCTCGAGCTCGACTTCCGCGCCGTCTGGCGGCGGATCTTCAAGGGGCTGGTGCTGCGCGAATACGACAGCCTGGTGGTCGACGTCGACCGCCACTGCCCTAAGGACCTGCGGTTCCTGAAGGGTCATCGCCTGCTGTGCGTCTATCCGCCGGGCGATGAGACAGACGGCATCGCGATGGTGACGCAGATCACGGGCCCGGCCGCGTCGGACCCCCGTAACGAGGTCAAGCTCACGACCGACATGAACCCGGCGGGTCTGGCACCGCTCGAATGGTCCAACGCACTCGTCAAGGTGCTGCCGCACAAAGGCAAGAAGGTGCGCTGCCTCTTCACCAAGGACAAGGCCTGGGAACTCAAGGACGTGCCCGCGCCCGATCCCCTGAAGGGTGCGGTAAGCGCCGAGTTCGAAGTGCGGCCGTTCTTCGCCGACGATACCGCCGTCATCGCCGAAGAGCTCGCCGCCGCTGGCGAGCTGACGCAAGGCCTCTGCTCGCCTTGGCAGAACGACTACCGCGAATGCTCCTGCTATTATTGGGCCTCGGCACGGCCCGACTACGTCAACGTGGAACCGACGGAAAGCGGGCTGAGCAGCGGCGACAACTGGCTGCAGAAGATCCGCACCGGCGACTACGTGCCGGACGACTACGCCGATTCCCGGCTGATCAACTACGACGACCTGTTCAAGCGCTGGGAGCATTGGCTCAAGTTCCAGGTCGGCGGCCGCGACGCGACACGCGCGCGCGACGTGGACAGGGCAAAGGACAAGAAGTGAGCCGCGCCGACGCCCGGCACTGCATCGAGGCGTCGCGCCCGCGCCTTCCTCACGCTCATCTGCTCGAAACCGCAAAGGCGCGGCACCTGTTCGTGGCCGACGGCAGTCGCCTGTTCGACGTCGAGCCCGCCTTGTTCTCTCGGTTCAAGGCGGCCATGGACGACGGCGCCGCCGGCGCGGTGGAAGCCCTGCTGGCGGAGGCCGGCCTCGGCGGCCCTCCCTTGATCGACGACACTCCGTTGTCGGCGCCCTCCACCCATGCGCTGTCGCTCGCCGTGGCGCAGAAGTGCAATCTCGGCTGCACCTACTGCTACGCCCAGCAGGGTGAGTTCGGCGGCGTGGCGAAGAGCATGTTGCAGGAGCAGGCCGACCGAGCCGTCGACCTGCTGGTGGACAACGCCGATCCCGGCGCCCGCCTCAACATCGCCTTCCTGGGCGGCGAACCGCTGGTCAACCGGCCGGTGGTGCAAGCCACGACTCGCCGTGCCGCCGAGCTTGCCGAGCGGCGTGGCCTCAAGCTCACCTTCTCCATCACCACCAACGGCACCCTGCTGGGCGAGGCCGACGCAGACTTCTTCGAGGCCCATGGCTTTGCCGTCACCATCAGTCTCGACGGCCCGCAGCCGGTGCACGACGCCCTTCGCCCTTACAAAGGCGGAGCCGGCAGCTTCGAGACCATAATGAGGCGGCTGAGGCCGCTGCTGGCGCGGCAGCGGCGCTGTCAGGTGACGGCCCGCGTCACGGTGACGCCGGCAAACCTCGGCTTGCGCCAGACGCTCGATGACTTCATCGCCGCGGGCTTTCACAGCGTCGGGTTCGCGCCGATGCTCGCCTCGCCCGGCGGGCGGGGCGAGATGCAGCCGGATGACCTCGAAGTCATGCTGGGCGAGTTGATCGACTGCGGCCACGAATTCGAGCGCCGGACGATGGCGGGCAGACGCTATCCGTTCGCCAACCTGGCGAATGCGCTGCGCGAGATCGGTCGCGGCACCCACCGGCCCTATCCCTGCGGCGCCGGCGCGGGCTATCTCGGCGTCTCCGCCGACGGCAACCTCTCGGCCTGCCATCGCTTCGTCGGCGACGAGGAGGGCGGCATGGGCTCGCTCGCCTCGGGCATCGACCGCGGCCGCCAAGCGGACTGGCTCGCCGAACGCCACGTGCACCGGCAAGAGCCTTGCCGGTCATGCTGGGCCCGCTATCTCTGCGGCGGCGGCTGCCATCACGAGGTGATCCGGCGCGGCCGGCCCGCCTGCGATTATATCCGAGGCTGGCTGCACTATTGCCTTGGCGCCTATCTGCGGCTTTCGCAGTCGGGAGCCGCGGCGATCGCTGAACGGCAGGCGGCGACATGAGTGTCGTCGGCGTGGTGGGCGGCGGCCCGGCCGGCAGCACCTTCGCCGCGCGCATGGCGCAACTCGGCCACGAAGTATGGCTGGTCGAGCGTGCGCGGTTCCCGCGACCGCATCTCGGAGAGGCACTCACCCCGGGCGTGCTGCCTCTCCTGGAGATGACCGGCGTACACGCTGCGATCGGATCGGCGCGTTTCCGGCGGGTGCGGCGCGTGCATGTCGAGTGGGAGTCGGGTCCACAGGTGCGCGAGGAACCGCACGAGCGCGGCCTGATCGTGGATCGCGGTGAGTTCGACCGCCTGCTGATCGAGCACGCTCGGAAACTCGGCGTGCGGGTCCTGCAGCCGGCGACGGTTCGGCAGCGCGACCGTCGCGGGGCGGACTGGCACGTCGTCGTCGACAGCGATGAGGGCGTCGTTCCGCTTCGCGCCGATCTCCTCGCCGACGCCACCGGCCGCGCCACCGGTCGCTCGACATCGAGGACGTGGACCGGCCCTTCGACGCTCGCCCTCCATGCCTACTGGCGCGCCGCCGACCTGCCGGCGGAACCTCGCATCGAGGCCGGCGCAGACGCCTGGTATTGGGGCGTGCCGCTGCCGGACGGAACGTACAACATACTCGTCTTCGCCGACGCCGCACGCGCGCGCGCGATACGCGGCACGCTGGCCGAGCGCTTCCGGGAGCTGTTGAGCCGGTCGCGCCTCCTCGCGCAGTACCCGGACCCCGAGCTCGCCAGCCCGGTCTCGGCCATCAACGCCACGCCCTATATGGACCGGGAATGCGCCAGTCCCACCCTGCTGAAGGTCGGCGACGCCGCCCTTGCCCTCGATCCATTGTCATCGAGCGGCGTGCAGAAGGCGATTCAGGGAGCCCTGTCCGCGGCGATCGTCGCCAACACGCTGTTGCGGCGCGCCGACAGCACGCAAGCGGCGCTGCAGTTCTACCAATCGAGCCTGGAGGAATCGTCCGAGCGGCACCGCCGCTGGGCGGCCGGACACTACGGCAAGGTCGCGCGGCAAGGCGGCGGCACATTCTGGCAGGAGCGCGCAGGTGGCGTGGCCGGCGAGCCACCGGACGAGCCGGGCGTCACGGCCGCCCCTTCGTTCCTGCCGTCGGCGAAAGTCGGCTTGTCGCGCCAGCTCGAATTCGTCGACCTGCCCTGCATCGAGGGTGACTTCGTCACCGTGAAGCCCGCGCTTCGCCATCCCACGATCAGCGGGGCAATCGCCTACCTCGGCGGCCAGGCGCTGGTGCCCTTGCTGCGGGAACTCCCGGCGGGATTGACGCCGATGCAAATCGCGCGATCATGGTCGGATCGCATTCCGCTCGACCGAGGCCTCGCCATCACGGGCTGGATGCTCGAGAGGGGATTGCTCGTGTCCCACGGTGCGGACTAGTGCCAACACCAACGCCCCAGGTCGATTCGATCACGGACTGGCTGACGGGCATCGGGCTCGAACAGTACGCCGATCTGTTCGTCCGCAGCGAAGTTGATCTGCCGACGCTGAGGATCTTGACCGACGACGATCTGAAGGAACTCGGCCTGCCGTTCGGCCCACGCAAGCGCCTGCTGGCGGCCTTGCAGGCAGACAAGTCCCTCGGAACGGCGGAGGCCACTGCGACGCAGGAGGGCGAACGCCGGCAGCTCACGGTCCTGTTCTGCGACATCATCGGGTTCACCGAACTGGCGCAGCGGGTCGACCCGGAAGTGCTGCAGACCATCGTGCGACTGTACGAAGACGCGTGCGCCGCCTGCATCGCGCATTATGACGGTTACCTCTATCAGCGGATGGGCGACGGCATCATCGCCTTCTTCGGCTATCCGATGGCACACGAGAGCGAGGCCTCGCGCGCCATCCGGGCGGGACTGGAAATCTTGCAGTCGATCAACCGTCTGGAGGTGCCGGAAGTCGGTCGACTCAGGATTCGCATCGGCATCGCCTCCGGAATCGTGGTGATGGCGCACGGCGAACGCAACGTCGTGGGTGATGCCATGAACCTTGCCGCCCGCCTGCAGGGCGCGGCGTGGCCCGGCAGCATCGTCGTGAGCGAGCGCGTGCGGCGGCTGGCCGGCGGGGAATTCGACTACGAGGACTTGGGCGAGCTGGAACTCAAGGGCGTCGGCACGGTTCGCGCCTCTACCGTGTTGGGAATCAGCAAGGCAGCCAGCCGCTTCGAGGCCGCCGTCCAGGAGAAGGTATCGCCGCTCGTCGGACGAACGCACGAGATGAGGACGTTGCTGGACCAGTGGCAATCGGTCGGCGAGCGGAGGGCTGGCGAGGCGGTGCTGCTGTCGGGCGACCCGGGCCTCGGAAAGAGTCGCATCGTCACCGCATTTCGCGAGCGGCTGGAGTCGCAGGGCGTGCGCTCCTTGCGGTTTCAATGCTCGCCTTTCTACGTCAACAGCACGTTTCATCCGCTCATTGCCAATTTCGAGGTTGCTCTCGACTTCGGCCGCGAGGAGGCACCCACCTCCAAATTGGACAAGCTGGAAACGCTCATCGTCGGGCACTACGGCTTGCCCGTCGGCGACGTAAGGTTCATCGCCGCCATGCTCTCCCTGCCTCACGAGGAGCGATACGGCCCGCTCACCATGACGCCCCGACTCGTGAAGGAGGAAACGATCCGCGTTCTGGTGGACATCGTGATAGCGGCGGCACGCGCTGGGCCGTGCCTGTTGCTGTTCGAGGACATTCATTGGGCCGATCCGACCTCGCTGGAAACGCTCGGCCTTCTCATCGATCAGTTGGGCAGCATTCCCATCCTGGTCGTACTCACCCACCGGCCCGAGTTCGAATCGTCCTGGTGGCGATATCCGTACGTGACGGCGATGGATCTCGCCAAGCTCTCCTCGACGCAGAGCCGGCAGCTTGTGTCGAACCTGACGGGCGGGAAGGCGTTTCCGGCGGAACTCGTCGAGCAGATCGTCACCAAGACCGACGGCGTGCCGCTCTTTATCGAGGAGCTGACCAAGGCCATCCTCGAGTCCGGCGACCTGGTCGAACGCGGGGATCGCTACCTTTATGCCGGCGGCTCGGTCAGCGTCTTGGTCCCCGAGACGCTACGCGATTCGCTGATGGCACGCCTGGACCGCGTCGCCGACGTCAAGCGGATCGCGCAGGTCGGCTCGGTCATCGGCCGCGACTTCGCCTACGACCTCGTCGCCGAGGTCGTGAAGATGAGCGAGGCGACGCTTTCCGATGTGCTTGCACGTCTGGTTGCCTCGGAGCTCGCTTCCTGTCGCGGGACCATCCCGCAAGCCGTCTACACCTTCAAGCACGCGCTCGTGCAGGATGCCGCCTATGATTCCCTGCTGAAGAGCCAGCGAATAACGCTTCACGGCAAGATCGCCCAGGCGCTCGAAAAGCGCTGGCCCGAGAGCCGGGATACCAGGCCGGAATTGCTGGCCAACCACTATACGGCGGCCGGACTGTTCGAGGTCGCCGTCCCGTACTGGCGGCAGGCCGGCGAATTGGCCATGCAGCGCTTCGCGCTGCGCGAGGCGATCATCCATCTGAACAATGGCATGCTGCTGATCAAGAGGCTGCCCAGCGGGCCGCAACGCGATCTCATGGAGCTCGAGTTGCGCACCGTGCTGGGGCCTGCCGTCGTCGCGCAGCATGGCTGGGCGCACAGCGAGGTCAGCCGCATTCTCGAGCCGGCATGGGCGTTGACCGAATCGCTCGATCACCGTCCATCCTACGCGCCGGTTCTCCATTCCTTGTGGGTGCACTATCTGAGCGCGGATCGACTGGCCCTGTCGCTCAAATCGGCGGAAAAGCTCCTCGCCGCCGGCGCCGCTGCAGGCGACGACAGCCTCGAGGCCGTGGGCTACCGGGCCGCGGTTGGATCGCATTACTGGTTGGGTGATCTCACGGCCGCGCGCCGTGAGGGAGACGCGCTTCGGGTGATGTACGATCCGCGGCGCCATTGGCATATCGCCCAGCTCACCAACACCGACCCGCTGACCGGAGACGGCATATATCGCGGACAGTATCTCTGGATGTTGGGTTACCCGGACCAGGCGCGAGCGGCGAGCAACGAAAAAGACGAGCACGCACGGCGCCGCAATCACCCGTTCGACCTCGCCTTTGCCCTGACGCTTGGCGCCCAGGTTTTCGACTACCTCGGCGAGCCCGAGGAATTGCTGCGCCGGACCGAGGAGGCGGAACGCGTGTGCCGCGTCCATGGCGTGGCGCTGCTGGGGGAAATCATGGCCGAGATCAGCCGCGGCATCGCCTCGCTGCGGGCTGGCCGCGCGGCCGACAGCGTGGTGCAGCTCGACAAGGCGATCGGGCGGCTCCAAGCGACCGGCCACCGGATCTGGATCCGGTATTTGCGAGGCCTGCAGGGCGAGGGGCTGGCGCTCGCCGGCGACCTCGAGGGGGCAGCCGCGCTCATAGGTGAGAGCGTCCTGGCGACCGAGAACGGGGAAGAGCGGGTGCACTATGCCGAGTTGCTGCGGCTGAAGGGATGGGTGCTCATGCTGCGGGGCCGCTCGCAGGAAGCCGAGGCTGCCCTGCGCGCCTCCATCGACGTCGCCCGCGACCAGAAGGCAAAGTCATGGGAACTTCGCAGCACGACGACCCTGGCGCGGCTGCTGGCGGAACGCCAGGACCGCGCCGCCGCGCGCGAGATGCTGTCGGGAATCTATGGCTGGTTCACGGAAGGATTTGGCACCAAGGATCTCAGGGAGGCCAAAACCTTGCTGGATGCACTTCAGGCTTAAGCGGAGTTTCGCACGCCAGCCCGGCGTGGCAAGGACCACCAAACGGGGAGAATGACGATGAAGTCAAAAGCGATCCATAACGCCATCCTGGCTGCAGAAAAAGTGTTCATGGCGGCCTACGATCGCGGCGACGCGCAGGCTCTGGTCGGCCTGTACACGAAGGACGGAGAGATCATGCCGCCGAACGCCAAGGTGGCTTCCGGTGCGAAGTCGCTCGAGCGGCTTTTTCAGAGTTTCTGGAAGGCAGGCGACACCGTGATCAAGCTCAAGACCGTGGAGGCGGACGGTTCCGGCGACCTTGGGTATGAGGTCGGCGAATACACGCTAGCCGGCAACACCGGCAAGGTAAGCGACCGTGGCAAGTACATCGTGGTCTGGAAGAAAGTGAACGGGCACTGGAAGCTGTACCGCGACATCTTCAACAGCAATATGCCGCCGCCGCCGGCGTAGGCCTGCGCCCCCTTCAGCGGCGCAGGCGCTCGCGGTGCAGGATGTAGAGGCCGGCGCCCACGATCACCGCGATGCCGATTAGCGCCAACGTGTTGGGCACGTCGCCCCACACGACATAGCCGATGGCGATCGCCCACAGGATCGAGGCGTAGCGGAACGATCCGATGACCGAGAACTCCGCACTGGAGCGCATGGCCAGCAGCGCGAGTTGGTAGCCCAGGGCCAGCATGAGCGAGGAGGCGAGGAGAAGCTCGATCACTTCCCAGCTCATCGGCTGCCAGCCCTCGAGCAGGGACCAGGCACAGCCCAAGACGGCCACCATCGAGGCGGTGGTGAAGGAAACCACCAGGCTCGGCACCGAAACCGGCAGGAAGCGACTCAGCACGTCGCGGACCGCGCCGATCAGGGCCGCGGCCAGAACTGCCCAGGTCCATGCATTGATGTCGCCGGGGCGCGGTTGGATCACCAGCAGGACGCCCGCGAAACCGGCGATTACCGCGCTCCATCGACGCCAGCGAACGTCTTCCTTCAGGACCAGTACGGCGAGCACAGTGAGGATCAGGGGCGTCGAAAGATTGACCGCGGTCGCGATGGCAAAGGGAATGTGAAACAGCGCGATCAAGTAGACGAAAGCAGCTGCGGCCTCGAGGACGCCGCGCAGCATGACCTGCGGGTTGGTGACGCCTCCCATCCGCTTCCATGAGCCGCTTGCCAGCAGCGCGAACACACACCAGGCGGCGGCGAAGAGGCCCCGCAAGCCGATTGCCTGCACGCCCGGCGTGGTCTCGGCGGCGAGCTTGACCAGGGCATCGTTGAAGATGAAGGCAACGACCGACGCCGACATCGCGAGGATGCCGCGCGTGTTGTCGATCACTTGGCGTCGGTCATCTTCAGAATGAGCTTCCAGTGCTCGTCACTCACCGGCACGACCGAGAGCCGCGACTGGCGCACCAGCTTGAAATCCTTGAACTTGGGATCGGCCTTGATGGCGGCGAGCGTCACCGGCTGCTTGACCGGCTGCACGGCCTTTACGTCGACGGCGACGGCCTTGCCGTCCTTGTCTGTCGGATCGGGATAGGCCGTCTTGACGATCTCGGCGATGCCGACGATCTCCTTGCCTTCCCCGGAATGGTAGAAGAAGCAACGATCGCCCATTTTCATCGCCTTGAGATTGATCGCGGCCTGGAAGTTGCGCACGCCGGTCCACGAGGTGCGTTTCTCCTTCACCAGCTGGTCCCACGAGTAAGACGACGGCTCGGACTTCAGCAGCCAATGCGCCATGTCACTTCCCCTTCATTCGCCCTCGCGCCGGAGCGGACGCGCCAGCAAGGCCCGGATCGCCTCGTCGAGGTCCGCGCCGCGGTGCAGGATAGCATCGACGGCGGCACAAATCGGCATCTCGATTTTCTGCCGTGCGGCTCGCGCCAGGACCGCCGGCGCCGTCGCTTCGCCTTCGACGACCTGCCGCCGGCCGCGCATGTACCGGGCGAGCGGCGTGCCCTTGCCCATCGCCGCCCCCAGCGACCGGTTTCGCGACAGTGGGCCGTAGCAGGTCAGCACCAGGTCACCGAGGCCGCTCAGCCCGGTCAGCGTCTCGAGCTCGGCACCCATTGCCTGGCCAAGCCGCGCCATTTCGGCAAAGCCGCGCGTGATCAGGGCCGCGGCGGCGTTGTGGCCGAGGCCGCGACCCTCGACGATGCCGGCAGCGATCGCCAGCACGTTCTTGACCGCCCCGCCCAGGGCGACGCCCAGCACGTCGTGCGTCCAGTACGGCCGGAACGCGCCGGCCGCCAGCGACGCCGCGAGCGTGCGGCCGAGTGCCGGATCCGCCGTGGCGATGCTGACTGCCGTCGGCAGGCCCTGCATCGCCTCCTCGGCAAAACTCGGGCCCGACAGCATGGCGAGCGGCCGGCCCGGCAGCACCTCGTTCAGCACTTCGGGCATCAGCAGGCCGGTCGATGCCTCGATGCCCTTGGCGCAGATGACGACCGGGGCCGCCCCGGCCAAATGGCGCGCCACGTCGCGCACCGCCTGCGCCGGGCACACCAGCAGCAGAGCGTCGCAGGCAGCCAGGCTCTCGGGATCAGCAGTCGCCTCGATGCCGGCATCGAGCGCGATGCCCGGAAGGTAGACCGGGTTGGCGCGATCGTGCGCGATCGCCGTGGAGATGGCCGGATCACGCGACCACAGGGTGACCCGCCGGCCGGCGCGGCGCGCCAGGCAGGCGAGCGCCGTGCCCCAGGCGCCGCCGCCGACCACGCCGATATGACCGATAGCGCTCACAGGCTGAGATTGAAGGCGATGGAAATGCGTTCACCGCCGCCGCGGTAGGGCCGTACCTGGTGCAGCAGCCAGGCCGGGAACATCACCAGGCGCCCGGTTCTGGGCGGCACCGTCTCGTTGGCGCCGACCGATAGGCCGCCCGGCATGGCGAAGGCGAGATGCGGCGCGTACATCGCCGGTCCCGGTCCGCGTGGATCCATGAATTCCAGCTCGCCGCCCAGTGACGGATCGGCGGCGATGCCGCCGTCGTCGACATAGTAGACGCCCGACCAGAAGCTGCCGGGATGGGAATGGAACTCGTTGCCGTGGCCGCTCCTGTTGATGTTGGCCCACATATTGGCACGCCACGTCACGGTGGCGGGCTTGCCTTCGCGGTCTGTCGTGGCGCGATTGGCTGCATTGCGGCCGATCGCCAGTAACTTGATCGCCGGCGCCCCGCCCCAGCGATCCATGTCCCAGCTCGATTGCCAGCCGCCGAGATTGGAATGCTGCGTGCCGGGGTGTGTCTTATGTCGCTGCTCGATCACCTGGCGCAGCTCGACATTGAGCGCCGCGGCGTCAGGCACCTCCGAAATGACGACCGGTGTGGAGAACAGGGGGACGATCTCGGAGGCGCTGCTCATGCCGCCACTCTACACCCGAACGACAACGGAAGGATCGAGCGGCCAGCGCGGCCGCGGCCTGAAATCGAGCGCATCGGTGCGGCCAAGCCGCAGCCGCTCGATGCCGGCCCAGGCGATCATGGCGCCGTTGTCGGTGCAGAGTTTGACCGGCGGTGCGACGAGGCGAGCGCCGTGCCGGGTGGCAACCTCCTCGAGACGTCCGCGCAGGTAGAGGTTGGCGGCGACTCCGCCGGCCACAACGAGCGTGGGCGATGGTGCTGACGTGAGCGCGTTGGCGCATCGGTCGGCCAAAACGTCGCCCACGGTGCGCTGGAACGAGGCGCAAAGATCGGCGATCGCGGTTCTGTCGTCGGGATCGAACTTCTCGATGGTCTGGCGCACCGCCGTCTTGAGGCCGGAGAAGGAGAAGTCGCAGCCCGGCTTCTTCCACATCGGCCGCGGCAGGGCGAAGCGCTGCGGATCGCCGTCCTTGGCGGCCCGTTCGACGGCCGGGCCGCCGGGAAAGCCCAGGCCCAAAAGCTTCGCCGTCTTGTCGAAGCACTCGCCGACCGCATCGTCGATGGTCGTGCCCAGCCGCGTGAAGTCGCCCGGACCGCGTACGGTGAGGAGCTGGCAATGGCCGCCCGAGACCAGCAGCAGCAGATAGGGAAAGCTCACCTCTTCGGTCAATCGCACCGACAGCGCGTGACCTTCGAGATGATTGATGGCGAGGAAGGGTTTGTCGTGGGCGAAGGCCAGCGCCTTGGCCGTCATCACGCCCACCATCACGCCGCCGATCAGGCCGGGCCCACCGGTGGCGGCGACGCCGTCGAGACCGGCGAGATCGAGGCCTGCGGTCGCGAGCGCCTCTTCGATCAGCCCATCGATGCGCTCGAGATGGGCGCGTGCTGCGATTTCCGGCACCACGCCGCCGAAGCGGCGATGCTCGGTCAGCTGGCTGTAGATCACATTGGCCAGAATCTGGCCGACGGGCCCGTTGCCCGCGGCTGGCGCCTCGACGATGGCGACGGCTGTTTCGTCGCAGCTTGTTTCAATTCCCATCACGCGCATGCGTGTCTTCTAGCGTCGGCCGTCCGCCTGCGCTAGAGCAGCGCCATGACGGCGCCCCTCCTGAGACTCGGCACGCGCGGCAGCAAGCTCGCTTTGATCCAGGCCGGCCTGGTGCGCGATGCGTTGGCCGCTTCAGTACCTGCGCTGGCGGCGCCCGACGCCATCGAGATCGTCCCGATCAAGACCACGGGCGATGTCATCCAGGATCGGCCGCTGTCCGAAGCCGGCGGCAAGGGCCTGTTCGTCAAGGAGATCGAGGAGGCGCTGCTCACGCACCGAATCGACGCCGCGGTCCACAGCATGAAGGACATGCCGACGGCGCAGCCGCCGGGGCTTGTCATCGCCGCCTTCCTGCCCCGAGAGGATGCGCGCGACGTCCTGATCGCCGGCGACACCAAGCGCATCGCCGACCTCCGGCAGGGTGCCATCGTCGGCACCTCGGCGCTGCGCCGGCGCGCCCAGCTCCTGCACCGCCGACCCGACCTGCAGATCGTCAACTTGCGCGGCAACGTCGATACTCGGCTCGCCAAGCGTGCCGCCGGGGTCGTCGAAGCGACCATACTGGCTCTGGCCGGGCTGAAGCGGCTGGGCGTCGCCCATGTCGGCGCGCCGGTACCGGAAGACGAGATGCTGCCTGCCGTCGGTCAGGGTGCGGTCTGCATCGAATGCCGCGAGGACGATGCAAAGACCCGGGCACAGCTTGCCGCCATCAATCACGCGACCACCGCGACCTGCGTGGCAGCCGAGCACGCCATGCTCGTCGTGCTCGACGGTTCGTGCCGCACGCCGATCGCCGGTCACGCCGTTCTCACGACCGACGGCGCGCTGCATCTGCGCGGCCTGATCGTGAAGCCTGACGGCTCGGAGCTGATCGCCACGGAGCGGCGCGGCACGGCCGCCGATGCCGAAGCGTTGGGCCGCGATGCCGGCCACGAACTCAAGCGCCGCGGCGGCCCGGGCTTCCTCTCGACCTGATGGACTGCCGCCACTAGAGTCCGACGCATGCGCCCTGCTCCGCGATCGCTGCTGGCTCTGTGCGGCGTTGCTACCCTCCTCGCCGCCTGCGAATCGGCGCCGGTCACCGGGCGCTCGCAGCTGATGCTGGTGAGCGAAAGCGAAGAGCGCCAGATGGGCTTGCAGGCCTACCAGCAAGTGCTTTCCAAGGAATCGCTGTCTTACGATGCCGAAACCAATGCACTGGTTGAAAAGGTTGGCCGGCGCATCGCCGCGGCGGCCGAACAGCCGCCCAACGATCTGTGGCGCGCGCCGCGCTTTCGCTGGGAATTCAAGACCGTCGACAAGAACGAACTCAACGCCTTCTGCCTGCCGGGCGGCAAAGTCGTGGTCTATACCGGCCTCCTGCCGCTCACCAAGACCGAGGCAGGACTGGCCGTCGTGATCGGCCATGAAGTGGCGCACGCTCTGGCGCGCCACGGTGCCGAACGCATGAGCGACCAGATGGTGGCGACGGTCGGCGCAACGGCTGCCGCCGTCGCGCTCTCGGCGACCGTGAGCGGGCGCAGCCGAGCCTATGTGCCGGCGATGATGGCGGCGCTTGGCGCCGGCGCGACGGTTGGCTTCATCCTGCCGATGTCCCGAGCGCAGGAATCGGAGGCCGATCGCATCGGCCTCGTGCTGATGGCGCTGGCCGGCTACGACCCGCGCGAGGCGATCGTGGTGTGGGAGCGCATGCACGCCGCCAGCACCGGGCGTCGGCAGGCGGAATGGTTGAGCACGCATCCTGCGGACACCACGCGACTCGCCGATATTCGTCAGTGGCTGCCCGAAGCCTTGAAGTATTATCGACCCCGTGACTGAGACCCTCGAATACGACGCGACGGGGCTGCTCTGCCCGCTGCCGGTACTGCGCGCCAACCGCAAGCTGCGCGAGCTTGCGGTCGGCGGCGAGCTTACGGTGCGCGCCACCGACCCTGCCGCGGAGCAGGACTTTCCCGCGTACTGCAAGCAGACAGGCCATGAACTGGTTTCGAGTCGTCGCGAAGGCGATGTGCTGATATTCGTCATTCGCAAACGTTGATCCCAAGAGCAGGTGCATGCCCAAGGTGAGCTTCAGGACGATCGATTCCGTTGACGTGGCCGGCAAGCGCGTGCTGGTGCGCGTCGACCTCAACGTGCCGATGAAGAACGGCAAGGTGACCGACGCAACGCGCATCGAGCGCGCCGCGCCGACGCTCGCCGAGCTGGCGGCCAAGGGCGCCAAGGTGATCGTGCTCAGCCATTTCGGCCGGCCCGACGGCAAGCGCGTGCCGGAAATGTCGTTGAAGCCGCTCGTCGAGCCGCTGTCCAAGGTGCTGGGCAAGCCGGTCGCCTTCGCCGAGGACTGCATCGGTCCGCTTGCAGAGGACGCCGTGCGCGCGCTGAAGCCGGGCGAGGTGTTGCTGCTGGAAAATCTGCGCTTCCACAAGGAAGAGGAAAAGAACGACGCCGCCTTCATCGACAAGCTGTCGGTGCTAGGTGACGTCTATGTGAACGATGCCTTCTCCGCGGCGCATCGTGCGCACGCTTCGACCGAGGGCCTCGCCAATCGCCTGCCCGCCGCGGCGGGCCGGCTGATGCAGGCCGAGCTCGAGGCGCTCGAGAACGCGCTGGGCAATCCCAAGCGGCCGGTGTGCGCCGTGGTCGGCGGCGCCAAGGTCTCCAGCAAGCTCGACCTTTTGGGCAATCTGGTCAGCCGCGTGGACAAGCTGATCATCGGCGGCGGCATGGCCAACACTTTCTTGGCAGCCCAGGGGATCAAGGTCGGCAAGTCGCTGTGCGAGAAGGACCTGGCGCCGACCGCGCTCGACATCCTGGCCAAGGCCAAGGCCGCCAAGTGCAAGGTTCTGCTGCCGGTCGACGCCGTCGTTGCCGGCGAGTTCAAGGCCAACGCGCCGCATCGGGTGGTCGACGTCGATGCCTGCCCCGACGATCAGATGATCCTCGATGTCGGTCCCAAGTCGATCTCACTATATCTCGAGGAATTGGCCGAGTGCGCCACCCTGGTCTGGAACGGACCCTTGGGCGCCTTCGAGATGAAACCATTCGATACCGGCACGGTAGCGCTCGCCGAGGCGGTCGCGCGGCTGACGAGCGCCGGCAAGCTTTTGTCGGTGGCAGGCGGCGGCGACACGGTGGCGGCCCTTGCCGCAGCGGGAGTGGAGGACAAATTCTCCTACGTCTCGACCGCGGGCGGCGCCTTCCTGGAATGGATGGAAGGCAAGAACCTCCCCGGCGTTGCGGCCCTGGTACGGGCGGCGTAAGAGCGGAGGCGATGACCACGCCGCCGTCCCCGCCTCCTTCTGCGCCCGATCGTCCGCGGCTGCCCTGGGATCCACCCGATCATTTCGAGAAGCGCATCCCCGACGGCGATAACCGCGAGCGGCTGGTCTGCGCGCGTTGCGAGTTCATCCACTATCAAAATCCCAAGATCGTCGCCGGCGCGGTGTGCACGTGGGGCGATCGGATCCTGCTCGCCAAGCGGGCGATCGAACCGCGCAAGGGCTTCTGGACCGTGCCGGCGGGCTACATGGAGCTTGGCGAGACGACCGAGCAGGCGGCCGAGCGCGAGGCCCGCGAAGAAGCCTGCGCCAACATCGAGATCGAGCGCCTGCTCGCCATGTACAGCGTGGCCCGCATCGGCCAGGTGCAGATCATGTATCGCGCGCGGCTGCTGAGCGCCGATGTGGCGGCCGGAGTCGAGAGCGAAGAAGTGGCCTTGGTCGAATGGGCCGACATTCCGTGGGAGCAGCTCGCCTTTCCGACCGTCGTGTGGGCGCTCGCCCACTTCCACGAGTCGCGCGACAAATCAGATTTTCCGACCTACTCCAATCCCACCGGCGAGCTTGCCCGCATGTGGCCGCCGCGCAAGCCGGCGGGAGTCTAAGCGTTCCCGGGGCAAACCGCCTCCAAGACCTGCGTTTTTGAAAGTACTGGTGCGCGCGCACCTGCCTTTTGTTGCCGGTTTCATTGGCTTTTGCTATCATCGTACGAACGTTCGGTAAGCGGACGAATCTGGAGGGAACCATGCTAACTGCAGTCAACAACGAGATGCTGACACGCGTTGGGCCGGGCACGCCCATGGGCAATCTGATGCGGGAATACTGGATTCCTGCCTGCCTTTCCTCGGAATTGAAGGCCGACGGCGAGCCGATGCGGCTCATGCTGCTGGGCGAACAGCTCATCGCCTTCCGCGACACCGACGGCCGGGTCGGCATCATGGAGCATCGCTGTCCGCACCGCTGCGCCTCGCTGTTCTTCGGGCGCAACGAGGAAGGCGGCCTGCGCTGCGTCTATCACGGCTGGAAGTTCGATGTCGAAGGCAACTGCCTCGACACGCCGAACGTGCCGCCGGCCCAGGATTTCAAGGACCGCATCAAGGCCAAGGCCTACCGGGTGGTCGAGCGCGCGGGGTTCATCTGGACCTACATGGGCCAGCGTAAAGAAGCGCCGTCGCTGCCCAATGTCGAAGTGCTGATGCTGCCCGAGGAAGAGCGCTTCACGCGCGTGCACATGCGCGAGTGCAACTGGTTCCAGTCGCTCGAGGGCGACATCGACACCTCGCATTTCGGCTTCCTGCACGTCGGCGGCGTCAAGACGGAGGACGTCGACCCGACCACGATCAACCGCTGGGCTGTGGGCGAGCGAGCGCCGGACTACAAATCGACCGAGACTGAGTGGGGTACGATGTATGCGGCGTACCGGCCGGCTGAGCCCGGCACCTACTACTATCGCTTTGCCCACTTCCTGTTCCCGTTCATCACGCTGACACCCAACGGTTTCTTCGAGGACCAAATCGCGTGCACCTTGAACGTGCCGATGGATGACACGCACACCATGACCTACAACCTCGCCTGGAAGCAGAAGACGCGTCCACTCGAGACGCTGAAAAACGGCGACTGGATCCCCGGCCTGAAGCCCGAGGTCGAGTACCTGCCGAACACCAACGACTGGTTCGGACGGTGGCGCCTGGTGGCGCGGCGTGAGAACGACTACCTGATCGACCGCGACATGCAGAAGAACGTCAGCTACACCGGCATCCAGGGCATCGGCCGGCAGGATCAGGCGATGATCGAATGCATGGGCGAGGTCGTCGACCGCTCGCTCGAGCACCTCGCACCGTCGGACCGCATGATTGCCCTCACGCGCAAGCGCCTCTTGCAGGCGGCGCAGGAACTCATGAACGAGAAGAAGGTGCCGGCGACCGTCGACAATCCCGACATCTATCGCGGCGCACGCGGCGGCGCCTTCGTCGCCCCGACCGAGATGGACTGGCTCGACGCTTATGCCGAGAAGCTGCAGACGGCTAAAAGTCCGTTGGGCTTGCTGGACAGGAACAGGCTGCCGCTGGCGGCCGAATAGCCAGCGCGACAAGGCTGCGGGAGACGGCCATCGCAGAGCCGGACGGCGCGGTTCTCCGCGCCTTCTGCGGGAGGAGGCGCGAGGGATGGGATCGGCCGCGCTTGACGAGCGTCCCGGGTGACGGTTGCCGCGAAATTCCCGGAACGCGCCGGCGTTTCGTTCGATGGCCTGTGGCGCTTCGGCCGGCCCGCCGGTATCGCCGCGCTGATCCTCATCCTCTGCCTCCTGTCGCTCTATCCCATGGTGATGCTGCTCTACGGCAGCCTTCACTCGACGCCGCCTGGGATCGCCGGCGCGTTCAATCTCGACGGCTACCTCGGCATCGCCACGAGTGCGAACCTGGTGGTGCTGGCCAACACCGTCGGCATCTCGCTGGTCAAGACGGTCCTGTCGCTGGCGCTCGCCGTGCTGCTGGCCTGGATCGTGGCGCGCACCGATACGCCCGGGCGTGGCGTGCTGGAGGTGTTGATCACCCTGCCCTTCTTCATTCCGCCGATCCTGACGGCGACCGCCTGGGCCATGCTGGGCAACGCCCAGGTCGGCACCATCAACCTGGTGTGGCGGTGGCTGAGCGGCAGCGACGCCACGATCGTCGATGTCTACTCCTACGGCGGCGTCATCTGGCACATGATGCAGTATTCGACGCCGTTCATCTTCCTGTTCGTGGTCGACGCCTTCCGCGCCATGGATCCCTCGCTCGAGGAATCGAGCCGCATGTCGGGCGCCACGCGCTGGCAGACCTTCTGGCGCATCACCCTGGCGCTGATGCTGCCGGTCACCACCAGCGCCTTCATCCTGAGCTTCATCCGCGGCATGGAATCCTTCGAATCGGCGGTGTTCTTCGGCACGCCGGTCGGCATCGAGGTGATCACCACCACGATCTACAACTCGATCACCCAGCGGGCGCAGCCCGACTACCAGTCGGCCACAGCGCTGGGCTTCGCCGCCATGGCGCTGATGTTCCTGCTGCTCGTCCTGCAAAGCCGCCTGCTGCACGGCCGCAGCTTCACCACGGTGACTGGCAAGGGCTACGCGCCCAACGTCACCCGGCTGGGCGGAATGCGGTGGGTGACGTTCGCCATCTGCACCGCCTTCTTTGCCCTGACCGTGGCGCTGCCGGTCAGCCAGCTCCTGCTCAGCTCGTTCTTCAAGTTCTTCGGTTTCTACGAAGCCGAAATGCTGACCTTCGAGCACTACCGCAACGTCTGGGAGAATAGCGGCTTTTGGCGTGCCTTCGGCAACACCATGCTGCTGGGCGTGGTGGGCGCCACGACGACCATGGCGCTGGGCGGCATCGTGGCCTACGTCACCACGCGCACGCGCTGGCGCGGCCGGCGCCTGATCGACGTGCTGGCCTGGCTGCCCTGGATGATGCCGGGCATGGTGCTGGGGATCGGCTTCCTGTGGGGCTTCGCCATCCTGCCGCACCAGATCCCGATCTACGGCACGTTGTGGGCGCTGTTGCTGGCTTATGTCGCGCTCGGCACGCCGGTCGCCGTGCGCGTGACGTCGGCTGCCTATCAGCAGATCGCGGTTGACATCGAGGAATGCTCGCGCGTGCATGGCGCCGGCTGGTGGCAGACGCTGGGCCGCATCCTGATCGCGCTTGCCTGGCCCGCCTTCGCGGTCGGCTGGGTGCTGATCTTCTTCGGCATCATGCGCGAGCTCAGCGCCTCGATCCTGCTCTACGCGCCGGGCACCGAAGTGTTGTCGGTGGTGATGCTGAAGATGTGGGTGAGCGGCAAGCCCGAGGAAGTGAGCGTCATCGGCCTCGTCATGCTGGTCCTGGTCCTGGTGTTCCGCTGGGTCCAGCTGCGCTTCATCAAGAAGCGCATCAGCACGCTCTAGGAAAAGCCGACCGGGAGGAATGAACCATGTTGCGGAGAAGTGTTCTTGCAATGCTTGCGGCGGCCTCGGCGCTCGCCCGGCCCGCTTCGGCGCAGACCGACGACTGGGAGAAGGTGGTCCAGGCGGCCAGGAAGGAAGGCAAGCTCGTCATCTACACCGCCTCGATCGGCTCGCCCTTCCACAAGACGGTCATCAAGGCCTTCGAGCAGAAGTACGGCATTCAGGTCGAGTTACTGGAGGCGCGTGCCAGCGAGGTCCGCGAGCGCGTGCGCGTCGAGCAGTCGGCCGGTCGGTTCCTGGGCGACATCCATCACAACGGCAGCACGACGACCTGGCTGATGACCCGCGACGGCAACTTCCAGCCGCACGGCCCGATCCCCAACATCAAGAACATCGTGCCGCCCTACGAAGCCGACGATATCCGCATCCCGGCCGAGGTAATCAGCTACGGCCTGATGATCAACCGCACCCTGGTGAAGCCGGCGGACGAGCCCAAGAGCTGGAAGGACATCCTTGATCCCAAATGGGCCGGCAAGATCCTGTCCGACGATTATCGCGCGCTAGGCGGCGGCGCGGTGTTCTTCGTGGTCATGCACGACACCTTCGGCAAGGAATTCCATGAAAGACTGGCGGCGCAGAAGCCGGTCTTCTCGCGCGACATCCAAAACAGCGAGCGGCGCGTGGCGCGCGGCGAGTTCCCGCTCTACATCCCTTTCTCGCTGCAGGACTACAACAACCTCAAGGGCCTGCCGGTCAAGCCGATCGTGCCCACCGAAGGCCGGCCCTATGTCCGCTTCGACCTCGCGACGCTCAAGGGGGCGCCACACCCCAACGCGGCTCGCGTGTTCATGAACCACTATCTCGAGCCCGACTCGCAGATCGTCTTCGCCAATGCCGGCTACAATCCCGTGGTCAAAGGAGTGGTCGAGAAGACCGTCGAGGAGATCAGGCCCCTGCTCGCGACCACGGCGCTCGGCACCACCGTGCCGGAACGCCAGGACGCCATGCTCGAAATCGCCAAGCAGATCTACAAGTAGCGGAGCCGGACCGTGCCGAGCGTCATCCTGCAAACCGTCGGACGGCACTTCGCTGAGGTCAGGGCGGTCGACGGCATCGACCTGTCCATCGAACACGGCGAGTTCGTGACGCTTCTGGGGCCATCGGGCTGCGGCAAGACCACGACGCTCCGCATGGTGGCGGGGCTGGAGCACAACGATACCGGCAGTATCGTGATCGGTGGCCGCGTGGTGAGCGACGCGGTAGCCGGACTGTTCGTGCCGCCCGACCATCGCAAGCTCGGTATGGTGTTCCAGTCCTATGCAATCTGGCCGCACATGACGGTATTCGACAACGTCGCCTATCCGCTGCGGGTGCGCCATGTCGCAAAGGCCGAGATCCGCGACAAGGTGACGACGGCGCTGCGCCTGGTCGAGATGGAGCGCTTCGCCGACCGTCCGGCTCCCGCCTTGTCCGGCGGCCAGCAGCAGCGGGTGGCGATCGCCCGCGCCCTGGTGTTCGAGCCCGAGGTGCTGCTGCTCGACGAACCGCTCAGCAACCTCGATGCCCGGCTGCGCGCCCAGATGGGCGACGAGTTCCGCGCCTTGCAGCAACGGCTCAAGATCACGACGCTTTACGTTACCCACGACCAGGAGGAAGCCATGGCGCTGTCCGACCGCGTCGTGGTGATGCAGAAGGGCCGTATCCTGCAGGTTGGTGCGCCCGAGACCGTCTATCGCCGGCCGGCCAACCGCGAGGTCGCGTCCTTCTTCGGCACGCCCAACCTGATCGAGGCCGCCGTGGCGGGCTGCCGGGCGGGGGTTGACGGCGACTATGTCCTGACGATCGAGGGCGCGAACGGCCGCGGCGACTGCCGCGCTAGCCAGGCTTTCCAGCCCGGCGAGACGGTGCTGGTGATGGTACGGCCCGAGGACGTGGCGCTGGCTCCGCCGAACGCGCCTGTATCCGCCGGACAACTCGCCTGGCCGGGCAAGGTCGTCGACGGCGTCTTTCGCGGGCCGCGTCGGTCGCTGGTGGTCGAAACGGCGGGGCTGCGCTTCAACGTCGAATGCCCGGCGACGCGTGCGGCGGCGGTGGGCGAAACGGTGACCCTGCTGGTCGACGCCGACAATGCCTGGGCACTAAAAGTCTGACGCGGTTTGGAGATCGTAGATGGCGCGATTGCGGGCGGAAGATGCGGAGAGGCGGGCGGCGAGCGGCCATGGACCCGATTTCCTGGAAGCCTTTGCGCGCGGCCTCCGGGTGATCGGCGCATTCGGGCGCGAGAAGCGCCACATGACCCTGAGCGATGTCGCCCGCGCCACCGACTTGCCCAAGCCCAGCGTGCGCCGCGCGCTCTACACCCTCACCTGCCTCGGCATGGCGGCAAGCGACGGGCGCACCTTCCGGCTGACGCCGCGCATCATGGAGCTGGCGTCGGCCTATCTTGGCTCGAACATGGTCTCGACCATCATCCAGCCGGCATGCGAGCGCATCGGCGATCGGACGGAGCAGTCGTGCTTCGCCGCGGTCCTCGACGGCTACGACATCGTCATGATCGCCCATTCCCTGCACGGCCGCCCCGACGTGCTGGCGCCCACGATCGGGCTCCGGCGTCCTGCCTTCAACACCGCGGCGGGCCGCGCCATCCTGAGCCAGCTTTCCGACAAGGTATTGGACGCCTGGCTCGACAAGCTCGAGCCCAAGGTCATGACCGACTTCACCGTCACCGACAAAAAGGCGCTGCGTGAGGAAATCCTGCATGTGCGCCAGCAGGGCTATGCCGTCACCGCCCAGGAACTTCGCCGCGGCTACCATGCGGTGGCCGTGCCGCTCAAACGCTACGACGGAGGAACGATCGCCGCGGTATGCGTGGCCGCCTGGGTCGAGGACTCCTCGATGGGCTCGTTTGCCGAAAAGTATCTGGCCGCCCTGCGGGAAGAGGCGAAAGCCCTGCAGCCGCAGCTTCTCTGAAAGCTGCCGAGGCAAGGCTTGAAAATATCATCCTTAAGTCTTACTCTTACCAGTAGGAATAAGGACGAGGTAATGCGCATCACCTCCAAAGGCCAGGTCACCATCCCGCAGGGAATTCGAGAGCGAGCGGGCCTTCTGCCGCACACTGAAGTCGAGTTTATCTACGATGGAAAAACCGTGCAGATCATCCGGGCCGACCGCAAGAAGACGAGTCGCGGAGCGCGATTGGTCGCTCATATGCGCGGGCGTGGCAGCGGAACACTCAGCACAGAAGCAATCATGGCGCTGACTCGACGCTGATGAGCGCCATTCTCGTCGACAGCAACGTCCTTCTAGACATCTTCACAGAAGACCGTCGTTGGCTGTCCTGGTCGAGCGCGGCCCTTCAACGGGCAGCGAACGACTCGCGGCTCATAATCAATCCGATCGTCTATGGCGAAATATCGATCCGGTTCGAAAGAGTGGAAGAGTTGGATGAAGCTTTGCCGCCAGCGATCTTCGAGCGCGAAGCCATTCCCTACGAAGCGGCGTTTCTCGCCGGCAAGGCCTTCCTCGCCTATCGCAGGCGGACGGGCACCAAGGCATCACCCTTGCCAGACTTCTACGTCGGCGCTCATGCCGCCATCCGTGGCTATCGCGTCCTGACGCGCGATGTTGCGCGCTACCGCGCGTATTTTCCAAAGCTTTCGCTGATCGCGCCGACGCCCTAGCTTCCCGAAGCAAAGGGATTGTCTTCGCCGTCCCAGTAGCGCTTGAGCAGCGGCACCTGGAGGAAGGCGAAGACGAGGGTGAGTGGAAAGCTCAGGAACATTTTGCTGCCGATCCAGGTATCAGTCGAAAAGCCGCGCCACATAACCTCGTTGACCGCTGCCAGCACGAAGAAGAACAGCGCCCAGCGCAGGGTGAGCTTGCGCCAGCCTTCGTCGGTGAGCCTGAACGCCGCACCGAAGATCGGCTTCAGCAACGGCCTCTGGAGGAACAACAGGCCGCCCCCCAGGATGATGCCGAACAGGCAGTTCACGATGGTGGGCTTCAGCTTGATGAAAGTGTCGTCCTGCAGCCAGATCGTGAGCCCGCCGAACACCAGCACGAAGAAGCCGCCGACCAGCGGCATGACCGGCCAGCGCTTCTCCAGCCAGCGATAGCAGGGCAGCGCCACCGCGGTGGCGGCGACGAACACGGCGGTACCGGTGAAGATGCCCCACTTGGCGTTGGCCACGAAGAACAGCAGCAGCGGCCCGAGCTCGAGTGCCGTTGCATAGAGGCGGCGCATGCCGCGTGCCTGACCCGCGCCTTCGCTCATGCCGGCAACCCCATCAATCCGCGCGCAAACGCCCGCGCCTCGAACGGCCGAAGATCATCGATACCCTCGCCGACGCCGACGGCGATCACCGGCAGCTTGAATTTCTCGGCCAGCGCCACCAGCACGCCGCCCTTGGCGCTGCCGTCAAGCTTGGTCACCACCAGGGCGTCGACCGGCGACATGGTCTTGAAGGTCTCGACCTGGGCGTGGGCGTTCTGGCCGGTCGTGGCGTCGAGCACGAGCAGGCAGGAATGCGGCGCGTCGGGATCGAGCTTGCGGATGACGCGCACGATCTTGGCCAGTTCGTCCATCAGGTTCGATTTGTTGTGCAGACGGCCTGCCGTGTCGACCAGCAACACGTCGCAGCCCTCGGCTTTCGCGCGTTCCAGGGCCTCGTAGGCGAGCCCCGCGGCGTCGGCGCCGGTGTCCTTGGCGATCACCGGCACGCCGGCGCGATCGCCCCAAATTTTCAGCTGTTCGACGGCGGCGGCACGAAAGGTGTCGCCCGCCGCCAGCATGACCTTGCGGCCCTCGCTCTTGTAGAGGTTGGCAAGCTTGGCGATGGTCGTCGTCTTGCCGCTGCCGTTCACGCCCACCACCAGGACGACGAACGGCTTGCGCGCGCTATCGATGGCGAGCGACGTCGCCACCGGCTGCAGAATCTCGGCGATGTCGTCGGCGAATGCCGCACGCACTTCCTCGTCGGTCACTTCCTTGCCGAAGCGCTCCTTGCCGAGCTTCTCGACCAGGCGCGCCGCGACCGTGACACCAAGATCGGCCTGGATCAGCGCGTCCTCCAGTTCGTCGAGCGTCTGCTGATCGAGCTTCTTCTTGGTGAAGAGGCCGGTGATGCTCTCGGTGACCCGCTTGGTCGACTTGGCGAGGCCCGAGCGCAGGCGCGACAGCCAGCCCTTCTTCGCGGTCTCGCCTTTCTCGGCTTCGGTTTCGATCGTTTCGCTCACGTCCATTCCTCAGGCCAGCAGCGAGGGATCGAGCTCGCCCTTGAAGGCGAGCGCGATACCGCCGGTCATCATCACATGGCCGTCGCGCAGCCATTCGATGGCAAGCATGCCGCCATCGACAATCACTTCCGCGCTGCGCTTGACCAGGCCACGGCGGCTCGCCGCCACCAGCGCCGCGCAAGCGCCCGAGCCACAGGCGAGCGTTAGCCCGGCGCCGCGTTCCCAGACCCGCAGCCTGAGCTTGTCCGCGCCCACAAGTGCTGCCACGCCGATATTGGCGCGTTCGGGAAAGAAGCGATCATGCTCCAGGTGCGGACCCAGCTCTGCGAGCGGGATGGCGGCGACATCGTCGACAAAGAAGGTGGCGTGCGGATTGCCCATGTTGGTGCCTACGGGATCTTTTAGCGGCCCGAGCCCGACCGGCAGGTGATTGGTGTCGCAGGCCTCGCGCACCGGAATGTCGCGCCAGTCGAGCCGCGCCGGCCCCATGTCGACCGAGATCACCGGCAGGCCGTCGGCGGCCGTCCCGGCCTTCTGCGATTCGAGCAGACCGGAAATCGTCTGCACCGTGACATGGTCGGTCCGGCGCTCATCCATCAGCACCGAGGCGACGCAGCGCGTGGCGTTGCCGCAGGCGCCGGCCTCGCCGCCGTCGGGATTGTAGATGCGCATGAAGACGTCGGCGTCGCTCTCGGTCGGCGCCTCGAGCACGATCAATTGGTCGCAGCCCACGCCCAACCGCCGGTCGGCGATAGCGCGGCGGCGCGCCGGCGTCAGGTCGAATGCCATCCCGCGCGCATCGAGCACGACGAAATCGTTGCCCAACCCGTGCATCTTGAGGAACGGCGTTCCAGTCATGTGCTACCGACCATGCGGCGCTATATGGCGGTTCGGCCGGGCCAGCGCAACGAGCGTGCCCGGACCTGGCCGGCATGGGGTCCGCCCAGTTCACGCACATCCAGCGCCGCTAGCTTCTTGGTGTAGATGGTCATATGCAGGACACCGAGCGGGTCATGGGGCATGGCCGGTTCGACGAACAGGTTGCGTTCGGTGTCCCAGAAGGGCGTTGCATGATGGATCGGCCAGTTACAGCGGCTGGGCAGCGGCTCGTGCCTAAAACCCTTGTCATAGACCAGGACGTTCAGCGCCAGCTGATCGGTAAGATCGGTCGAGCGCTGCAGCGCCTCGCCGTAGATCCTGGCCCAGCCCGACCAATGCGGCGCTTCAGCCTCAAGGGCAAAAACGCCGGCATTGATCATGGGGTAACGGATCAGCCGCTCGGCCGTCGCCTTGTCGAAGCAGGCCTCGTAGGCCGCGCCGCAGATCGCGGAGAACTCGCCCCAGGCATGGCGATAGTGGCGCATCGAGCGGTGGATCTCCGGCGCCACCGCAAGCGCGCCGGTCCGCGCGGCAGTGAGGAACAGCGAGATCGCGTCGCCCTGCTGCACCCAGCAATCGGCGTCGATCCAGAAGTAAAGCTCGAAGCCCGGGAAGTAGCGCGGCAGGAAGGGCCGCGCGGTCAGTGCCTTGTAGCCATCCTTCAATTTGTCGCGACCGGGAAAGTCGAAATCCCACCGCGGCACGACCAGGGTGGCGCCCTGCGTCCGGCACCAGCCACGCTGCGCCTCGGTGAGACCGCAATCGAGCACACCGAGCGAAAGGGCCCTTCCCTCCGACGTCGCGCGCAGCGAGCTGATGCATTCGCGCATCAACTCGAAATAGTCCGCGTCGCCGCCGGTGATCGCGATGGTTCGTTCCGACACGTGGTCAGGATGACCCATCGGCACTTTGCTGTCGCCTGGCATTGCGCCACAGTAAGACGGCGGAGGAAATATCATGGCCAAGCACGTCGACTATTACGTCTCGCTGAACTCACCCTGGACCTATCTCGGCTCGAAGCGCTTCGAGGCAATGGCCCAAAAGCACGGCGCCGACGTCACCATCTGGCCGGTCGATTTCGGTTCGGTGTTCGCCGTCTCAGGCGGTCTGCCGCTGCCCAAGCGCGCGCCGCAGCGCCAGGCCTACCGCATGATGGAGCTGAAGCGCTGGCGCGATCATCTCGGCGTGAAGACGACGCTCGAGCCCAAGTTCTTCCCGGCCAACGAGGTGCCGGCCGCCAAGTGCGTGATCGCGCTGCGCGAGCAGGGCCGCATGGCCGACGCCATCAAGCTCGCCCACGCCGTGCTTGCGGCACTTTGGGCCGAGGAGAAGAACACCGGCGATCCGGCCACGCTGCAGGCGATCATCGCTGGTTGCGGCCTCGATGCGGCCGCCGTGATCAAGGCGAGCGAAGCGCCGGGCATTGCCGAAAAGCGCGAAACCTACACCAAGCAGGCGATCGAGCGCGGCGTGTTCGGCGCGCCCTCGTTCGTGATCGACGGCGAGATCTTCTGGGGTCAGGACAGGCTCGACTTCGTCGATCGCAAGCTTGCCGCCTAGTCCGTTTGCCTCACCTTGAGGAGCGGTCCGCAGGACCGCGTGTCGAAGGGTGGGATCCAATCAGGGTGTAGCCCATGCTTCGAGACGGCCGCTGCGCGGCCTCCTCAGCATGAGGCGCCTTCTGGTCAGACATCGAGATACGCGGCGGCGGCAATGGCTATGCCGTTGTTCACCATGTGCGCCACCAGCGAGGGCCACAGCGAATCCGTGCGTCGCCGCAACCAGCCGAACCACAGGCCGAGTGGCAGGACGAGGACTATGTGTGCCGGCTCGAAATGGGCGGCGGCAAAGGCGAGCGAGCTCACGATCCAGGCGACGATGGTTCCCCAGCGGCTCGCCAGCCAACCATAGAGCAGGCCGCGAAAGACCAGTTCCTCGACCAGCGGCGCGAGGACGGCAATGGCCAGGAGGCTGCCGACGAACCCCGGCTCGCGGGCGATCTTGCCCACTTCCTTCATGCCCTCGGGCTCAATGCCAAGATGGCTGACCGCGACCGACAGCACCTCGGTAACCACGACGCCGAGCACGACGGGCCGCCAGCCGACAGGGCGGAAGCCCAGCGCCGGCAAAGCCGTCCAGCCCATCGGCGCGACCACTGCCAGCACGGCGAGCAGACCAGCGGCGAAGAACGCGGTGATGACCGCCAACATGCCGTAATCGCGCGTCAACCACACGGCTGGGACCAGCAGCGCCATGAACACGGGCAGAAAGATCAGGACCGTCCATCCGCGGATGGTGGAAGAATCCTTCTGAATCAACGAGTTACTTCCAGACACCACGCCTTTTGACTCCCTGGCCGGCAGGCCTTATACCCCGGCCGCTCAATCGGTCGTGCCGATTTCTACCGGTTCCCCCTTCGGGGAGCTCCGCTGATCCGCGAAGGTTCGCGCATCGGCGCGATTTTCGTTTGGGCGAACGGAGTTGTGAAAGGCATGTTCGAGGGTCTCAGCAAACGTCTGGGCGACGTCTTCGACAAGCTTCGCGGGCGCGGTGCGCTCTCGGAAGCCGACGTCGACGCGGCCCTGCGCGAGGTCCGGACCGCCCTCCTCGAGGCCGACGTGGCGCTGCCCGTCGTGCGCCAGTTCATCGATTCGGTACGTCCCAAGGCGATCGGGGCCGATGTGATCCGCTCGGTCTCGCCGGGCCAGATGGTGATCAAGATCGTCAACGATCACCTGGTCGAGATGCTGGGCGGCACCGTTTCCGACCTCGACCTCAACGCCATTCCGCCGGTCGTCATTCTCATGGTCGGCCTGCAGGGCTCGGGCAAGACGACGTCGAGCGCCAAGATCGGCTATCGCCTGAGCCAGGGCCCGCAGGGCATGGTGGCCGAATTCGGCGGCAGTTTCTCGGTCAAGCGCCGGGTCATGATGGCCTCGCTCGACACCCGCCGGCCGGCCGCGCAGCAGCAGCTCGCGATCCTGGGTCAGCAGACCGGCGTGCCAACCCTGCCGATCGTGCCGCTCGAGATGCCGCTCGCCATCACGCGGCGTGCGCTGGAGACGGCGCGGCGCGAGGGCTTCGATGTGCTCATCCTCGACACGGCGGGCCGCCTGTCGATCGACGAAGAGCTTATGAAGGAGGTCGCCGACATCAGCGACCTCGCCAAGCCCAAGGAAACCTTGCTCGTCGCCGACGCCATGACCGGCCAGGACGCGGTCAACGTCGCCAAGGCCTTCAACGACCGTCTGGCCGTCACCGGCATCGTGCTGACCCGGGTCGACGGCGATGCGCGCGGTGGCGCAGCGCTTTCCATGCGCGCCGTCACCGGCCGACCGGTCAAGCTGATCGGCGTCGGCGAGAAGTTCGATGCGCTGGAACCGTTCCATCCCGACCGCATCGCCGGCCGCATCCTCGGCATGGGCGACATCGTCTCGCTGGTCGAGCGCGCCGCCGAGACGATCGACAAGGAAGACGCCGAGAAGCTCGCGGCCAAGGTCCGCAAGGGCCAGTTCGACATGGACGACCTGCTGAGCCAGCTGCGCCAGTTGCGCAAGATGGGCGGTCTGTCGGGCCTGATGGGCATGCTGCCCGGCGCCATGCAGGCCAAGGCCGCGATGTCCAAGGCCAAGATCGACGAGAAGCAGCTCAAGCGCCAGGAGGCCGTCATTCTCGCCATGACGCCCAAGGAACGGCGCAATCCCGATCTGATCCACGCCTCGCGCAAGAAGCGCATCGCCAAGGGATCGGGCGTGCAGGTCCAGGACGTCAACAAGCTCCTGAAGCAGCACGCCGACATGCTGAAGATGATGAAACGCGTCAACAAGCTCGGTGAAAAGGGCTTTATGCGCAGCCTTGGCGGCATGACGCCGCCGCCCGGCTTTCCGCGCTGAAGATTCAATGAAACTCAACACCATCGGACGAATCGAAAGAGAGGACTTTTAAGAATGCTAGCGATCCGCATGACCCGGCACGGCGCCAAGAAGCGTCCCTTCTTCCACATCGTGGTGGCCGATTCGCGCAGCCCGCGCGACGGCCGCTTCATCGAGAAGCTCGGCACCTACAACCCGCTGCTGCCGCGCGAGCACGCCCAGCGCATCACGCTCGACAAGGAGCGCATCGCCCATTGGTTGAAGGTCGGCGCCCAGCCGTCGGACAGGGTCGCCAAGTTCCTCTCCCAAGCCGAGATGATGAAGCCGCGCGAGCGCCGCGAGCAGACCAAGAAGCCGCAGCCGCGCGCCAAGGCGCAGGAGCGCATGAAGGCCGCCACTAGCGCCGCGGCCGCGGCGCCGGCCGAGGGGGCTGAAAAGGAGGCAGCGGCGACCTGATGAGTCGTTCTGATGACTAAAGGCCGCGTCCTGCTGGGCGTCGTGGCCGCGCCGCACGGAGTGCGCGGCCTGGTGCGTATCAGGAGCTTCACCGAGGACCCGATGGCGATCGCCTCCTATGGCGCGCTGTCGGACGAGACGGGGCAAAAGCGGTACCGGGTCGAGGCATTGAGCGCCGTCAAGGGCGCGGTGCTGGCCCGGATCGAGGGCGTAGCCGATCGAACGGCGGCCGAGGCAGCGCGGGGATTGCGGCTCTATGTGGAGCGCAGCGCACTGCCGGTGACGGGCGAGCGGGAGTGGTACGAGGCGGACCTTGTCGGGCTCGCCGCGGTCGGCCGGGACGGCCAGGATTGGGGAAAGGTTTTGGCCTTCCACGATTTCGGGGCCGGGCGGGCGATGGAGGTTTCGGGCGGCAGCGCGTCACGCAGTTCGGTGATGCTGCCCTTCAGCGACGCGGTGGTGCCCGAGATCGACGTCGAGGGCGGCAAGGTGGTGGTCGATCCGCCGGCGGGCGTGCTGGCGGGCGGAGAAACGAAGGAGGCGTAGGACAAGGTGTGGCGCGCGACGGCGCTCTCGCTCTTCCCGGAGATGTTTCCGGGCCCGCTGGGCGAGAGCCTGGCCGGCAAGGCGTTGAAGGAAGGCGTGTGGCGGCTCGAGGCCGTCGACATCAGGCGGTTCGCCGGGGATCGCCATGGCACGGTGGACGATGCACCCTTCGGCGGCGGCGCCGGCATGGTGATGAAAGCCGACGTGCTGTCGGCGGCGATCGAGGCGGTTGCCGAGACGCCAGAGATGAGAGGCGTGCCGAAGCTGCTGCTGTCGCCGCGCGGCGCGCCGTTCACCCAGGCGCGCGGGCGGCAGCTGGCGGCGGGTCCGGGTGTGGTGCTGGTGTGCGGCCGGTTCGAGGGCGTCGACGAGCGCGTCATCGAGGCCCATGCGCTGGAAGAGGTCTCGGTCGGCGATTTCGTGCTTTCGGGCGGCGAGATCGCGGCCATGGCGGTGATGGATTGCTGCGTGCGGCTGCTGCCCGGCGTGATGGGTGAGCCCCAATCGGCGAGCGAGGAGAGTTTCGAGGACGGATTATTGGAGTACCCGCACTACACAAGGCCCGCGACCTGGACCGGGCCCGACGGAACCGAGCGGCGCGTGCCGGAGGTTCTGGTCTCCGGCCACCACGGCAAGGTCGCCGAATGGCGGATGAGGCAGCGGGAAGAAATCACGCGGCGACGGCGGCCCGATCTGTGGGCCCGCCGGCGGACCGCAACGAACGAAGAGAAGTGACGAAAGGATGGATACGATGAACATTCTCGATACGATCGGCCAGACGACGATGGACAAGGTGCAGGCTGAGCGGCCGGTGCCGCGCTTCGAGGCCGGCGATACGGTGCGCGTGCACGTCAAGGTGCAGGAAGGCAACCGCGAACGCCTCCAGGTCTATGAGGGCCTGTGCATCGGCCGCAAGAACGCCGGCGTGAACTCCGCGTTCACGGTGCGCAAAATCAGCTTCGGCGAGGGTGTCGAGCGCGTGTTCCCGCTCTACAGCCCGAGCATCTGGGAGATCGAGGTCGTGCGCAAAGGCGTCGTGCGCCGCGCCAAGCTCTATTACCTGCGCGATCTGCGCGGCAAGGCGAGCCGCATCGCCGAGGACGTCGAGGCCCAGCGCGAGCTGGTCGCCGAGCAGGCCGAGGAGGCGATCAAGCGGCCCCGGCGCGAGAAGCTCAAGAAGGAAAAGCCCAAGGGCGAAGGCAACGTGCGCGCCGCCAAGGGCGGCGCCAAGAAGTAGGCGCACCATGGCGTTTCGCAAGAAGGCGGCTCCGCCGCCCCCACCGCCGCCGCGCACCCTGTTCGAGAAGATCTGGGATGCCCATGTCGTCCATCGCCAGGACGACGGCACCTGCGTGATCTACATCGACCGCCACCTCGTGCACGAGGTGACCAGCCCGCAGGCCTTCGAAGGCCTGCGCATGGCCGGCCGGCCGGTACGCCGGCCCGACGCCACCATCGCCGTGGCCGACCACAACACGCCGACAATCAATATCAGCCAGGGCATCACCGACGAGGAATCGCGCATCCAGGTCGAGACGCTCGAAAAGAACGTCGCCGAGTTTGGCGTGCCCTACTTCGGCATGACCGACGCCCGTCGCGGCATCGTGCACGTGATCGGCCCCGAGCAGGGCCTGACCCTGCCGGGCATGACCATCGTGTGCGGCGACAGCCATACTTCCACGCACGGCGCCTTCGGGGCGCTCGCCTTCGGCATCGGCACCTCCGAGGTCGAGCACGTGCTGGCGACGCAAACGCTGATCCAGAAGCCGGCCAAGAACATGCGCGTCGCGGTCGAGGGCAGCCTGCCGCTGGGCGTCACGGCCAAGGATGCGATCCTCGCCATCATCGGCAAGCTCGGCACCGCTGGCGGCACCGGCTATGTGATCGAATATGCCGGCCGCGCCATCCGCGAGATGACGATGGAAGGCCGCATGACGGTCTGCAACATGTCGATCGAGGCGGGCGCGCGCGCCGGTCTGATCGCGCCGGACGAGACGACCTTCCAGTACCTCGAAGGCCGGCCGTTCGCGCCCAAGGGCGGCGCCTGGGACCTGGCACTGGGTCAATGGCGGCGCCTGCCGAGCGACAAGGCTGCGAATTTCGACAGCCAGCTCGATCTGCTGGCCTCCGACATCCCGCCGATGGTCACCTGGGGCACCAGCCCGCAGGACGCGTTGCCGATCACCGATGTGGTTCCCGACCCGGCCAATGCGCCGGACGAGAACCGCCGCGAGGCGTGGGCGCGTTCGCTTGCCTATATGGGCCTGACGCCGGGCACCCGCCTGGTCGACGTGCCGATCGACCGCGTGTTCATCGGCTCGTGCACCAACGGCCGCATCGAGGATCTGCGCGCCGCGGCCGAGATCGCGCGCGGCCGCAAGGTCGCCTCGACCGTATCGGCCATGGTCGTGCCGGGCTCCGGCCTGGTGAAGGCCGAGGCCGAGAGGGAAGGCCTGGACAAGATCTTCCTCGAGGCCGGCTTCGAATGGCGCGAACAGGGCTGCTCGATGTGCCTGGCCATGAACGCCGACCGGCTGGAACCCGGCCAGCGCTGCGCCTCGACCTCCAACCGCAACTTCGAGGGCAGGCAGGGCCGCGGCGGGCGCACCCATCTGGTGAGCCCGGCAATGGCCGCCGCCGCGGCCATCCGCGGGACGCTGGCTGATGTGCGCGACTTCCAATAGCTGACCCTTAAGGGGGGCGATGCTAACGTTCGGGCGGTGCAGTGATGCGCCGCCCGATTGCTTTGGGGAGCAGGTCGCCATGACGAATGCACCGCCGCCGCCTGCCTGGTCTGACCGGCAGCAGGTGGCCATTGCGGAGATCGGCCTGCCCGGCGGCTTCTGGATCCGCTTCGTGGCCTACATCATCGACAGCTTTGTCGTGTCGATCGCATCCATCGTCATCGTCGGCATTTTCATTGCGGCCGTCCTTCTTGCCGATGAATCGACCGACGACAGCAAGGAAGCTCTCTTCATCGTGGGCAGTATCGTCGTCATGGTACTGGCCTTGATCGTGATCAATTGGCTCTATGAGGCGCTGATGACGAGTTCGCCGCGCGGCGCCACGCTCGGCAAGCTGGCGCTGGGGCTGCGCATCGTACGGGTCGATGGCGCACAGCTCTCGTTCGGCCGCGCCACCGCCCGCCATTTCCTGAAGTTCATGATCACACCGCTGGTGCCGCTCGCCATCGGCTACCTGATGGCCGCTTTCACCGCCCGCAAGCGGGCGTTGCATGATTTTCTGGCCGACACGCTCGTGATAAGATCCAACTGACGATTTCCACAAGGAGACCGCCATGGCCAGCGTTCCGACCTCAGGTTCCGCCGCCCCGCCACCGCCCGTCTGGGACGCCCGCCCGGTCGGCCCCGAGCATGTCGCCTATGGCGGATTCTGGATCCGCGTCGTGGCCTACATCATCGACGGCATCCTCCTGACGATCGTCTGCGGCGTCGTGGACAGGTTGCTCGGCATTAACATCCTCGAGTCCGACTGGGATCATTACGATCCGCTGGCCAATGTGATCTCCCTGGTGATCGGCTGGCTCTATTTCGCCCTGCTCGAAAGCTCCGAGCGCGGCGCCACCGTGGGCAAGATGGTGATGGGCCTGCGCGTCGTGACCAGCGATGGCCGACGGCTCAGCTTCATGAATGCGACCGGGCGGTACTTCGCCAAGATCCTCTCGGCCATCATTCTCTGCATCGGCTTCATCATGATCGCCTTCACCGACAAGAAGCGCGGCCTGCACGACATGATCGCCGGCACCCTGGTGATCAAAACCCGCTGAATCGGGCCTTTCCGGACGTGGCTTGACCGGGCCCGCAAAAGCCCGTCTATTCCGGCGTTTCGCGAGGGAAATCCCATGGAAAAATTCACCACGCTGCGCGGCGTCGCAGCACCCCTGCCGATGGTCAATGTCGACACCGACATGATCATCCCCAAGAACTTCCTGAAGACCATCAAGCGCACCGGCCTGAAGGAAGGCCTCTTCTACGAAATGCGCTGGACGGCGGACGGCCAGAAGAAGGATTTCATCCTCGACCAGCCGGCCTACCAGAACGCCAAGATCATCGTCGCCGGCCCCAATTTCGGCTGCGGCTCGAGCCGCGAGCACGCCCCGTGGGCACTGCTCGATTTCGGCATCCGCTGCGTCATCTCCGAGGATTTCGCCGACATCTTCTACAACAACTGCTTCAAGAACGGCATCCTGCCGATCAAGATGCCGAAGGAGATCATCGCCAAGCTGATGGACGATGCAAGCCGCGGCTCCAACGCCATCATCGAGATTGATCTCGAGAAGCAGGAGATCAAGGGACCCGACGGCGGCACTGTGCATTTCGACATCGATCCGTTCCGCAAGCACTGCCTGCTGAACGGCCTCGACGATATCGGGCTGACCATGGAGAAGAAGTCCGAGATCGACGACTTCGAGACCCGCCAAAAGGACTCCCAGCCCTGGCTGCACGCCGCGTCCTGAGACCAAGACTCGAGAGAAAGAAGACAATGGCGTCAAACCGCAATCTGCTGGTGCTGCCTGGCGACGGCATCGGTCCCGAAGTGATGAACGAAGTGCGCAAGATCATCGCCTGGATGGGCAGGAAGCGCGCGGTCGGTTTTGACATCAAGGAAGACGTCGTGGGTGGCGCCGCGCTCGACAAGCATGGCGTGCCGCTCAGCGACGCCGCCATGAAGACGGCGCTCGAGGCCGACGCCGTGCTGTTCGGCTCGGTCGGCGGGCCGAAATGGGACAATGTCGAGTTCAACAAGAAGCCCGAGCGCGGGCTCCTGCGCCTGCGCAAGGAGATGGACCTTTTCGCCAACCTGCGCCCGGCCAAGGTGTTCGACGCGCTGATCGATGCGAGCTCGCTCAAGCCCGAGATCGTCAAGGGCCTCGATATCATGATCATCCGCGAGCTCACGGGTGGCGTCTATTTCGGCGAGCCGCGCGGGACGACCACGCTGGCCAACGGCGAGCGCGAGGCGATCGACACGCAGCGCTACAAGACCAGCGAAATCCGCCGCGTCTGCGCTGTCGCCTTCGAGCTGGCGCGCAAGCGCAAGAACAAGGTCTGCTCCTCGGAGAAGGCCAACGTCATGCACACCGGTGTGCTGTGGCGCGAGGAGGCGACCAAGCTGCACAAGGAGAAGTATTCGGACGTGGGCCTCAGCCACATGTACGCCGATGCGCTCGCCATGCAGCTCCTACGTTCGCCCAACCAGTTCGACGTGATCGTCACGGACAACCTGTTCGGCGATATCCTCTCGGACGAAGCCTCGATGCTGACCGGCTCGCTCGGCATGCTGCCCTCGGCCTCGCTCGGCGCACCCGATGCGACCGGCCGGCGCAAGGCGCTCTACGAGCCGATCCACGGCAGCGCCCCCGACATCGCCGGCAAGGGCCTGGCCAATCCGCTGGCCGAGACGCTCTCCTACGCCATGATGCTGCGCTACTCCTTCGACCTCGGCAACGAAGCCGACCTGGTCGAGGCAGCGGTCGAGAACGTCCTGGCGGCGGGTTATCGCACGGCCGACCTCTTGGCCGGCGGCAAGACCGACGGCGTCAAGAGGGTCGGCACCCAGGAAATGGGCGATGCCATCGTGAAGGAACTGGATCGGCTGGTTTGATCAACGATCGGCGGTGACGGCTGCGTCGACCGCCGTTGCGAACGCCTTCATGTCGACTGGCGCGAGATCGGCGACGGCGCGCATTTCGAAGCCGTCATGACGCCAGTCGGCCAGCGCGAAGCCGTCACGTTGCCTGATCGTTGCGGCTGCATTGGCGGACGACGACGAAGGCCACAGGGTAAGAGCAATGCGATGCTGGTTGTGGCGATAGACCAGAACGGCCACCTTGCGGCCGTCGATGACGTCGAGCCGGCCGCCGACCAGCGGGAAGCCTTCCTGCGTGAGGTCGTGGACCGGCGGTGAGTAGTCGATGCGGCCGGCAAACCACGGCTTGACCGTGTGGCGGTCGGACGAAGCGACATCGACGCCATGCTCGCTCATGGCCACGCGGATATAGCCGGCGACCAGCTCGTCGGTCTCGCGTCCGCCCTGGCCGACCAGGCTTCCGCCCAGCCAGCCGATCGACACCGCCACGAGCAGGCTCGCCGCCATTGCGCCCCAGCGCATGGCGGCGCCGGGAAAGCGCACCCGCGAGGCGCCGGCGATCGTCCGCAGCTCGCGCTCGATCCTGGCGCGCAGAAGATCGGGCGCCGGCTCGGCCGGCAGCTCGCGCAAGAGGCCGCTCATCGTCCGCGCGGCCTCGAGCCGGCGCCGGCATTCCGGGCAGCCTTCCAGGGCACGCTCGAAGGCGGCGCTTTCGCTCGTCGCGAGCTCGCCGTCGACATAGGCGTCGACCATCGCCTCACAAGTCGGGCAGTCCATGATCTCTCCTTTCCAGGCGGCCCTTGAGCTCGACCGCCAACTTCTCCCGCGCCCGTGCGATGCGCGACATCACGGTGCCGATCGGCAGATCGAGCACCGCCGCGATGTGCTTGTACGAAAGGTCCTCGATCTCACGCAGCACGAGGACCTCCCGCGACTCGGCCGGCAAGGCCGCCAGCGCCGCCGCGATCTGGCGCCGCCGGTCGCCGGCCAACGCGCTCTGCTCGGGATCCGGGCCCTCGGCGGCCCGGGTCTCGAGCACCTCCAGCGGAAGCTTTTCCGCCCCGTTGCGCTTCCTGAGGTCGATCCAGGTATTGCGCACGATGCGCAACAGCCACGGCCGCGCCTCCTCGCCGCGAAACGAGTGGAAATAGCGCAGTGCGCGCAACATCGCTTCCTGCGCCAGATCCTGCGCATCCGTCGGATCGCGCGTCAGCCATCGCGCGTACCCGTAAGCGGCATCGAGATGCGGCAGCACGACCGAGCGAAATCGCCCAACCGTACCGCCGTCAGGTTTCGGCGCATCCGACATGCGGCCCATAGGACATCAATACCGTCCAACCGTCGATTTTATTCCAATCCAGAACGCCGGGAATAAGGCCCGATGCACGGCGGTATTACCTGCAGTTCCACCATGGGAGACCGTCATGAAGCAAGCCGATCGTCGTGATTTTCTGAAACTTGCCGGCATGGCCGGCGTCACCTTCACGGCCGGCCTCTTCCCGGGCCGGCAAGCCGCGGCGCAGGCCGCCGACTTCCACTTCGTGCAGTTCTCCGACTCGCACTGGGGTTATAGCGGCCCGGCAAACCCCGACGCCGAGCATACGCTGGAGAAGGCCGTGGCGACCGTGAACAGCCTGCCCAAGCAGCCCGACTTCATCGTCTTCACCGGCGACCTCACCCACACGACCGACGACGGCAAGGAGCGCCGCGCCCGCATGAAGCGCTTCCGCGAGATCGTCGGCGCATTGAGCGTCAAGGACGTCCGCTTCATGCCGGGCGAGCACGACGCCTCGCTCGACAAGGGCGAGGCCTTCAAGGAGTTCTTCGGCGCCACCCACTATACGTTCGACCATAAGGGCGTGCATTTCATCGTTCTCGATAACGTCTCCGATCCGGCCGCCAAGCTGGGCGACGAGCAGCTCGCCTGGCTCGCCGCCGATCTCAAGCAGCGCAAGACCGACGACCGCATCGTCGTATTCACGCATCGGCCGCTGTTCGACCTGAAGCCGGATTGGGACTGGACGACCGCCGACGGCGCCAAAGCCATCGAGCTTCTGATGCCCTATACCAACGTCGTGGTGTTCTACGGCCATATCCACCAGGAGAACCACCACATGACGGGCCACATCGCCCATCATGCCGCCAAGTCACTGATCTTCCCCCTTCCCGCCCCCGGTTCGCAGCCCAAGCGCACGCCGCTGCCCTACGACGCCGCCATGCCGGGTCTCGGCACGCGCGACGTCAACGTGGCCGACAAGGTGAGCTTCGTCGAATTGCCGGTAACCAAGGCCTAAGAACATGCGTCGCAGAGTGATGGTCGCGCTGCTGGTCGGCAGCGCGCTGGGGGGAGCCGCGTGCCTTGCCGCGGAGACTCCGGCCGAGATTCGCATCAGTGCGAAGAAGTTCGAATATCACCCCAACAAGGTCACGGCCAAGCTCGGCCAGCCGGTGGTCTTCGTGCTGACGTCCGAAGACCGCATCCATGGTTTCAAGATGCCGGATTTCGGTTTGCGCACCGACATCGTGCCGGGTCAGGAGACGCGCGTGATCTTGACGCCCGACAAGGCCGGCAGTTTCACGTTCTTCTGCGACGTCTTCTGTGGCGACGGCCACGAGGACATGGAAGGCACACTCGTGGTCGAGGCCTGAGCCGGCGCTATTTCCGGAGCGAACCCAGGATACCGCGCAAGATCGATGGGCCCTCTTTCTTGAGGAACTTGGTGCCTTCGCGGACGGCGGCGGTGCCGAGCGAACGCCCCATGGACTTCATTGTCGCTTCAAGAGCGCTATCGCCGTGCTGCGCCGGTGCCTTGGGTGTCGATGTCCTGGGTGTCGACACCTTGGGAACAGGCGCAGGCGCAGGCGGCGATGGTGGCTCGGCCTCGCGCAGCCGGGGCCGCGGCTTCGGTGGCTCGGCGGGTTCGGTTTGCGGGATCCGCGACCGTCCCCATGGGCCCGGCGATTGCGGCGGATCAGCAGTCGGCGCCGGCGCGGTATCGTACTGCCCGCGGGGGGCCGGGCTCGCGGCCGGTGCGGCGTCGTGCTTCACCTGTCCACCGTTCGCCCGTCCAGTCAGCACCTCGTAGGCCGATTCACGATCGACCGTGCGCTCGTACTTGCCGGCGAGCGGGCTTGCCTTCACCACGGCGGCGCGTTCGGCATCCGAGGCCGGGCCGATCCGACCACGCGGCGGGGCAATGAAGCAGCGCTCGACCGGCTCGGGTACGCCCTTGGCGTCGAGGAAGGAGAGCAACGCCTCGCCCACACCCAGCTCGACGATGGCGGTCGCGGCGCTGAACTTCTTGTTCGGCCGGAAGGTGTCGGCCGCCGTCTTCACGGCCTTCTGGTCCTTGGGCGTGAAGGCGCGCAGCGCGTGCTGCACCCGGTTGCTGAGCTGGCCCAGTACCGCCTCCGGAATGTCGAGCGGACTCTGGGTGATGAAGTAGACGCCCACGCCCTTGGAGCGGATAAGCCGCACCACCTGCTCGATCTTGTCGAGCAGCGCCTTGGGCGCATCGTCGAACAAGAGATGCGCCTCGTCGAAGAAGAACACGAATTTCGGCCGATCGACGTCTCCGACCTCGGGCATGACCTGGAACAGATCCGACAGTAGCCACAGCAGAAAGGTGCTGTAGAGCCGAGGACTCTGCATCAATTTGTCAGCGGCAAGCACATTGACGTAGCCTGCGCCTGCGGCGTCGCGGCCGATCATGTCCTTGAGATCGAGCGCCGGCTCGCCGAAAAAGCGCTCGCCGCCCTGTTGCTGCAAGGTCAGCAGAGCACGCTGGATGGTGCCGATGCTCTGCTTGCTGACATTGCCGTACTTGGTGGTGAGCGTGCCGGCATTCTCCGCCGTCCATTGCAGCACGCTCTGCAGATCCTTGAAATCGAGCAGCAGCAGACTCTGCTCGTCGGCGACCTTGAAGACGATGTTTAGAACGCCTTCCTGGGTATCGTTGAGCTGCAGCAGGCGGGCCATCAGCACCGGACCGATCTCGGTCACCGTCGTGCGCACCGGATGGCCTTTGTCGCCGAACAAATCCCAATAGATCGTCGGAAAGGCACGGCCCTTGTAGCCGTCGATCTTGAGCTGCTTGGCGCGCTCGACGGCATGTGGATTGTCGGCGCCCGGCTGGCTCACCCCCGACAGGTCGCCCTTAACGTCGGCCATGAAGACCGGCACGCCGTAGGTCGAGAAGCCTTCGGCGATCGTCTGCAAG
>DASZJU010000265.1:0-2020 GCA_035947815.1 Reyranella sp.
ATAGCCGCCGAGCCCGATGCCGCGCCGGAGCCCGCGCGCCTCGGTCTCGGCCTGGCGCCGGGCGAACCCGCTCCAGTCCGCGAGCTTCAGGACTTCGTCGAAGGTCGACACGTAATCGCCGCTGTCGTAGGTGACGCCGAAAGCGTTGGTGTGGGGCGTCGTGGTGATGAGATTGCGCCGGCGCAGCGCGATCCGGTCGAAGCCGTGCGCGCGGGCGGCCAGATCGATCAGGCGCTCGATCACGAACATGGCCTCGGGTCGTCCGGCACTGCGATAGGGTGCGGTCGACGGCGTGTTGCTGAGCACGCCGCGCGCCCGCGCCATCGCGGGCATGCGGTAAAGACTGGTCATGAGCTGCGTGCCCTTGGTCAACGGCACGAAGGAGGCGGTGTAGGCGCCGAGATTGCTGGTGCTGGTGGCGCGGAGACCGAGAAACGAGCCGTCGGCATCGAGCGCCAGTTCTGATTCGATCAGGAAATCGCGGCCGGCATAGTCGCTGAGAAACGCCTCGTGCCGCTCGCACGTCCACTTCACCGGCCGGCCGATGCGGCGCGCGGCCCAGCACACCAGGGCGAACTCGGGATAGAAGAAGTTGCGGGTGCCGAAATTGCCGCCGACCTCCTTGGCGATGACCCTCACCTGCTCCGGCTCGATGCCCAGGATGATCGCGATCTCTTTCTTGGGCCGCACGATGGCGCCGCCGCCGGCATACAAGGTGTAGCGGCCCGAGCCTGGCTCGAAGTGACCGAGCGCGGCGCGCGGCTCCATCGGCACGCCGGTGACGCGCTGGATCTCGGTCCGCAGTTTCACGACGTGACGCGCCTGGGCGAAAGCCGCTTGCGTGCCCGCCGGATCGCCGACCAGGGACTCCACGACCACGTCGGCGAGCGGCGGCACTTCCGCGTAGTCGACCTGCACCGCTTCGGCGGCGTCCTTGGCGATCGCCAGCGTCTCGGCCACCACGAACGCCACCCCTTCGCCCACGAAGCACGCCGTTTCGATCGCCAGCACATCGGGCCGCACAACCCTGTGCGGTGAACCATCGATGTTGGGCAGCTTGATGTCGGGCGGGCTCATGGCGGCCGGGATGTGCGGCACGGGTTTCAGCCCGTCGGCAGCCACGTCGGCGCCCGTCAGCACCAACAGCACGCCGGGCATCGCCCGCGCCGCCGATGTGTCGACCGCGACGATGCGGACATGAGGGTACGGCGAGCGCACGACCCAGGCGTAGGCCTGACCGGGCAGGGTGAAGTCGTCGCTATAACAGCCGGCGCCGGTCAGCAGCCGGGCGTCCTCCAGCCGCGGCAGGGACGCTCCGATGGCGCTATCCGGCATCGACGAGCTGGTCCATCACGGGTCCTTGGCGACGAAATCCGGGTAGGCGAGCGTCTGCACCGACTTCTCGTCGTAGAACTTGCCGCCCGAGGCGTCGTAGACCGCGGTCTTGCCCAAGGTGGGAAAGTGCGAGACGTCGAGTGCCGTGCGCTCGCCGCCCATCAGGTAGACCAGCTCGGTCGTGCCGTCGTTGCGCAGATGATGGGCGATGCCGTCACAGGGAAAGCCGAGATAGTCGCCCGGACCCACCGTCACCTCGGCATCGCCGATGGTCGCGCGGCCGGTGCCTTCGAGGATGAACACGAATTCCTCCTGCAGCTCGTGCCAATGCAGCACGAAGCTTTCCGCGCCAGGCGCCAGCCGCGCCAGATGGAGCTGATTGCGCTTCATGCCCGCACGGTCGCCCAGCGAATGCAGGCGGACATCGGACTTGGGATTGAGGGGGTGCCGGAGGTGGGTCGCCTCTTCGGGCTTGAGCGCTTTGGTTCGCACGAGATGCCGGGGTTCGTCCGCCATGGCGCCCTCCTCAGGCGGCTTTGCCCAAATCCTCGCCAGCCAGCGCGCGCTCGATCAGGTGCACGACATTGTCGCGGCCGTAGAGCTTGATGAAGGCACCCATGCGCGGGCCCTGCTCGCTGCCCAACAGCACCTCATAGAGCGCCTTGAACCACTGGCGCAGCTCGGC
>DASZJU010000266.1:0-35805 GCA_035947815.1 Reyranella sp.
CGATAGACGGCCTGGCGCTCCGCCGGCGGCACGTGGTGCAGGACGGCGCTGATGGTGACGATGTCGAATTGCCCGTCGGCGAAGGGCGTGCGCGCACCGTCCTGGGCCGCCAGCGCCGGCGCGGGTCCGCAAGCCGCCGGCCAGCGTTTCTCGGCCTCGGCCAGCATGCCGGTCGAGACGTCGCAGCCGGTGAAGGCCGCGCGCGCGCCCAGTCCCACCAGCACGCGCAAAAGGTCGCCCGCGCCACAGCCATAGTCGAGCACGGCCAGGCCGCCTGCCGTCAATCGAAGCTCGCGGCGCAACAGCCAGCGCGCCTTCACGGCGATGAACTGGTCGGCCGAGGAGCCCACCAGGCGCTTGATCGGATTGTCGAGACCGCCGTCGTAGTGCGCGGCGTGACTGTCGAACTCGGCCGGCTTCATTTCGGGCCGCCGACGATTTCGCGAATCATGAACAGCGGCCGGCCCTTGCTCTGGTCGTAGAGCCGGCCGAGATAGGCGCCGATGATGCCCAGCATCAGGAACTGCATGCCGCCCAGAAGGCCGACCGCGGCCATCAGCGATGTCCAGCCGGGCAGGTTCACGCCCATCAGCCAGCCCACGATCGAATAGACGAAGAAGGCGAAGCCGACCACCGCCATCACCCAGCCGATGGTCATCGACGCCATCAGCGGCACCACCGAGAAGGCAGTGATGGCGTCGGCGGCGAAGCGCACCATCTTGGCCAGCGGATACTTGCTCTCGCCGGCGACCCGCGCATGGCGATCGTAGAGCAGCGGCACCTGCTTGCCGCCGATCCACGCCACCATGCCGCGGATGAAGCGGTGCCGTTCGGGCATGACGAGCAGCAGGTCGAGCACGCGGCGGGTCATGAGGCGGAAGTCGCCGGTGTCGGTCGGGATGGCCACGTCGGTCAGGCGGCCGATCAGCTTGTAGAAGGCGGCGGCCGATGCGCGCTTGAACAGGCTCTCGCCGTCGCGCTGGCGGCGCTGTCCGTAGACCACATCGGCGCCCTGGTCGATCAGCGCCATCATGTCAGGCAAGAGCTCGGGTGGGTCCTGCAGATCGGCGTCGATGATCAGGATGCGTTCACCGCGGCACACCGTGAGGCCGGCGGTAAGCGCCAGCTGGTGGCCGTGGTTGCGCATCAGCTGCACCGCGACAATGCGCGGGTCGCGCGCCGCCGCCTCGGTCATGATCTCCCAGGTGCGATCGCGCGAGCCGTCGTCGACCAGGACGATCTCGCTGGTGCCACCCGCACCGTCCAGCACGGCGCCGACGCGGCGCACGAACTCGGGCAGGGCTTCCTGCTCGTCGTAGCAAGGGGCCACCACGGAAAGCGCCGGGCGGTTGGCTGGGTCCATGCAGGGGAGCATTAGCTGGTGTTTCCCGCCGCGGCTAGGGCTGCCATATCCACACGACTCGCCGCAAAAGCCCCCTCCCCTGCGTCATCGCGGGGGGAGAGGACCATGAGAGCCTCGGCAACCGCTAGTCTCCTCCTCCCCTTCCCGCCCGCAATGGGCTATCAAGCGGCACCATGACCGCCAACGACAACAACCATCGCGGCCTCCTGCCGGCTGGGCTGGCCGATCTGCTGCCGCCCGACGCGGCGCGCGAGGCCGGCGCGATCGGCATCGCCATCGAGCGCTTCGCCGCCTTCGGCTACGAGCGGGTCAAGCCGCCGCTGGTTGAGTTCGAGGAATCGCTGCTGGGCGGACCGGGCGCGGCGCTGGCGCCGCAGACCTTCCGCCTCATGGACCCGGTCTCGCAGCGCATGATGGGCGTGCGGCCCGACATGACCGTGCAGGTCGCGCGCATCGCCGTGACCCGGCTCAAGCACGAGCCGCGGCCGCTGCGCCTGTCCTACGGCGGCAACGTGATCCGCGTGCGCGGCACGGCGCTCAAGCCCGAACGCCAGTTCGCCCAGGTCGGCAGCGAGCTGATCGGCGTGGATTCGGCTGAAGCCGATGCCGAGGCCGTGCTGTTGGCGATCGACGCCTTGCGCGCCGTCGGCGTGGCCGACTTGAGCGTCGACCTCAACCTGCCGACCCTGGTGGCTGCCGTCGCCGCCGGGCTGAAGCTGCCGGCCGAGACGCTGCGCCGCGTGCGCCGGGCGCTCGACCGCAAGGACGAGGGCAGCATCGCCAAGGCCCTCGGGGACGGCCCGGGCAGTGGCAAGGGGGACGGCAAGAAGGCTGCCGACATGCTGGTCGGCCTGTTGCGGGCGGCGGGCCCCGCCGAGCCCGGCATCGCCCGGCTGACCGCGCTCAAGCTGCCCGCCGCAGCGGCGGCCGAGGCGGCGCGGCTCGCCGAGGTCGTAAAGCTGGTGCGCGCCGCCGACGAGGATTTGCCGATGACGCTCGATCCCGTCGAATATCGCGGCCTCGAATATCAGACCGGCGTGTCGTTCTCGGTGTTCGGCCTGAAAGGCCGTGAGGAACTGGCGCGCGGCGGCCGCTATTCCGCGGGCTACCCCGAGGACGGCGTCAGCGAGCCGGCGACCGGTTTCACGCTCTACTTGGATGCGGTCCTGTCGGCGTCCGACACGGCGCCCGGGCGGCCGAGACTCTTCCTGCCGCCCGGAACGCCGTGGAGCGAGGCCGCCCCCTGGCAGACCAAAGGCTATGCCGTGGTGCGCGGCGTGACAGCGTCTGCCGATCCGCGCACCGAGGCCAAGCGGCTGCGCTGCAGCCACGCTCTGATAGACAAGGAAGCCGTGCCGCTGTAGGCGGCCGGCTTCCCTTCGGTTCTTTAGGCTAGTTCGGCCGGGCCGTATCGGCGCCGGAAAGCGCGGAGCCGTGCGCTCTGCTGAGGCCCGCCGTCCGCTCCTCGACGAGCAGCTCGACCATGCCCATCAGCAGGACCAGCTCGCCGTCCTTCATGTCCTCGGCTTCCGCCTTCATGTCCTGGATGCTGTGCCAAAGATGGAACAGGCTGGAGGCCTTCTGTTTCGTTGAAAGGCGCCGCTTGCGGGGCTTCTGTTCGACCTGGAAACTCGTTGCGTTAGCCATCTCTCCCTCCTCTGATGTCCACACGTCCCTACCACCCACGGGAGGCATCCAACGCGATATCGCCCGGCCGCTCTGTGGCTAAACGCACATATCGAGTGAGTTGTTTTGAATTATTTATGGCACGGCGCAGGGAATGGTTTTTCCTTCGCGCCCCTCTCTCAGCGTGCTATCCAAACTCACGCCTCTCCGGTACCCACGCCGGGGAGGCGTTTTCGTGCGTGAACACCGGGCATCAGGGCAGGGCAATGGCCAATGTGGCAGTGATCGGCGCCCAGTGGGGCGACGAAGGCAAGGGCAAGATCGTGGACTGGCTGAGCGAGCGCGCCGAAGTCGTGGTGCGTTTCCAGGGCGGCCACAATGCCGGCCATACCCTGGTCATCGGCAACCAGACTTACAGGCTGGCCCTCCTCCCTTCGGGCGTGGTCCGCCAGGGCAAGCTGTCCATCATCGGCAACGGCGTCGTGGTCGACCCCTGGCACTTCCTCGCGGAGGTCGAGAAGGTTTCGGGCCAGGGCGTATCGGTGACGCCCGACAACCTCAAGATCGCCAATCACGCCGTGCTGATCCTGCCGCTGCACCGCGACCTCGACGGCTGGCGCGAGGACGCGCCGGGCACGATCAAGATCGGCACGACACGGCGCGGCATTGGTCCGGCCTACGAGGACAAGGTCGGCCGCCGTGCCATCAGGGTCGGCGATCTCGGCGAACCGGACTATCTCGCCAGAAAAGTGAACACGCTGCTGGCGCACCACAATCCGCTGCGCACTGGCCTCGGCAAGCCGCTGATCGATGCCACCAAGCTCACGGCCGATCTGCTCGAGCTCGCGCCCAAGATCCTGCCTTTCGCCGAGGATGTGTGGGAGCGGCTCGACGCCCTGCGCGCCGCCGGCAAGCGGATCCTGTTCGAGGGCGCGCAGGCCACCATGCTCGACATCGACCACGGCACCTATCCGTTCGTCACCTCGTCCAACACGGTGGCGGCGCAAGCCATGATCGGCAGCGGCATGGGCAACGGCTCGGTGGGCTACGTGCTGGGCATCGCCAAGGCCTACACCACGCGCGTCGGCGACGGCCCCTTCCCGACCGAGCTGACCGATTCGATCGGCCAGCTTTTGGGCACGCGCGGCAACGAGTTCGGCACCAACACTGGTCGGCCGCGGCGCTGCGGCTGGTTCGACGCCATCATGGTGCGCCAGGCGGTGAAGCTGAACGGCATCGACGGCATCGCCCTCACCAAGCTCGACGTGCTCGACGGCCTGACGGAGATCAAGGTCTGCGTCGCCTACGAGCTCGACGGCAGGAAGATCGAGCGCTTCCCCTTCACCATGGGGGCGCAGGCCAAGCTCAAGCCGGTGTGGGAGACCTTCGAAGGCTGGGGCGAGAGCACGCGCGGCGCGCGCTCCTTCGCCGAGCTGCCGGCAACCTGCATCAAGTACGTGCGTCGCGTCGAGGAGCTGGTCGGCTGCCCGGTGGCGCTGCTCAGCACCAGCCCCGAGCGCGAGGACACGATCCTGATGACGGATCCGTTCCGCGACTGATCGTGGAGTACCTCAAGGAACTGGCCAACCGGGCCAAATTGGGGAACTGGGACTCGTGGAGCCCGCAGTACCGCGTACTCGCCGTGGTCGTGGGCCTGCTCGTCGCTTACTGGGCGCTCCGCATGACGGTGCCCGCGGTCCTACGCATCCTGCGGCCGTTTCTCTTCCTCGCCATCGTGCTGGCCGCGGTGTGGGCGCTCTTCCCGACCGAGACTTGCTCGATCGCGTTCCTGTCCAAGCTGCCGGTCCTCTGCGCGCACTAATGGCTTCAGGTGACGCGCCCTTGCGCCCTCACGGGCCGCTTCTTCGCGTCTTCAATGCCTCCGCAATGAGAGACGCGTCCATGATATCGTCAACGTCCACTGGCTCCGAGATAAGCTTTTCCTCGAGCAGGAACGTCGCGAGAAAGCCGAGCCTCCGCTGCAGCGGAGCGCCCTTGACCAGCGAATAGGTGTACCGCGGATTCGCCCACTGATTGATCAAGGGTGGCGGAACATCTTCGTAGATGGCCTCAGCCCACGCCTCCTTGATCCCCATTTCCCCGGCCCAGAGATGAATCGCGATTTTGGGGTCCTTTTGCACGACGTCGTTCGCCATTATCAACGCCCGGAGGAAACGCAGCGCCGTTTCCCTGTTGTCCCGCAGCCACTGGCGCCGGACAGTGTAGCCGTCCACGTTCGTGTAGATGCCGAGGTTTCCCTCGGTCGCGATGATCCTGCCGCTCGCTCCATGGACCATCCTCTGCATCCACGGTTCCCACACCATCGCGGCGTCGATCTTCTTGTTCTCCAACGCGAGCAATTGCTCCTCAGGCGACATATTGAGCAGCGTCACCTGATCGGGGCGAATACCGTGCTGTCGCAGCATCATCATCAGGCCGAATTGTGCGCTCGACCCCTTGAACAGCCCGATTCGCTTCCCCTTCAGGTCAGTGGGTGTGTGGATGCCGCTGTCCTTCCGCGCAACGAGGCCCTGGCTATAAGCACCCTCGGGGTTTATCCCAATCATTACCCAGTCCAGGCCCTGGGAGAGCCCGATCAGGAACGCTACGGAGCCGACACTGGCAAGGTCAAGGCTCCCGTTCTGCATGGCCGCAATCATCGGCGGCCCGCCGGCGAACTTCACATATGTTGGCGCCAAGCCCACCTTCTCGAAAAGCTTCAGGTCGCGCGCAACGAACAGCAACCAGTCAGGGGTCTCCGCATAAGCGATGGTGATCGGGAGACTGCGTTGGGCCAATGCCCGGGGAGCGGTGAACGCGCCGCCCGCCAACAATACAGCGGTCATTCCGACGACCATCAGCACGGTAATTCTGCGCATCAGGTGACACCTTCCGACCGGACGTTTCATCTCGTCGTCGGGATCGCCAGGACGGGAGTGATGTCCTTGCTGCCTGTTTCCACGAAGGTGAAGAGAAGCAAGATGAACGAGAACAGGTTCTTCGAGGCGGGGTCCCGGTCGTCGATCGAAAACCAGTAGCCGTGATAGGGAATGGCCACGAAGGCGTCGCCCGGACGCTCGGCCGAACTCGAGATTCGGATCAACGGCGGGATCGTTCCCTCGGGTCCCAGGTCGCCCTCCGGAGTGGCCGCCACCCGATGCTCCGTAACGTGCGTGTCGGGTACGAGGATGCTGGACGAGATGTCGAGCAGGACTTCGAAGATCGACCGGGTTATGAGCGCGATCTCCTTGTTGTCGCTGGGCACAGCGCCATACACAAGCCGGAACTCCGTCGCGTTGGGGTCCAGGCCTAGAAGGTTCGTGACGTTGCGGACGGCCTGTCTGACGGCCGCGGAGTGGCTGCGACGGAACACCAAGGTCAGCGTATCTCCCTTAGGGCCCACTCGTACGCCGATGTCGCCGGAATTCTGGATACGGCCAAGCTGCTCCAGCAGCAGGTAGAACTCAGGATTCGCCGGCCGAACATGTTCGTGCGAAATGCCGCCCGCCACACGGCGATTGTCGATGCCGTTGATCGATTGCACGGCCAGCCGCAACACCACGTCGACCGGGAACCCGGCCTGGAGCACGTTCATGACGGATGACGGAGGAATATTCGCCATCATCGAGCGTGCAAAACGCTCGCCCGCCATCGGCGTATACGTGATGGTAGGGCTGTCGTTGTATATGACCCCGGCCGTCCCTCCCAGGGTGCTGGTGACGGCATTCAGCGGCGGCCCCTGGTTGAATGTATTGACAGCCGCGGTGCCGGAGAGAGTCCGCTGGAGCGAGTAGCCGGCGACGACCTGGCCGACGTCCATGAAAACGGGGATGTCGCCGTAGCGCATCTTCACGAGATTCAGCAGCAGCTGAGTCTTCCACGACTCGCCCACAGATTCGCTGTAGTCGAATCGATCCCGGGTCACCGAGCCCGGCCCTATGCTTTCACATCCTGCCACGACGACGAGCGACAGGAGCAGCAGCGCCCAGATCGGGCGTGGTAACTCTTGCCGGTCACGGCGGCGACGAACACGCCTGCTCTCGGATGCGTGGCTACCTTGATCGGTCGGACCCGGAAGCAGGTAGCAAGGTCGACGGCTGAAACGCACCTCAGAACGTATCCTATGCAGGAGCGCGTGCTTCTCGTTACTCCTGTCCATTCTGCACTATACTTTGCGTCCTGTCATCGAAAGCCACTCTCACGCGCGGCGTTGCCGCTCCCAGCGTGACTGATACACGAAGTACAATCGGGAGCCGGAGCTTTTGCGCGGGCCGGAGCCCCGCGGTCCGTGAGATCAGATGCTGAGATCGAGGAGGTTGTAGTCCTTGATGCCGGCCTTGGCCTTGGCGTCCCATCGGTAAGTCAGTCCCTCGTCGACGTGCGGCTTGTAGACGTAGGGCTTCTCGTCGGGGAACCGTTGCCGGCGGGCGTCGATGCCGTAGCCGATCAGCCGCGCCCGCTCGCGGATGCGATCGGCGTCGTAGATCGCGGCCGCGTTGTGCACGCCGCCGCCCTGCACGCCCAGCACCGACTTGCGGCGATGGAAGCCGAAATTCACCGTCACCCGCCAGTCGCGGCTGGTGTTGGCGAAGGAGCCGTGCAGTGCCTGGCGGTTGGTGATGGCGACATCGCCCGGCTGGCAGATCATCGGCACCGCGTCGGTCAGCCGCTCGCTGCCGGCCTTGGCCACCAGCGAGGCGATGTCGATCTTGCCGAGCTTGTGCGAGCCCGGCACGACCCACACGCCGTTGGCTGCCGTGCAGCCATAGAGCTGGGCCATGAAGTTGAAGCCATGCACGCCCTGGTCCCACTGCGGACTGTCCCAGTGGGTCGTGCCGTCCTGGTGCCACGCCACCGAGGCGCCGCGGCCCGGCTCCTTGATGAACAGCGCCTCGTTGAACGGCGTGAAATCCGGACCGTTGATCGCCGCGGCGACGGCGAGAAGCTCAGGATGGCCGTAGACCCGGAGCGCAGCCTCGGAGAACTGCAGCGAGCCCAGGATGAGATAGACGACTTCCTTCGGCGCATCGGCTGCCGCCTGCGGCTCGAACATCTTCACCGGATGGCGGCCGTTGGCGAGCTTGGTGCCGCCGAACGGGTCGCCCAGCGGCTTCGACCATAAAAGGTTCGGCGCCGTGCTGTCCGCGCCCAACGCCGAACGGCCCTTGGCGTCGAGCGGCGCGCCGCGCTCGGCCGGCAGGCGGTCCAGAATGTCGTGCAAGTCGCGCTCGATGTCGGCCAGCTCATCGGCCTTGAGCACACCCTCGAAGATGTAGAAGCCGCAACGCCAATAGGCCTCGACGATCTCGGGATGCAGCTCACCCGCCGGCATGAAACGGATCGGCCCGCGGTTGCCGAGCTCTGCCGCGCGCCGCTCGCCGTCGCGCAGATAGGCCTGCATCGCCGCTTCTTCGGGGCCGTAGTCGACGGCGGTCGTCGTCGGGGATCCGTCCATGGCGCATCCTCCCAAGAATGCCTTTCCTGGCAGGATAGCGCCGGTTACTGCAGGCTGACCAGCGTCAGGTCGACGAACCAGGACTGCGGCGACACGAAGCCCTTGACGTTTTTGCTGAAGGCGCGCGGGTTGAGGTCGTGCACGATGTAGAGCCACGGCGGATTGTCGACCAGGCGTTCATGCGCCATCGCGAAGTATTTCTGGATGGTCGCCTCGTCGGTCGCCTCGGATAGCGTCTTCATCGCCTCCTCGAACTTGTCGTCCTTCCACTGCTCCCAATTCGAGCCGGTGGGCGAGGAGTTGGCGATCGCGAAGTAGCGGAACATCATGCCGACGTCGCTCGACGGTGAGCTGACATTGAGCGCCATGGCGCCTTTCAGCGACGGGTCGTCGGGCACGGCCCGGGCGACGGTCAGCAGCACCTGCCATTCCACCGCCTCGACCTGCACGTCGACGCCGCAGGCCTGCTTCAGGTTCTCCTGCAGGGCCTCGTTCATGGGCAGCGGCAGCATCTGGCCGGAGCCCGAGGTCGAGATCATGACCTTGAAGGAGAGCGGCTTCTTGTCGGTGTAGCCCGCCTCGGCCAGCAGCTTCTTGCCCTTGGCGGGATCGAACGTGTAGCGGTTCTCGGGCTTGCCGAACGCCGGGTCGTCGGGCTTCAGCCAGCCGACCGACGGCTCGGCCGTGCCGTTCAGCAGCATGACGATGGCGTTGCGGTCGATGCAGTAGTTCAGCGCCTGGCGCACGCGGACGTCAGCGACGGGGCTGTTCTTGGCGGACATGTTGTAGAACCACGGCCAGACATGCGGGTAGGAGCCCGTCGAGATGACGAAACCCGCCTGCTTCAGCGACGGAATGCCGTCGGGCGGCGGCACCTCGATCCAGTCGACGCGGCCCGAGCGCAGTGCAGCCAGCCGCGTGTTGGCCTCCGGGATCGGCAGCAGCACGATCTGGTCGACCTTGGCCTTCTTGACGGGATCCCAGTAGGCGTCGTTGCGCGCCAGGGTCACCGACTGGCGCGGCACGACGCCGGTGATGCGGAACGGTCCGGTGCCGGCCGCCGGCAGCATCGCCACCTTGGCCCAGTCGTGCCCGGCCTTCTCCCAGGAAGCCGGCGAGGCTGTCAGGATGTAGGGCACCATCCACGGGAAGTAGGACGCTACCTGGGTCGTGGTCATGGAGAGGGTGAAGTCGTCGATCTTCTTGTAGCTGGCGAGGATCGGCACCCGCGAGCGCATGATGCCGACGGCGCCGGGTTCGAATTGCGGGCTGTCCTTGTTGAAGATGCGCTCGAGATTCCAGATCACGGCATCGGCGTTGAAATCGGCGCCGTCGTGGAACTTCACACCTTTGCGCAGATGGAAAATCCAGGTCTTCTTGTCGTCAGCCGCCTGCTCCCATTTCTCCGCGAGGCCCGGCCGCAAGGTGGCGAGCTGGTCGCTCTTGGTGAGATCGAACAGGATCAGCCCCTCGAAGATCGGGAAGCCCAGGAAGCGCATGCCCTCGAAGCCGTTGTTGGGCATGCCGGTCGTGGTCGGGATGTCCGACGCCGTCATGGCGATGCGCAGCACCTTCTCCTGCGCCGAGGCCGGCGACAGCGAGAAGGCCGAGGCGGCCAGCAGCAACGCAACAGATAGACGACGGTTCATGGCATGGACTCCCAACCTGTCGGACGCCATGCAAGAGCCGGGCCGCCATCCGATCGCTTGTCAGGGCATAAGTCGCTCGAATCGCGCGAGATAATCGCGGGCGTGCGCCTTGTAGTCGACGCCGGGCGTCTTGAGGTGGACGTCCGAGACCATCGCCCACAGCGCTTCGCGCAGCGCGCTCGCCGCCTTCATGGCATCGAAAGCCCGGCGCAAACCGTCATCGACCGTGCCCTCAAAATAGGCATCGAGCAAAGCCGCGTCCTCGGCCTTGCTGAAGCCGCCGTTGGACGACAGGTTGGCGATATCGAACATCGCTGTCCCGAAGCCGCCGTACTCCCAGTCGATCAGCCAGATCTTCCGGCCGTCGTCGATGAAGTTGCCGGGCAGCAGATCGTGATGGCCGAACACGATCGGCAATGGCACCTGGGCCCGCTCGAGTCGGTCGGCGACGTCGAGATAACGCCGGTCGGCATCGAGCACGGCCACATAGTCGCGAATAACGTGGAACACCCAGAAGGCGTTGGCAGGCCCGCGCAGCTGTCGGCCGACCCTGGCGTGGCAGTCCCTGACGATCGGCACGATGCGGCCCATGTTGGCGCGAAGATCGTCCTCGCTCAGCGTGCGGCCGTCGATGAAGCGCAGCACCATGATGCCGGGCTCGACATGGATGATTTCCGGCGAGAGACCGGCTTCGAAGGCCGCCAAGGAGGTCGCGCGCTCGCGGTCGCGGAAGACGTGATGGACCGGAATGTCGACCCCGCAGCGCACGACGAACTTTTCGCCGCAACAGCTCGCCACGAATGAAATGTTGGTGAGGCCGCCTTTCAGCTGACTGAGCTCGACGGGTCCACGCCAGCAGGCCAGCCGCGCAACCTTGTCTAAAGGGTCGGTCATTCTTCCTTTCGCATCGCGGCGTGCCTTTCCGAAGGCCCCGAATCGGATCATTTCACGCGACGGCCGGGCACGCTACCCTGCCCTTTCCTGGGAGGAAGAACCGATGCCCGACGCGCGCGTATCCAACACCATCACCGGCCGCGACGCCTTTCTCCGCGTGCTGAGCGACGAAGGCGTCACCAAGATGTTCGGCAATCCCGGCACGACCGAGCTGCCGATCATGCACGCGCTCTCCTCCGCGCCGGAGATGGGCTATGTGCTGGCGCTGCAGGAGGCGATCGTGATCGCCATGGCCGACGGCTACGCCCGCGCCTCGGGCAAGCTCGTCTCGTGCAACGTCCACGTGGCGCCGGGCCTCGGCAACGCCATCGGCTCGATCTACACCTCTTTCATGTCCGGCACGCCGATGATCGTGACGGCCGGCCAGCAGGAACAGGGCCACGGCCTCACCGAACCGCTGCTTTACGCGCCGCTGATCCCGATCGCCACGCCGGTGGTGAAATGGGCGACGGAAGTGAACCGCATCGAAGACCTGCCGCGCATCCTGCGCCGTGCCGCCAAGGTGGCGACCACGGCGCCGACCGGCCCGGTGTTCATCTCGCTGCCCGGCGACATCTTGAACAACGAGGCGGCGCTCGATCTCGGCCACTCCACGCGTGTCGACACGGCGGTGCGTCCCTCCGACGCCGCCCTGGAGCAGCTCGCCAAGCGCCTCCTCGCGGCTAAAAAGCCCGTCATCCTGGCCGGCCACGAGATCGCCACGTCGGACGCCTTCGCCGAGGCGGCCGCGCTGGCCGAGACGCTGGGCGCGCCGGTGCTGCAGCAGACGGTGGTGCATGGCGCACACTTCCCGTCTGAGCACGCCGCCTTCATCGGCTCGCTCAACCGCGATCAAAAATACGTGCGCCGCGTGCTCTCCGACTACGACCTGATGTTCTGCGTCGGCTCCGATGTGCTCAAGATGTCGGTGCTGAGCGAAGTCGAACCGCTGCCGGACACGACGAAAGTCGTCATGGTCGGCCTGCGCGACTGGGAGATGGGCAAGAACTTCCCGGCCGAGATTGCGCTGCGCGCCGACGTGAAGGAGACCCTGAAGGCGCTGGTCCCGCTCTTGAGGAAGCTGGGCGGTCCGTCGCTCGCCGAACGCGCCAAAGCCGCGCTCGCCGAGATCGCGCCGCGCAACTGGACGGCGCAGCGCGCCAACCGCAAGGCCAAGCTCGCCACGCCGCCGGCGGAAAAGCCGCTGCCGGCCGAATGGCTGATGATGCGGCTGTCGGAAAGCCTGCCCCGGGACGCCATCATCGTCGACGAGGGTCTCACCAGCGCGGGCAGCCTGATGAATTACTTCCCGTTCCGCGACCGCAACAGCTTCTTCGGCAATGTGAGCGGCGGCATCGGCTGGGGCATCGCCGCGGCGGTCGGCGTGCAGATCGCCCTGCCGCAGCGGCGCGTTGTGGCGCTGATCGGCGACGGCAGCGCCATGTACTCCATCCAGGCGTTGTGGACCGCGGCCAACCAGAAACTGCCGATGACGTTCCTGATCTGCAACAACGGCGGCTACCAGATCCTCAAGACCCGCCTAAAACTGTTCCACGGCAACGACACGCCGATCGGCATGGATTTCAAGGATCCGCCGATCGACGCCACCGTGCTGGCGAAGGGCTTCGGCGTGCCGGCCGAGCGAGTCGACACGGTTGCCGGCTTTGACGCGGCTCTGGCCAGGTCGCTGGCGACGAAGGACGGACCGACGCTGATCGAGGTCATGGTGAAGAGTTGAGTCCTGCTGGCCGCGCACGCCGCCGCGAAGGCCGTCGCATCAGGTCGCGAGCTCCAACACCGTCTCCATGATCAAGCGCATGCCTTGCTTGAACGCATCAATCGGGATCGATTCGTTTGGCCCATGCATGTTCTCCGGCTGCGGATCAACGATCGGGTGGATGCCGTAGGCCTGCACGCCTTTCTGGCGCAGATAGAAATTGTCGTCGGTGCCGACGCCCTGAGTCAGCAGCACCGGAACGTCGCCGAAATGGCGCCGCACGGCGTTGGTGTAGGCCGCGACGAGGGCGGTATTCGGCGCGGCGGGCGGCGCGCCCGGGTCCGGCACGATCGGGAATTCGACGCGAACACCAGGGGCTGCGACCACGGTTTCCAGCCATTGCTGGAACTCGCCGGTATCGGTGGTCGGCAGCAGGCGGCAGATCAGCGTGGCGCGCGCCGCTTCCGGCAGCACGATCGCGTCGCTGCCGCCCAGCAACAGCGTCGGGACCACTGCATCGTGGAACATCGCGCGGGTGTAGGGCGAGGGATCGCTGAGCAGGTCTTGGCCGAAGTATGCCTTGATCGTTTTGGCGAAGGCGGCCGAAACCGGGTTCAGCACCAGCGGACGCGGATGAGCTTGCAGTTTGTGCAGCGCGGCGGCGAGGCGGTAGATCGAATTGTCCGGCTGCTCGCTGGAGGCGTGGCCTGCGTGGCCGGTGGCGACGATCACCGCTTCCATGATCCGTTTCTCGGTAGCTTCAAGCCCCACCCAGATCACCGTCTTATGATCGCGACCCAGTTGCGGACCGCCGGTAAACCCCTCGTTCAGCGCGAACTCGGCGTCGATCTTGTCCCAGTGATCGGAGATCAGCCAGCGCACGCCGACGTGGCTGCCCGTCTCCTCGCCCGCCACGCCGGCCAGGATCACGTCGCGCTTCAGCTTGATGTCGAGGCGTTTGATCGCGAGCAGCGTCATGATGTGGATAGCCACGATGCCCTTCATGTCGGCGGTGCCACGACCGTACATGCGTCCGTCGATAATCTGCGCGCCGAACGGATCGATCCCCGGCTTCCAGTCGTTCGCGACCTCAGCGGTGTCGAGATGGCCGAGCAGCAGCACCGGCCTGGCGCTGCCGTTGCCGGTCAGCCGGGCGATGATGTTGCTGCGTCTTTTCTCCTTGGCGAGGATTTCCGATTTGATGCCGTCCGCCGCCAGTTTCTTCTGGATCAACTCGTCGACCACGCTCTCGCCGGTCTTGGGATCATCGGTCGTCGCGTTGACGGGATCGATCGAAGGGATGCGCACGAGCTCCTGCAGGAGCGCCACCGCCTCCGCCTCCAGCTTCGGCCAGGCGTCTTGCGGGATCAGCGTGGGGGGCATGACATGTTTCCTCTGTGGACGGACGCCATTACGGTAGCATACTACTACCATGGGGGGAGTGGGCGACACATGACCACGCCGACGGTGCTGACCGGATCGGACGCGATTTTCGCGAGGGACGCACGCCGCGTCGGCGATCTGCCCGAGCAAGCGCCCATCGAGGTGACACTCAGGCTGCGCGCGCGCCGCCTGCCGCACGCGGCCGCGGCGGAGGATGTTGCGCCGCTGCTGCTTGATGCGAGCCAATACGCGATGCTGCACGGTGCGTCCGAGGCAGACATGACGACGGTGGCTGGGTTCGCGACAGCGGCGGGGCTCGCGGTCGCCAGCGCCGAGGCGGGACGGCGCGCGATAGTGCTGCGCGCCAGCCCGGCTGCGTTCACCCAAGCCTTCGGCGTGCGGTTCGGCGTCTTCGAGCGCGCGGGCGAGACCTGCCGCAGCTACGCCGAACCGATCATCCTGCCTCCCGCACTCGCCCCGGTTGTGCAAGCGGTGGTCGGGTTCGAGGACGCACGGGTAGCGCACACCTGCTTCCTGCGCGGGCGCGCGGCCCCGCAGGCGCTGGCGCTGACGCCCGCGATGCTCGCGACGGCCTACAACTTTCCGCCAGATCGCGACGGTAGCGGGCAGCGTGTCGCGGTGATCGGCTTCGCAGACGGGGTGGCCGAGGACGATCTGAAGGCATACGCCGACGCCATGCGCGGCGCGGCGCCGCGTGTCGAGGTGGTCCGGGTTTGCGAACCGGGCGCACCCGATGCGGTGGCGGACAACGATCATGCCGGGCTTACCGCGATGCTGCAGGTACTGGGCGCGCTGGCCCCTGGGGCGCGGCTCACCGCCTACCTGACCGCGGCTTCGGAGCGTGGCTGCATCGAGGCGCTGCTCGCGGCAGTGCATGCGGCGGAGGCGCCGCATATCATTTGCCTGGGCTGGGGCGCGGCCGAGGAAAGCTGGACCGGGCCGACGGCGCGCGCGATCGACGGCATCCTGCGAGACGCGGCCGCGCTCGGCATCACGGTCTGCGCCGCCACGGGCGACAGCGGCGCGGCGCTCGAGCGGGACAGCGACCTCGCCGCCGTTGTGCTGCCAGCGGCGAGCCCGTACGCGCTCGCCTGCGGCGGAACCGCGCTCGCCCCCGGCCCGGCGGGCTGGTGCGAGCGGGTGTGGAACGAAGGGCCGGAGGGCGCAGCGGGTGGCGGCGGGGTGAGCGCGCTGGCGGGCGTTCCGCCGTGGCAGACCGCCAGCCGACCGCCCTTGTCGGTGCGGACCGGCCGGCCGGGGCGCGGGGTGCCGGACGTGGCCGCGCACGCCGCGCGCCAACCCGGTCTGTTATGCCTAATCGGCGGCAGTTGGTTGGCGTGCGGCGGCACCGCGCTCTCGGTGGCACTGTGGGCCGCGCTGCTTGCGCGCATCGGCCAGGCGATGGCCGAGACCGGCGACGCGCCGCTGGGGCTGGTGGCGCCCACGCTCTATCGGCTGGTGCAGCCCGGGTTGTTCAATGTTCCGGCGATGGGCGGCAACGAGACGACGGGGCGTGTCGGCGGCTACTTCGCGCGGCTCGGCTGGGACGCCTGCACCGGCCTTGGCACGCCGAACGGCGCGGCGCTGCTCGACGCGATGCTGTGCGACGCCGACCAGGGTCCCGGCCCCCGCGCCGCGACGGAAGTGGCACTCGACTGGACCTGGCTGCCTGGCTTGGCGCGGGAGGTCGCGGAGGGACGCGACGGCACGCTCTGGGCACTCGGAACGGTCGAGACCGCCGGCCAGCGACAGCTGTTTCGCGCCACGCCCTTCGGCTGGACGGCGGTGCTGGGTGCGTTCGGCTGCGCCCTGGCGGTGGGACGCGACGGCAATCCTTGGCTAACCAACGCCGAGGGCGTCATCCGATTCTTCGACGGGTCGGGCTGGCGCGTGCATCCCGGCCGCGCCGCCGCGATCGCGGTGGCGGCCAACGGCGCGTTGTGGATCGTGGCGCGCACCGAGGACGACAAGGGCGCGGTGCAGCGCTGGACCGGCAGCGAGTTCGCCGACAGCGGCATCGTCGCGAGGCGACTCAAGATCGACGCGGCCGGTGTGCTGCTGGCGGTGAGTGCAGACGGTGCGGGGCTGCGCCTGGCGGGGACGGCGTGGCGGCGCATCGGCGATAACATCGCCGACTTGGCTGTGGACGAGGCCGGCACCGTCTGGGCGGCGAGCCGCGGCGCCGGGCGCATCTGGCGGCTCGACGCGCCGAACGCGGTCTGGCACGGCGCGCAGGCGAGCGTTGCGGTTCGGCTGCTCGGCCGGCGGGATGGCAGCCTGCTCGCGTTGCGGGCGGACGGCGCGATGTTCACCGGCCGCGTCAGCGGCGATCGTGACGCGACGAGCGCGGCGAGGGTGGCATGATGTTCGCGCGCACCGACACGCTGGCGCCGCTGCATCGACCGCAGTTGCTGCTGCTGAGCGCCGGCGAAGGGCTCGATGCGAGCGCCGAGAAGGCCTGCGTGGATGCCGATAAGGACGGCTTCGACGTTCTCGCCATTCCCTGGCGCTCTCTCAGCTGGCAGCTCGACGGCGCGACGGCAATGGCGGGGCTCGCCTTCGCCGCGGGCGCGGCGCCACGTCCGCTGACGCGGCCGACACGGTTGCTGCCCGAACTGATCGCGGCAATCGACTGGCTGGAGCCGCATGGCTTGTGGGCCGCGACGCGGCTTGGACTCCTTTATCCCGACGCGGTGCTGGGCTGCAGCGCGGACCGGCCGGCGATCGGAGATGTCGAGCCGCCGCTCGCAGGCCTGGTGACGCTCGCGCCGTTTGCAGCGCAGGCGCTTGGCAACAACGACGGCGACGCGGCGCGCCTGCGGCTGATCGGCGAGGCGCTTTGCCGCGTGCCACCGGGCAGCGATCGCTCGGCGCTGGCCGATCCGTCGCGACTCGTGCTCGCGGTGAACGGCGCGGCGTTCGGCTTCCGCGCCGGCAGCGGCGCGCCGGTCGATGCCGACCTGTTCACGGCCTGGCGGGCGCTCGCGCGCGAGCGCATCGCGCCGCCTCCGCCGATCCTGCTGCCGATGCCGGGCGCCTTGGCGCCTGCCCTCCTGCGCAGCAGGCTCGACAAAGCCGAGGGGACGCCCGATCCGCTACCGCCGCATCCTCTGGCGGCGCTGCTGCCCTGCCCGGCGGAGGGACCGGTGCAGGTGGCGACGAAGGCGCACGAAAAGGCGTATTTCGCGCATCTCGCAGCGGAGCTGGAAGGCCCGGCGATCGCCGGGCATCCGACGGGCGAGCCGGGGCTGCTGCACTGGCTCGGTCGGACGATCGATCCGGCGGCGCGCGATCCGCTCGGGATGCGGCTCGTCGAGCCGGGGGTTGGCCGGAGCGTGCTGGTCGATCGCCTGACGCTGCGCAGCCGGCCGGAGTTGGTGGATTTTTCGGCACTCGGCGCCGGAGTCACGCCCTATGCCTCGGGCGGTTACGCGAATGTCGGGCGCCTGATCGACGGCATGGCCGGGCGGGATCGCGGGCTGCATCGGCGCGACTGTGCCGCACGCCTGGAGGCGGCGGGCTGTCGGGCGGGGCAGGTCGTCGCCGTGATCGGCCTGCCCGGCTGCGTGATCCGGGTGCCGCACGCGCCCGAGATCGAAGCTGCCATCGTGGTGCGGGGCTTCCGTTGCATGCTGCGCGTAAAGCAACTCGATCCGGTTGGGCATTTCTTGCACAGCCAGCAGTACACGCCGGCGGCGCACGCGCTGATGCTGCATCCGTTCTGGGACGCGCCGGGCGCGCGGCGCGCGGCCGATCCGCTGGCGGCATGGCAGGAGCAGCAAACCCTGGCGGGGCTCGAGGCCTACGCGCAGAGCGCCGCGCTCGGACAGCTGGCGGTGCACGCGCTGATGCCGCCGCCCGATGCGGGGCTCGGCGAGGCGCGCGCGCGCCGGCTCGCGCTCGTGCGGCTGTACGCGCCGATGCTGCTCCGGCTGGCACGCGCCCGCCTGGCGGTCGAGCTGGGGCGCGACCCGGAAACCGAGCGACCCGACAATCGCTTCTACGCGGCGTGGTTCGCCGACTGTCTCGGCAAGCAGCTCGCGACCTTCCGCCGGCTGTGCTTTCTGCACGACTATCATCATCCGGGCGTTGCGCGCACGACGCCGGGGTCGCTGCACTCGCTATCCGAGAATAACGTCTCCCTGCTGGCCGAATTTGCCGATCTGGAAACCGCCATCTTCGTGGAACGCTTCGACCAGGCACAGGCGGACACGCTGTTCCTGACGTGGGCCGACTACGACATGCTGGCAGACAACTACGCCGCGTTTCACGCGATCGAGGTCGCGCGCGCCCGCTCGGTGGTGCTGACGCTCGCCTTCGTGGCGCTGGATGGCGATCCGGCCGGCATCGCGGCAGCGCTGCAAGGTTTCGACGCGGCTTATGCGTGTGGCCTGGAGTCAAAGGCGTGAGCGCGTTCGACGGACTGCTGGCGCGACTCGAGCTGGTCGACCAGCCGCAGGCTCGCGCGGCGCTGCGGCGGCAGGTCGAGATCGCCGGGATTCCAGCCCGCATCGTCGAGGCGATCGCCGCGGTGCCGCGGCACGCCTTCGTTCCCGCCGTTCTCAGCCGCACCGCCTATGTCGCGAGCGGCAACTGGCTGCCCAGCGGCGCGGTGCTGCCCGGCCCGGCGGTGACAGCGCGCATCCTGAGCGCGCTCGACCCCCAGCCGGACGAGCGCGTGTTGGAGATCGGCACGGGTTGCGGCTACCTGACCGTGCTGCTCGCGCTGCTCGCCCGCGAAGCCGTCACGGTCGACACGATCGACCGCACTGACGGCGTGCTGGAAGCGGCCGCGCTCGCCAATATCCAGCGTGGCACGATCGACGGCGAGTTCGATGCGGTCCTGATCGGCGCGCCGCAGCCGGCATTCAGCCCGGCGCTGCTGGCCGGCGCGCAGCGCGGCGTGATGGTGATCGGCCCACCGCTTGGAACGCAGCGGCTCTTGCTGGCCCGCGCCGGCGCGTCCGGCGCGGCGCCCGAGCTGTTCGATCTCGGACCGGTACTGCTGCCGGCCTGGACGCTCGGCTGGGGACCGTTGCCGATCCCGATGCCGTTTCCGGATGCGCCGATGGCGCTGGAGGGCGCATGAGCAAGATCGGGCCGGTCGGCGAGGATTATCTGCGGCGCGCCGCCGCGTCGCCCGGGGTGATGGCGGTGCGCGCGCGGGCTTGGCAGCTCCTGGGGCTGTTGCCGGGAGCGCGCGTGCTCGACATCGGCTGCGGCCCCGGCACAGCGACGCTTGGGCTTGCGTCACTGGTCGGGATGTTCGGCTCGGTGATCGGCGTCGATGCCGATCCGGAGATGGTGAAGAGCGCCGACGCCGCGGCGCGCGCGACGGGCATCGCCGGCTGGGCACGGCATCAGCAGGGCGACGCGACCGCGCTGCCGTTTCCGTCCGGCTCATTCGACGCCTGTTATTGCGAGCGGGTGCTGCAGCACCTCGACCCCGAGCAAGCGGTTGCGGCGGTGGCCGAGGCGGCGCGCGTGACACGCAGCGGCGGGGCGATCTGCTTCGTGGACAGCGACTGGGCGAGCTTTTCGGTGGAGACCGGCGAGACCGAGCTCGAGCGGCGGCTGCAGGCGCTGCACCTGACACGGTTCCGCAATCCGTTTTCGGGGCGCACGCTGGGCCGGCTGTTGCGCGCGCAGGGGTTGGGCTTCGTCGTGACCGAGGCGGTCGCCGTGCCGCTCACCGCCGCGGGAGCGTTCGAGCTGCTGTCAGGCACGGCGCAGGACGCGGGCGAGTCGAGGGCGCTGGATGAGACGGAGCTGGCGCGCTGGCGTGCGGCGGCCGCGGCGCGGCTGGCCGAGCCGGACTTCGCCGGTCATCTGACGATGGTGATCGCCGCCGGACGGCGGTTGTGAACGGAGGCGCCGTTAGCAGCATGGCGGATGACCAGAAACGGAACGGACGCAAGGAAGCGGCCTATCGCCATCACCACGCGGCGCTGCTCAATCGGCCGGGGGTCACCGGAGTCGGGCTCGGCCTGCGCAGGCGCGGCGGCCGCCTGACCGACGAAGTGGTGGTGAAGGTGTTTGTGGCGCACAAGCGCGAGAAGGCGGACCTGCCAGCCAGCGCCGTGATGCCGGCCACGCTGGAGGCGCCTCAAGGCGAGGCCGCCGTGGACGTCGAGGAGATGTTGCCACCGGACATCCCGCCACTGCACGCGCCGCGCTTGGACACGACGATGGCGGCGGCGAGGCTGCGGGTGCCGCGGCGGCCGGCCGTGGGCGGAGCGAGCGTTGCGCATCACGCGTTCCCGGTCGGCACCATCGCGCTCGGCATGCGCCACCGGTCGAGCGGCGCGCACTGCATCCTGAGCTGCAACCACGTGCTGTCGCAGCTCAACGCCGCGCGCCTGGGCGACGAGGTGCTGCAACCCGCGCCTGCCGATGGCGGTGTGCTGCCGTTGTCGATCATCGGCGGGGTGCTGGGCTGGACGCCGGTGGCGTTCGGCGGCGTGGAGCGCAACATGACCGACGCGGCGATAGCAACCTGTGCGCCGGGCCAGGCGCGGTCGTGGGTGGACGGGATCGGCGCGATCACCGCGGTCGCGCCCGCGATCGCGCTCGGCGCGCGCGTGCGCAAGGTGGGACGGGCGACGGGGCTAACCAGCGGCATCGTGACCGTGGTCGGCGCCTCGGTCCGGCCGAACTACGCACCGCTCGGTTTCGGACAGACGCCGGCGCTCTTCGTCAACCAGATCGTGGCGCAGATAGACTGCGCCTACGGCGATTCCGGCTCGCTGCTGGTGGACGAGGAAAACCGCGCGGTGGGGCTGCTGTTCGGGGGCACAAGGAGCGGCCACACCTGGTTCAACCCATTCGACGCGGTGTGCGCGGCGCTCGATATCGCGCTGCTGGACGAGGATGCGCGGCGCGAGGCCCCGGGGACGGTGAGCTGATGCGGCGAAACTGCGTCGGCCTGGCCGGCCCGGCGGATCAGGAAGCGGTCAACGGCCTGCGGCTCGAGACATACAGCGCCGCTCCCGAATTCCGGCTGCTGCGTCCCGATCTGCTGGCCTGGGAGGCACACGATCCGTCCTGCATCGTGCTCGGCGGCTGGGACGACGCGGGGCGGCTGGTGGCGACGATCCAATGCAGGGCGGCCGGCTCCGCCGCCCACGCCGAGGCGATGATCGGTGCTTCGGTGGAGATGGCAGCCGCATGCTTCCCGGCTGTGGTTATGGGGCGTGCGGCGACGGCGCCGGGCCGCACCGGGCGCGGACTCAACTCCGTCCTGCGCTGGTATTGCCTGACCGCGGCGCGCGACGTCGGGTTCCGCTCGGCCCTCGGGCTTGCCTATCAGGGCGCGCCGCGGATGCGGACGATGGAGGCGATGGGATACAACCTCCGGCAGCCGGCACGGGTCTGGGATCCGGAGGTCGAGCCCAAGGTGCCGCCGATCGTGGCCTTCCTGCACCAGGCCGATTTCGACGCAGCCCTCGACTATCTGTGGCCGCTCGCCAGCGAGCAGGTCGCGGCCTATCCGTGGCAAGGGCCGACGCTGTCGCTCCCCCTGTTCGAAAAGATGAAGGCACCATGAACCACGCCGATCCATCGCTTGCCCGCGCGCCGCACGTGGCAGTGGCCGATGCGCTGGGCGCGCTGGATGCCGCCGATAGGGGGCCGCGCAGAGAGGTGCTGGTGCTGGGCGCCGGAATGGCCGGCCTTGCCGCGGGCTACGAATTGCAGCGGCGCGGACACCGCGTGTGCGTGCTGGAAGGCAGCCATCGCGTCGGCGGTCGCATCCTGACGCACCGTTTCGGCGACGGCAGCCATGTCGAACTGGGCGCGATGCGCGTGCCGGGCTCGCACGACTACACCCGTCACTACATCGATATGGTCGGGTTGACCGGCACGCTGATCGATTTCGTCAATATGGTGGACGAGAATTTTCTCGATATCCGCGGCGTGGTCTGCCGCCGCGCCGAGGGCGCGCGGCGCCTCTATCCGCTCTACGGCATCGCCGGGGCTAACCCCGATCCGAAGCTGTATCCACAATATCCCGGCGGCGCGATCCTGGGCTGGCTGGTGACCAACCTGATCGAGACGATGACCGAGCTTGAGAAGCGGATCGTGGTAGAGGGCGGATTGGGCAGCCCGCGCCTGCGCTATCTCGACAGCCTCTCGATCGGCGATTTCATGGCGCGCGCTGCCTCGGCCGAGGTGTGCGACCTGATTGGCGCGTTCACCTGCCTCGACGACCTTATGGACAAGGCGCTGTCGATCTTCATCCGCGACAGCCTGATCGGCATCGCCGGCAAGTTGCAGACGCTGCGCGGCGGCATGAGCGGCCTGCCAGAGAGGCTGGCCGCGAAGCTCGCCCCCGGGACGATCCGCTTCGGCCACGAGGTGACGAGGATGCACATCGACTCGCCCACGAACACCATCGTGCACTGCCACACCGCCAACGGACCGGTGCAGTTCGCCGCTCCGTTCGTGATCTGCACCATCCCCTATTCCGTGCTGCGACTCGCGTCGCTCGAGAATTTCGGCCACGCCAAGCTGCGGGCGATCCGCGAGATGTCCTATGTCAGCTCCACCAAGGTGGGCTTTGCCTGCCGGCGCCGGTTCTGGGAGACCGGCTATGGCATCTATGCGGGCGCGTCGGTCTCCGACGGCGCCCAGCGGCAGACTTATTATCCGATGGACCACGCGGCGCCCGCGTCGCCAGCCGACCTGCCCCATACGCGCCGCTTTGCCAACATCCACGCCGCGCCGCTCGGCCAAATGCGGGGGGCGCCACGCCCGGGCGCGGACCCGGACGAGCCAGGCGCGCTGCTGGCGGCGTATACATGGGGGTCCGACGCGGACCAGCTCGGCGTCCTGCCGACCGAGGCGCGGGCCGAGCTGGTGATGCGCGGCATCGCCCGCTTCCATCCGGAGATCGCCGACCACGTGACCGAGCACGCCTCGATGGTCTGGCACCAGAACCGCTGGTCAGGCGGCGCCTTCGCCTACCTTCTGCCGGGCCAGCTAGAGACGATGTATGTAGACGCCAAGCGGCCGGAGGCGCGGGTGTATTTCGCGGGCGAGCACTGCTCGGCCGAACAGGCCTGGATCCAAGGCGCCCTGACCTCGGCGCTGGAGGCGGCGCTCGCCGTGCTGCAGGCGTAAGCAGTCAGGCGGCGACGATCGGCACAGCGGCAAGCAACGCGCGAGCGGCACTGAGGTCGGGCGCGTCGAGGCGGTCCGGGACCTGGGGCAGCACTTGCCGGAGCACGGCGGCGGCTGCGTTGCGTTCGACGGCGCCGTGTTCGGCGGCGATGTGGACACCCGCCAGCGCGACGCGCAGTTCGCCGAATAGCGCGCCCTGCTGGCGTGCCACCGCGCAGCCCTGGGCGATGTGCGGCGCAATCGCCGCATACTCCGCACCGCTGCGGGCAAGCGTCAGCGCGCGCACCCGGTGCAACTCGGCGCGCCAGATGTGCTGCGCCTGCTCTTCCATCAGCGCCTCGGCCTCGTCGAGCTGAAGCAGCGCCGCCTCGTGCATCCCGCCGCCGGCCGCGAGCTCGGCGTGCATCGTCAACATCAGCGGCATCAGCAGGTAGCTGCCGCGCGCCATCTGGCCGCGAATCGCGGTCAGCATCTGATCGAGGCCCTGCTCGGTGTCGCCCTGCCGCGCCGCGTACCAGCCTTGCAGCATCTGCCCGAAGCGCAGCCACGCCGCGGCCTGGTGCTCGGAGGCGCCCGTGAGCGCTTCCGAGCCGAGGCGGCCGACCTCCTCGTCGTCATGCGACAGCATGGCGAAGATGCCGGCGCGGTTAAGACCGTAGGCGAGCGTGCTGAAGTGCCGTGCCTCGCGCGCCTGCTGCACGCCAATGCGCATCTCCTCCGCCGCCTCGTCGAGCCGGCCGAGCTGCTGGAGCGTGAGAGCGTAGTTGACCCGCGCCGTCACCAGCGGATCGAGGCCGTGCGAGAATGTCATGGTCTCGCGCGCCGGGATGGCCGAGAGCACGGCGACCGCCTTCGCCAGCTCGGCCCGGCCTTCCTCCAGCGCGCCCGACATCGCGCTGAAGATGCCGAGGCTGCGCGCCGCGGAGGCAACCAGGCTGGGCTGCCCGGTAGCCTGCGCCAGTTCGACGAGCCGCCGCGCCTCGCCCACGGCACGGCCCATCGCTCCGCGGCTGGCGGTGGACTGCGCCTTGCCCCATAACACCAGGAAAGAGAGGTGCGGATCTCCGATCCGCTCGCACAGCGTCAGCGCCTGATTGATGTTCGCCTCGGCGTCCACGGCGGTGAAGCCGCCGACCGTGAAGGCGGGGCCCGACAGGTCGAGCCGGAGCTCTGCTTCAAGCCGGTCGCGCGCCGGGCCGGGCGGCAGGCCGTCGAGCAGGTCCAGCGCGTTCTGCAAATGGCTGATCGCCTCGATATTGGCTGAGCGCCGTGTCGCCTGCGTGCCGGCCTCGCGCCACCAGCGGATCGCCTCGTCGGTCAGGGCTGCTTCCGTAAAATGATAGGCGAGCAACTCCGGCACGATTTCGCCGGTTTCCGCGCGCGCGCCGAGCACGGCCGCGATCCGGCCGTGCAGTTCCTGCCGACGCGCGCGCAGCAGACTGGCATAGGCGGCGTCCCGCAAGAGCGCATGCTTGAAGGCGTAGAGCGCCTGCGGCGGGCTGCCGCTTTGCGTCAGAATCTCCGCTTCCACGAGCAGGTGAAGCCCGCGATGCAGCAGCGGCGCGTCGAGGCTGATCACCGTCTTCAGCACGTCGTATTCGAATTCCCGGCCGATCACCGCACCGATCTGCGCCACCAGTTTGGCGTCGGACAGTCGGTCGAGGCGGGCCATCAACGAATCGTGCAGCGTCGCCGGCACATCGATATTGCGCGGCCGGGCGGAAGCCAGCGTGGCGGGGAGGTCGAGCCCCGCGCTGGTCTCGAGAGTCGCCTTGGTCAACTCCTCGATAAACAGCGGCACGCCGTCGCACTTTTTCAGGATGCGGTCCATCAGCGCCGGCGTGATTGGCGCGCCGCACGCCGTCGTCTCGATCAGCGAGAGGGCGGAGCGGCGGTCCAGACCGGTGAGTTGCAGGCGCGTCGCGTGTAGATGGCCGCTCCAGGCGGCGTCGCTCTCCGGGCGGAGGTTGACGAGCATCAAGATGGCATTACCGTGCAGCGTGTCGGCGATGCGGCTGAACAGATCGCGGGTCGAAGGGTCGATCCAGTGCGCATCCTCGATCAGCAGCAGCACCGGTCGGTGCCGCGACAGCTCGGTGAGCATCTCCGCCAACATTGCCAGGGTCCGCTGCTTGCGCATCGCAGGATCGAGGCGGGCGAGCTCGGACGGTATCTCGGCCGTAATGGACAACAGGTTGGCCAGCAGCGGCAGCATCTCGGTTTGGCCCCAGCCCGCGCGCAGCAGCACGCGCAGCTTCCGCAGTTTTGCCGCCGGCTCCTCCGTGGGCAAAATGCGCGCCGCACGCTCGATTAGCCTGAGCACGGGATAGAACGGGCTATTGGTGTGGTGCGGCGAGCACTGGCAAAGCACCCGGACAGGCGATTCGGTGGCGATCCGGGCGTACAGTGTCTCGGCCAGGCATGATTTGCCGATGCCGGGTTGGCCAGAGACCAGCACCAGCTGGCCCTCGCCGCCGCGGGCGAGCTGCCAGCACCGCGTGAGCAGGGAAAGCTCCGACTCGCGGCCGAGCGGGTCGGGCAGCGTGTCGTCGTGCGCGGCGGCGAAGCGGCTTTCCACTATCACCTCGCCGACCACCTCCCAGCATGCCACCGCGCTTGCGAAACCCTTGAGGGCAACGGGCTCGCGCGAGCGCAGCTCGAACATCCGACCGAGGCGGCGGCGGGTGCCCGCGCTGACAACGACGGTGTCAGGCTCGGCGACCTGTTGCAGCCGTGCGGCGAGATTCGGCGTCTCGCCCACGATCACCGCCTCCGGCGAGACGCCGGGCCCGATCAGATCGCCGATCACGACCAGCCCGGTGGCGATGCCGATGCGGACCTGGATCGGTGACTCGGACGGCGGCAGAGGTGCCCTCAGGCCGCGGAGGATGGCCAGTGCCACGTGAACCGCGCGCTCGGGATCGTCCTCATGCGCCTCCGGCCAGCCGAAGCAGGCGAGGACGCCGTCGCCGTGGTAAGAGGCGACATGGCCGCCCAACGACTCGATGGCGACGCGGCAGATCTCAAGATAGCTGCGGGTGACGGCACGCAGGTCCTCGGGGTCGAGCAGCGCGGCGAGTTCGGTCGACCCCACCATATCGCAGAACATCGCCGTGATCTGGCGCCGCTCGACGCCCTCGTTGCCGGTCGGCCGGGATGATGACGGGCGCGCAGCATCCGCGCGCTCGGCAATCGCACGCATCAGGCGCTTGCGCGCGCCGAACGGCACACCCCAGCCTTCGAGATCGGTTTCGGTGATCTCGCTCAGCGTCTCGTCGTCGATTTCCTGAGCGGCGAACAGGTCGCGAAAGCGGCCCAGCCCGATGGATTCGAGCCAATCACCAATCGTGCGGGCGGGAGGCGTTTCGACCGGACCTGTGTTCGTCGGCATGGGCAGCCCTGACTCTGTCGTACCAACGACGACATGATATTCTATTGGTCGGCGACGCTAAACGCCACACGCCATCAACGCGACGCAACGGCAGTAGGCGAGCCACCCGCCGCCTGTCGAAAATATAGACAATATCTTGGTGTATGCACCCCCGCTTATTGCAGTCGTATCGTTGCGCCGATCGGCGAAGACGGATGGACCGACGCTGATCGAGGTGATGGTGAAGAGTTAGCTGTAGAGATGGCAGGCGACCATGCGGCCTTCCACCCGGGCCAGTGCTGGCACCTCCAGCGCGCAGCGCGGCATGGCGTACGGGCAGCGCGGATGGAAGTGGCAGCCGGAAGGCGGGTTGAGCGGGCTCGGCACCTCGCCTGGAAGCACCACTTCCTCGCGCCGCTCATCCGGATGGCTCGGCAGGGCGGCAGAGAACAAGGCCTTCGTGTAGGGATGCAGCGCCCTGTGGGCGAGCGTGCGCGCCTCGCCGCTTTCGACGATTTTCCCCAGGTACATGACCACGATCTCGTGGCTCATGTGGGCGACGGCGGCGAGGTCGTGGGCGATGAAGAGATAGGAGAGGCCGAGCCGCCGCTGCAGGTCGACGAGCAGGTTGAGGATCTGGGCGCGGATGGAGACGTCGAGCGCCGAGACAGGCTCGTCCAGCACCACCAACCGAGGCGACAGGACCAGCGCCCGGGCAATGGCGATGCGCTGGCGCTGGCCGCCGGAGAATTCGTGCGGGAAGAGATCAGCCGAGCGTTCCGGCAGGCCGACCAGGGTGAGCATCTCCAGCGTGCGCCGGCGGACCTCGGCGGGCTCGTTCGTTTCGTTCGTGATCAGCGGTTCGCCGATGATGGCACTGATGCGCATGCGCGGATTGAGCGAGGCGTAGGGGTCCTGGAACACCGCCTGGACGGATTTGCGGTAGTGGCGGCGGCCTGCTCCGTCCAGCCCGACCAGATCGTGCCCCTCGAAGAGAATGGCGCCGCCGGTGGGCACCTCCAGCCCGAGCACGAGCTTGGCCGTAGTGGTCTTGCCGCAGCCCGATTCACCCACCACGCCGAGTGTCTTGCCGCCTTCGATGGAAAAGGTGATGCCGTCGACTGCGCGCACCACGCCGCGATCGGCGCCGAAGATGCCGCGCCGCGTCGGGAAATGCTTGCTGAGCGCGGCGGCTTGCAGAACGGCGGTCATGCCACGTTGCTCCTCATCGCGGTCGCCTTCGCCTCGACACCAGGGACGGCAAGCCAGCAGCGTGCCGTGCGGCCCTCGTCGATGGCGACTTCCGGCGGCGCCTCGACGCGGCAGCGGGCGACTGCCATCGGGCAGCGTGGTGCGAAGGCGCAGCCTGGCGGCAGGGAAGACAGATCGGGCGGCTGGCCCTCGATGGCGGTGAGATGCTGGCGATTGTCGGTCATTCGCGGGATCGAGCCGAGCAGCGCCTTGGTGTAGGGATGGGCCGGCGCGGAGAAGATTCGCGACACCGGCCCCTGCTCCACGACCCGCCCAGCATACATCACGGCGAGCTGGTCGCACATCTTGGCGACGATGCCGAGATTGTGGGTGATGAAGATCAACGCCAATCCATGCTCGCGTTGCAGGTCGCGCAACAGGTTGAGGTATTGCGCCTGGATGGTGAGATCGAGGCTGGTGGTCGGCTCGTCGGCGATCAGCAGGCGCGGTTCGCAGGAAATGCCGATGGCGCCGACGATGCGCTGGCGCATGCCGCCCGACATTTCGTGGGGAAACTGCGTCACGCGGGTTTCGGGCGATGCGATGCGCACGGCCTTGAGCAAGCCCACCGCGCGTTGCCAGGCGCTGGCGCGGCTTGCGCCTTCGTGTACGCGGATCGGTTCGCCGACCTGGTTGCCGATGGAAAACAGCGGATTGAGCGAGGCCATCGGGTCCTGCAGGATCATGGCGATGCGTTTGCCGCGCACGCGGCGCATCTCCGTATCCGACTTGTCGAGCAGGTTCTCGCCCTCGAACATCATCCGCCCGCCGACGATGCGCGCCGCCGGCGGCAGCAGGCGCAGGATGGTCAGCGCGAGCGTGCTCTTGCCCGAACCCGATTCTCCGACGATACCCAGAGTTCCCCGCGCGTGCAGGCTGAGCGTCACGTCGTCTACGGCGCGCACCACGCGCGCGCCTTGCTGGGAGACATAGTGGGTGGAGAGATTTTCGAGCGACAGCAGCGGTTCCGACGACATGGCGGTCTTCACAGCTGGCGCAGTTGCGGGTCGAGCTTCACGCGCAGCCAGTCGCCCAGCAGATTGGCCGACAGCACCATGAGCATGATGCAGATGCCGGGCAGTACCGTGAGCCACCAGTGTCCCACCATCAGCCCTTGCTTGCCGTCCGCCATCATCAGCCCCCAGGCGGGCTTGGGCGGCGGCACGCCGACGCCGAGGAAGGACAGCGCGGCTTCGGTGACGATGACCACGCCGAGCATGAGCGTGCCGAGCACGACGGCGGAGTTGATGACGTTGGGCAGGATGTGGCGCCACATGATGACGCGCCTGGAGCACCCGGCGACGATGGCGAGACGCACGAACTCGCGCTGCTTCAGCGACAGGACCTCGCCGCGGATGACGCGGGCGTAGCGCGTCCAGTAGACGAGGCCCAGGATGACGATGATGTTCAATTCGCTCGGGCCGACGATGGCGGCGAGGAAGATGGCGAAGGTCAGGGCGGGCAAGGCGAGCCACGCGTCGGTCACGCGCATGACCACCTGGTCGGCCCAACCGCCGAGGTAGCCCGAAACGATGCCGAGCAAGGTGCCTATGCTGCCGGCGAACAGTACGGCGGTGATGCCGACGATCATGGACACGCGAGCCCCGAAGATCAGCCGCGACAGCACATCGCGCCCGACATGGTCTGTGCCCAGCAGATGGGCCATGCTGCCGCCTTCCTGCCAGGCAGGTGGGCGGTAGCGAAGCGCCAGGCTGCCGACCTGCGGATCATACGGCGCCAGCACATCGGCAAAGACGGCGACCAGGGCGATCGACAGCAGGATCAGCACTGGAATCGTCGGAAAGCCCGGTGTTCGCCAGAAGGCGGCGGGTGGCGCCGGAGCGGTGGCGACGATGGGAGGCGTGGTGACGGTCATGAACCTCAGCTCTCCAGGCGGATGCGGGGATCGATCAGCGCGTAAAGGATGTCGACGAACAGGTTGACCACAATGATCATGCAGCCGCCGATCACCACCACGGCCTGAACGACCGGGAAGTCGCGAAAAGAGACGCCCTCGTAGAGCAGCCGGCCGATGCCGGGCCAGGCGAATACCGTCTCCACCACCACCGCGACATTGATCATCACGACAAGATTGATTCCAGCGAGCGTGATCACCGGGATCAGCGCGTTCTTGAAGGCATGCTTGCCGATGACCAGCGCTTCCGGGAGTCCCTTGAGCCGCGCCAGCTTGACATATTCGGAGCCGAGCACCTCCAGCATGGAGGAACGCGTCAGGCGCATGTGTGCCGCGGCGAAGTACCAGCCGAGCGTGAAGGCCGGCATCAGCAGGTGCCACACGGTGCCCGATCCGGAGGACGGCAGCCAGCGGAGGTAGACGGTGAAGAAAAGGATCAGCACCAGTCCGATGAAGAACGAGGGCAGCGACAGGCCGAGCAAGGTGAAGATCTTGCCCGCGTTGTCCCAGAAACCGCCGACGCGCACAGCGGCGAGAACGCCGCTTGGAATGCCGATCACCAGGGACAAGGCCATCGCCACCGCCGCCAGGAGCAGCGAATTGGGCAGGCGCTCGAAATAGAGCTCCAGCACCGGCGTGCGATAGTAGAAGGACAGACCGAGGTCGCCGGTGACGAAGCTCTCGATGAAGCGCCAGTATTGCACCCACAGCGGCTGATCGAGACCGAACTGGCGGCGCAGGTTCTCGATGTCTTCCGGGCTGGCGCCCGGCTCCACCAGAAGGCTCGTCGGATCGCCGGTCACCCGCACGAACAGAAAGATCGTCAGTGACAGCAGGAACAGCGACAACAGGGAATAACCGACACGGCGGACAATGTAGTTCTTCATGGCGAATGTTCCCTACACCTAACCCTCCAGAGTGGACTCCGTCGCCCGCAGGCGGCGGTGCGTCAGGTCATCTTCTTGAGCGTCACATCCTCGTACGGAGCGGAATAGGCATGACCCTTGATCAGGCCGAGCCCCGATTCCTCCACGCGCTTTCCTACGCCATTGAGGAAGGCCAACTGCCAGAGCGGCGCGTATATGCTGCGCTCATGGATGAACTGCTGCACGCGGTCCAGCAACGCGGTGCGCTTTGCCGTGTCGGTTTCCGTTGCCTGCTGGGCAAACAAGTCGTCGATCTCGGGATAGTTGCCGTAGGCATAGGCGCCGCCCTTGACCGCGAACGCCTCCAGTCGCGTCGCCGCGTTGCCGAACGCGCCGGAGGCGCCCTGGATGACGTTCTTAAGCTTCTTCTCGGAGTAGGAGCTGAAGAAGGCGGCGCGCTCGAGGGGGCGCATCTTCACGCGGATGCCGACCTCCTGGAGGTAGTTGATCACCGCCTCGGCGAGATTCGAGTATGACGTGTCGCAATAGTAGTCGCCGGCATCGAAGCCGTTGCGGTGACCCGCATCGGCGAGCAGCAGCTTCGCCTTCGCCAGGTCGTACACCGCCGGCGGCGGCTTCCAGTAGAACTCGAAATTGTCGGGAATGATGCTGTTGGTGATCGGCGAATAGCCGAGCGTCAGCGCCTCGGAGATGGATTTGTAGTCGATCGCCAGCCGCGCCGCCTCGCGGACGCGCTGGTCGTGCCACGGCGATTTCGGGTCCCACTGATCGGGGAAATAGAGCCAGAACGCGCCTTGGATCACCACCGGCTTCAGGGTCAGCCCCGGCGTCCGGCGCATTTCCTCGGCCAGCTCGCCGCGGATGGAATAAGCGAGGTCGACCTCGCCGCGCTTCAGCGCCGCCAGCCGCGTCGCTTCCTCAGGGATCACCTTGAAGATCAGCCGCTTCACGGCGGGCATCTTGCGCCAGTAGCCCTCGAAGGCCTCGAACACCAGCTCCACCCCCGGTGTGAAGGACACGAACTTGTACGGCCCCGCACCGATCGGCGCCTTCTTGAAGCCTTCAGCTCCCACCTTCTCGACGTACTTCTTCGGCACGATCCAGCCCGCTCCGGTGGCGCAACTGTAGAAGGTCAGGAAATCTGGCCAGGGCTTCTTCAGCACGAAGCGCACGGTACGCGCATCCGGCGTCTCCACCGCCGCCACCCGTTCCTTCATCGTTGCCGCCGAGGTCCCGCGATAGCGTTCGAAGGAGAACTTGACGTCCTCGGAGGTCACCGGCTCGCCATCGTGGAACTTTGCCCCCGCGCGCAGGGTGAATTCGTAACTGAGCCCGTCCGGCGCCATCTTCCAGGCATCCGCCAGGCACGGTTCGGCGGCGTTGCCAGGCATCGGCTTCGCCATGGCGTCGTGCAGCGCGTACAGGATCATGAAGGGTGTGATGATCCCCGGCGTCTCCGCCGGGTCGAACCAGGTGGGCGCCAGTGAAATGTGCACCGCCCAGGTCAGTTGTCCGTCCGGGCTCGCGGCCAGTGCCGCGCGCTGCCCGGCCGCAGCAATTCCCAGCGCTGAAAGCGCGAGGAGCCCCCGACGGGTGAGCTCGGAGGATGTCCTCCTGCGTGCGTTCTCGACCCTGCCTCGGTCGGACGAGTCGATTCTTGTCTGCCCGCCCATTCTTGTCTCCCAGTGGCCTGTTTTTCGCGGAGTCCTGCAATCAATTCTGGAACGGCTGCGGCGCGATTTTTGCGATCGTTGCGTCGCCGCGTCTGGAGGCCAACGGAAGGCGGCATCCACCGAATGAGTGCTGCCTGGCGCGTTCAGCGGTGCGAGAAGCCTGGGAACTGCGCGGCCGCTCGGTTGAGCGTCTTCCCTGGCTTCGCCCTTAACTGGCGAGCGATCATCCGGGTCGGGATGGCCTGGAGCTAGCCTTGCTTGCCGAGCCTGAACTGGTGGCTGCTGCCGACAAGCCGACGACGCTTGATCTCCTGTGAAATCATTGTTGCCTCCCTGTTAGCCCTCGCCCGCTTTGGCGCGGGACGGTGATCCTCGGTGGGACCTTGCGGCCAACGTTAGGCGTAAGCCCTGGATCGAGCAACGAAATTCCGCCAGTCAAGATAAACAGGGGAGATCAAACCACTAACCGGCGAACCCCCGCCACGCGTTTCAATTTGCCCGCTCGGCTCTTCCCTTGCTCCCACGAGGCTGCATCGCGGGCGGCGCTGCCGAGGTTGAGCGTCTTTCCGACCAAGCTGCGCTTCACCGCGTCGTCGATCGGCTATAGCCTTGCCGTACCGACGCTGCTCCTCATCAAGGATCGCACGAATGCTCCACTCGATTGAGAAGGAACGTCCCGCCCCACTCGCCAAGGCGACCCGGCCCACCGCCTGCGATGCGGTGACGCTGGAGATCGTGCGCGGCGCCATCCGGGCGGCGCAGGCCGAGATGGAGGCGCTGCTCGAGCGCACGGCGATCTCCGCCTTCATCCGTGAGAAGAAGGATTTTTATACCGCCCTGTTCGATGCCGACGGCGTCATGGCGGTGGGCTCCAACGTGCCGGTATTCGGCGACATCACCGGTCCGGTGTTTCGCGACTTCCCGATCGAGACCATGCGCGAGGGCGACCTCTACTGGTACAACGACTGCTACGGCTCGCACGGCGCGATCTCGCATTCCAACGACCAAGTCCTGCTCGCGCCGGTTTTTCAGGGCGGGCGGCGTTGCGGCTTCGTGATGGGCTGGGCGCACTTCTCCGACATCGGCGGACTGCGCGCCGGCTCGATCAGCCCCGAGACGACCGACATCTTCCAGGAAGGCATCATCGTTCCGCCCACCAAGCTGATCGATGCCGGCGTCACCAACGAGGCGACGCTGAAGATCTTCCATCGCAATTCGCGCTTTCCCGAGCAGAGCGTCGGCGACATGCGGGCCCTGATGGCCAGCACGGCGCTCGGCGTCAAGCGCGTCGGCGAGATCGCCGAGCGCTTCGGGCCCGACGTGCTGGCCGATGCCCTGCGCCAGCTTCTGGCGCGCACGCGCCGCCTGGTGCGCGCCAAGCTCGCTGAAACCTTCGACTACGGCACCCACCGCTTCACCGACGCCATCGATTCGGACGGTCACGGCAATGGGCCCTTCCATATCCGGCTCGCGCTCACGCGCGAACGGGGCCCCGACGGCGACCGCTTCATCTTCGATGCGACCGAGACCGATGACCAATCGCCGGGGCCGGTGAACCTGCTGATGAATCCCGACGTGCCCGGGACGGCGCTCGGTCTCTATTTCCTGGGCGGCGACCCGGCCCAGGTTTGCAATGCCGGCGGTCCGCAGGCGCTCGATGAGGTGCGCCTGCGCGAGGGCTCCCTGCTGTGGCCGCGCTTTCCCGCCCCGCTCGGCATGCGGGGATTGACGCTGATGCGCTTCCTGGCCGCCCTCAACGGCCTCATCAACGTCGCCGGCAGCAAGGCGCCGGCCGCTCATTCGGCCTATGTCATTACCCTGATCCGCGGCACCTTCCGCGACGAAGAGGGCACGCTAAAGCCGTTCCTGCTGTCCGATGGCATCGGCGTCGGCTATGGCGCGCGGCCCTACGCCGACGGCATCGACGCCGTCTATTTCGTGGCGCAGGAGAACTACCCCGTCGAGTTCCTTGAAATCGGCTATCCCGTGCGGCTGCGCGCTTACGGCATCGTCGAGGATTCGGGCGGCGCCGGCCAATATCGCGGCGGCTGCGGCATCGTACGCGAATACGACGTTTTGGCCGAAGAGGCCGTGCTCGCCATCCGCATCGACAGCGTCAAGAACCCGCCATGGGGCATTGCCGGCGGCATGTGCGGCGGGACGGGCCGCATCGTCGTCAATCCCGGCACGGCCCAGGAACGTGTCATTGCGCCGCTCTCCGACGGCAACAAGATCAAGCGCGGCGACGTGCTGCGGATCGCGACCGGCGGCGGCGGCGGCTATGGCCATCCGTTTGATCGCCCGGCCGAGAAAGTGCTCGAGGACGTGCTGGGCGGCTTCGTCAGCGTCGACGCCGCCCGCAAACACTATGGCGTCGTCGTGTCGGCCGGCGCGCTCGACCTCGCCGCCACGACGGCGCTGCGCTCCCGCCGGCCGGCAACCCGCGCTTTTCATCGCAATGAGTATGTCGACACCCTCGCCTGAAACGTCGCTCGCCATCGCCGTCGATATCGGCGGCACCTTCACCGACATCGCCCTGCATGACGCGAAAAGCGGCCGGATCTGGCGCGCCAAGACGCCCAGTGTGCCCGCCGATCCCTCCCAGGCCTTCCTGACCGGCATGCGCCTGGCGCTGGCGGAAGCAGGCCACGCCGCGCCGGCGCTGGAGCGCGTCCTGCACGGCACCACCGTCGCCACCAACATGATCCTGGAAGGCAAGGGCGCAAAGGCTGCCCTGGTGACGACCCTGGGCTTTCGCCATGTGCTGACCATCGGCCGGCAGGACATTCCCCGACGCTCGAACTTCAATGCCTGGGTGAAGCCGGCGCGGCCGGTGCCGGCCTCGCGCGTGCTGGAAGTCAAGGAACGGATCGGCGCCGGCGGCGCAGTGGTCGAAGCGCTCGACGAGGCGAGCGTGCGGACGGCGGCGGCGGCGTGCCGCGCGCTCGGCGTCGAAGCGGTGGCGGTCTGCCTGCTGCACTCCTTCGCCAATCCCGCCCACGAGCGGCGGGTCGCCGAGATCCTGCGCGAGGCGCTGCCCGGCGTCGCGGTGACCGCCTCGACCGACGTGCTGCCCGTGGTGCGGGAATACGAGCGCTCGCTGGCGACGGTGCTCAACGCCGTGGTCATGCCCGGCGTCTCGACCTACGTCTCGCGGCTCGAGGATCGCCTCGTCGAGGAAAAGGTGAGCGCGCCGCTTCTGTTCATGCAGTCGAACGGCGGGGTGGCCGGCGGTGCCACGATCCGGCGCGCCCCTGCGCTCACCGCCCTGTCGGGACCGGCCGCCGGCGTCGTCGGCGCCCGCGACGTCGCGGCGGCCTGCGGCATTGCCGACATCATTACCGTCGATATCGGCGGCACCAGCGCCGACATCTGCCTGGTCAAGGATGGCAGGATCGACCTCACCCAGCGCGGCCATGTCGGCGAATGGCCGCTGCCGCTG
>DASZJU010000267.1:0-23670 GCA_035947815.1 Reyranella sp.
GGCGGGCTTCGATCTCCTTGGGGTCGTAGGTCTTGTCGAGCATCTCTTGCCTTATAACGAAAAACGCCACGGAGGTGGCACCGTGGCGTTCAAATGCGGTTGGTGCCTGGGGTTAGCGGCGGGTCAGCCGGACGATCTCGCGTTCGACATAGCGCTCGACCATCGGCGGCAGGTTGCGGTCGAGCCACTCCTTCAGCATCGGCCGCAGCATCTCCTTGACCAGGTCCTCGACGGTCTTGCCGTTGCCGCCCATAGAGGGGCCCGGATCGGGAGCGGCGGGCGGCGGCACGCTGTCCTGGACGGCCTGGTTGAGACGGGCGAAGGCGGAGGTCGCGGCGCCGACGACCGCGGCGCCAACCAACGACGACTCGGCCCGCGGCTCGACAGACGGTTGCGGCATCTCGGCGGCATGCGCCGGATCGATGCGCGGCAGCGGCATCGACGGCGAGGCGTCATCAACGCCCGGTTGGGAGTCTTCGATCAGGTCGGTGAGCATCAGCACGTCGTCGCGGCCGGCGGGGCGTGTCTGCGCCTCCGGCGGCGGCGCGCCGGCCGGCCGGCCGGACTGGTTCGCCGCCTGCTGGCCGCTCACCTGGGCGCGCGCCTCGTCGTCGGAAATGATCTTGCGGATGGACGCCAGTATGTCGTCCATCGATGGGTCGTTGTTCGCGCTCCTGGGGTCGCTCATCGATTGCTCCCAAAACCGCCGCTCGTCGACGTCGTCGGTGCCGGCACTGGCGGCTTGCCGGAATCCCCGGTACCCCAGCCGATCCACTTGGAACCGACCTCGTTATAATACCTCTCTTCGTCGTAATATTCGACTGGTAGTGCCAAGGTACGGGCCGTCAGCCGGCCGACGCCGGCCAGGACGCCGTAATAGGCAACCTGCACGTCATGCCGGGCCTGCACCAGGCTGACCTGGGAATTGAGCAGTTCCTGCTCGGCATTCAACACGTCGAGCGTGGTGCGCGACCCGACCAGGGCCTCCTGGCGCACGCCGTTTAGGGCGACTTCGTTGGCACGGACCTGCGCTTCGAATGACGTGACGCGCGAGCGCGAGGAGTCGAGCTGGCGCCAGGCGCGGATCACGTTCTCGGCCTGCGCGCGGCGCGCACTGTCGAGCTCGTTGCGTCGCTGGCCGACCAGTTCCTTGGCCTGGCGGACCTGCGACCACTCGCTGCCGTTCTGGTAGATCGGTATCGTCGCCTGCACGCGCACGCCGTAGGTGTAGAACTGGTCGGTCGGGACCTGCAGGTCGAACTGCTGCTGGATGACGCCGACAAGATTGACCTGAGGAAGCAGGTTGCCGATGGCGCTGTTCACGCCGTAGCTGGCGGCGGAGATTCTATATTGGGCGCTGACGGCGCGTGGCCCGAAATCCATCGACAAGGAGATCGCCTCGTCCTCGCTGATCGGCAGTCCGCCGATCAGGGGGATTTCGCCCAGCCTGCCGGGCTTCTGTCCGATCGCGCGCTGGAAGGCCGCTTCGGCGATCCGGATCTGCGCTTCGGCCTGCACCAAATCAGCCCTGGCGCCCTCGAGGCGCGCTTCGGCCTGCGACACGTCGGTGATCGTGAGCTCGCCGACGCGGAAGCGTTCGCGGGTGGCATCGAGCTGCTGGATGAGCACCAGCACGTTGTTGCGTCGCGCGTCGGCGATCGCGATGTTCTGCACCAGGTCGGCATAGGAGGTGACGGCCGCCAGGAGGACGTTCTGCTCGGTGTCGGCGAGGGCGGCGCGCTGCGCCTGGATGTTGGCTTGGGCCGCCTTGGTGTCGGCCACCGTCTTGCCGCCTCGGAACAGCGGCTGGACCATCTGAAGCGTCGTGAAACGGCCGTTCAGGATGAAATAAGTCGGCGGAACCCGGACGGAAATGGAGTCCTGCTCGATCTTATTATACTCAATCGAGAGCGTCACCCTGGGCCGCCAGTTGGCGACGGCCTGAGCCAGCGTTTCGTCGGTCTGCCGCAGCAACGCACGGCTGGCCAGCAGGTCGGGGTTGCTGTTGTAAGTCGTCGACAGCGCCTGAATCAGGCTCTGCGACCAGGCATTCGGAGCGGCCCCCAACCCGATCGCGAGGGCGCACACCGCTGCTGCGCGCGCTAGCCTCAAGCTGGGCCGGATACGCATTAAAATTACCCCCGTCTGTAGATGGTACCCTACCATTGGTATGAACGGCATTGGTAGCACTAGAACTGACCGGCCATATCTACATCTACCAAAAGGGGGTCTATCAAAAGGTGAATCGCGGCGGCGGCGCAAAGCCCGGCAGCGACGGTGTGCCGCTGTCGAAAAGCGGGCGCCCTGACGCCATGCCACCCTCCTTCATGAAGAGCTGCGCCACGCCCGACGCACCGGGCGGGCCGGCAATGACGGTCGTCAACCGTCCACCCTCCGCCAATTGATCGAAGATCGCCTGAGGCACGACCTGAACGGCGCCTTCGATCAGGATCACGTCGTAAGGAGCCGACTCCGGGGCGCCCTGCTCCAGTTTGCCGATCGTCTGCCGGATGCCGGCGATGCCCAATTCCTTCGCGGTCCGTTCGGCCGCCGCTACCAAGGTCGGGTCGCTCTCCACGACGACGACCGAGTGCACCAACCGTGCCAATAGCGCAGCGCCGTAGCCCGGGCCGGACGCAACGACCATGGCGCGGTCTTCAGGACGCGGCTGCAACGTCTGGATCAGCCGGGCGAGCACCATCGGCTCCATCAGGTAACGTCCGTTGCCGAGCGGTACGTCGTCGTCGGCGTAGGCGACCGAACGCGTCGCTTCGGGCAGGAACCGCTCCCGGGGCAGTTCGCCGATCGCCGCCAGCAGCTGGGCGTTGGTCACCCGGTTGGGCCGGAGCTGGCCATCGATCATGTTGCGGCGCGCGAGCGCGAAATCCGTCATGGGCTGCCCTCAAGATATTGCGTTGTTTTATAAGCGGCGGCCGGCAATAGCGTCAAAGGGCGCTCGGTCGCGGCCGGCTTGACCCTTGTTGCGCGGCATGCGTATAGCACCGCGCTCCTCGTGCGGCCTGGTGGCAGAGTGGCTATGCAGCGGACTGCAAATCCGCGTATGCCGGTTCGATTCCGGCCCAGGCCTCCACAATGCGCTCGATTCGACGGGTCTTGCGTGGGCGGGAATGCTCTGTCAAAACACCGCGCCTTCGCGACGGTATTACCGCGCCGGCGCGATTCCTGATCCGGAGTAGCTCAGCGGTAGAGCAGGCGGCTGTTAACCGCCGGGTCGGCGGTTCGAATCCGTCCTCCGGAGCCAATTCTGGGCCGCTCTCATCCGAGGGCGGCCCATTTTGCGTGCGGAGTTTGCCATGACGACGCCTCCCCTGCCCAACGAAACGGTCGAACTCGTCGAGCATGAGGTGGCGTTCCAGGGCTACTTTCGCGTCGGCCGCTATTTCTTTCGCCATGGCCTCTATCAAGGAGGCCAGAGCGGCACCCTGAAACGTGAGGTGTTCGAGCGCGGACATGCGGCCGCCGTGCTGCCCTACGACCCGCTGCGTGACGAGGTCGTGCTAATCCGCCAGTTCAGGGCGGGCGCCTATGTCGCCGGCCGCCATCCCTGGACTTGGGAAATCGTCGCTGGAATCATCGAGCACGGCGAATCGCCCGAGGAGCTCGTGCGACGCGAGGCCGTCGAGGAGGCCGCACTCGAGATCAAGGACGTCATCCCGATGCACGACGTGGTGCTGAGCCCGGGGGCCTGTTCCGAGACCTGCGCGTGCTTTCTGGGAAGGGTCGACACGACGAACGCCGGCGGAATCTTCGGGCTGGAGTCGGAAGGCGAGAACATCCTGGTCAAGGTCCTGTCCTTCGCCGAGGCGCGTGCCATGCTGGAGCGCGACGAGATCGGCAACGCCATTGGCGTGATCGCCCTGCAGTGGCTGGCGCTGCATCGCGACGAGGTGTGCGCCCGCTGGGGGTAGCCTGGCACCCATGGTTGTTCGTTTTCCTGTCGTCTCGCGCGGGGGTCACCCCCGCGCTGGAGCGCAGCGAAGGCCTGCCCTGAGCGTAGTCGAAGGGACCTCATCGCCGCTTGCCACGGGCATGAGATCCTTCGCTTCGCTCAGGATGACAGTAGGGTCTCCGGCGGAGAGAAAAGGCCGACAACGGAAGTCTGGTTGCCTTGGCCCCGCCTCCCTGTCTACCGTCCGCCCGGGAAGCGCAGGGCCAGAGCAAAGCGAGCAAGCCATGGACGTCCGGTCGGGTTTCATCGATAGCATCGGCAACACACCGCTGATCAAGCTGATCGCCGCCTCGAAGGCGACGGGCTGCAACATCTACGGCAAGGCGGAGTTCCTCAATCCCGGCGGCTCGGTAAAGGATCGCGCGGCGCTCGCCATCATCGAGGACGCCGAGAAGCGCGGCCAGCTCAAGCCAGGCGGCGTGATCGTCGAGGGCACCGCCGGCAACACCGGCATCGGCATTGCCCTGGTCGCCAATGCGCGCGGCTATCGTTCGGTGATCGTGATGCCCGAGACGCAAAGCCAGGAGAAGAAGGACATGTTGCGGCTGTGTGGGGCTGACCTCAGGCTCGTGCCGGCCGTGCCCTACGCCAATCCCGGCAACTATGTGCGCTACTCCGGCACGCTCGCCGAGGAGCTCGCCGCCACCGAGCCGAATGGCGCGATCTGGGCCAACCAGTTCGACAACACCGCCAACCGCGACGGCCACTACCGCACCACCGGTCCCGAGATCTGGGACCAGACCAGCGGCAAGGTCGACGGCTTCACCTGCTCGGTGGGCAGCGGCGGCACCCTGGGCGGCGTGGCGCGCGCGCTGAAGGAACGCAACCCCGAGATCAAGATCGCGCTCAGCGATCCGATGGGCTCGGCGCTCTACAACTGGTTCGTCAAAGGTGAACTGAAGGCCGAGGGCAACTCGATCACCGAAGGCATCGCCAACGGCCGCGTCACGGCCAACCTCGAGGGCACGCCGATCGACATGGCCTACCAGATCAGCGACGAGGAGGCGCTGCCCGTCCTGTTCGACCTGATCGAGCACGAAGGTCTGGTGCTGGGGGGCTCGACGGCCATCAACATCGTCGGCGCCATGCGGCTCGCCCGCGATCTCGGTCCGGGCAAGACCGTCGTCACCATCCTGGCCGATGGCGGACAACGCTATCAGTCCAAGCTGTTCAATCCGGCATTCCTGCGCGAGAAGAACCTGCCGCTGCCACCCTGGATGAAATGAGCAGCCCCCGATGAGTCGGGTCGTCGTCTGCGGCAGCCTCAACATGGACGTCGTCGTGCAGAGCGCGCGCCGGCCGGTCCCGGGTGAAACGCTGCTGGGCGCCACGGTATCGTTCCTGCCCGGCGGCAAGGGCCTCAACCAGGCCGTCGCGGCCGCTCGCCTCGGCGTGGCGACGGCGATGATCGGCGCGGTGGGCAACGATGCCTTCGCCAACAGCCTGCGCGGCTTCCTCGCCGACAACGACATCGACTGTTCCGGCGTCCGCGAGATCGACGGCCCGGCGACCGGCGTGGCGCTGATCCAGGTCGCCCAGAAGGACAACGCAATCACCGTCGCCTCCGGCGCCAACCTCCATTTCACCAAGGAAATGGTCCGCCAGGAACCGCGCGACCATGAGGTCTGGGTGGCGCAGTTCGAGACGCCAATCGCGGCGACCGAGGCGGTGCTCAAGCGCGCGCGGGCGGCCGGTGCACGCACCATCCTGAACCTGGCGCCATTCGTACCGCACGCCGACCGCTTGATGAAGGTCGTCGACGTTGCGGTGCTGAACGAGATCGAGCTGTCGCAGGCGACCGGCACGAAGCTGCGGGCCGCCAGCGCGCAGCAGGACATCCTCGCCGCCTGCCAAAGGCTCCACGCCAAGGGCGCGCGCACCGTCGTGGCGACGCTGGGCGCACGCGGCGCCGTCGTCGTGACGGCCGAGGACGCGACCGCGGTCCCCGCCTTCAAGGCCAAGGTCGTCGACACGACCGGCGCGGGCGACTGCTTCGTGGGCGCGCTCGCCGCCCGCATGTCGGCCGGTGCCACGGCGGTCGAGGCCGCCCGCTACGCCAGCGCCGCCGCCTCCTGTTCCGTCGAGCGGCTGGGGGCGGCGCCGTCGATGCCGACCGCGCGGGAAGTTGCGGCGCGGCTGGCGAGAGCTTAAATCCCCTCCATGGTCGAAGAACTTTTCCGGCAGGACGCCTATCTCCAGGAGGCCGAGGCCACCGTGACCGCGCTCGAGGAGCGTGGCGTGCGGCTGGACCGCTCCATCTTCTATCCGACCGGCGGCGGTCAGCCCGGCGATACGGGCAGCCTGCGCTGGGACGGCGGCGAGGCCCGCATCGTCGACGCGGTGAAGGCCGATGGCGCAGACGTGCTGCACGTTCTGGCGCCCGATGCGCCCCGACCCGCGGTCGGCACGAAGCTCCATACCGCCCTCGACTGGGACCGCCGGCTGCTGCACATGCGCATGCACACCGCACTCCACGTCATGTCGGCGGTGATCAAGGGCAACGTCACCGGCGGCCAGGTCGGCGCCGACAAAAGCCGGCTCGACTTCAACCTTTCAGGCGAGGTTCCGGCCAAGGAATGGGTCACCGAGGAGATCAACAAGCTGATCGCCCTCGACCGGCCGGTGACGCCGCAATGGATCACCGACGAGGAACTCAGCGCGCGGCCCGAGCTGGTCAAGACCATGAGCGTGCGGCCGCCGATGGGCGCCGGTCGCGTGCGGCTGCTGGTCATCGAGGGCATCGATCTGCAGGCCTGCGGCGGCACGCACGTGGCGCGCACCGGCGAGATCGGCCGGGTCGAGTGCATCAAGATCGAGAACAAGGGCAAGATGAACCGGCGCTTCGTGATCGCGCTGACGTAAGGGACGCAGAGATGGACTACGCAAGACCCGACGCGCTGGTCAGCACCGACTGGCTGGCCGCTCGCCTCGATGCGCCGGACATCCGCCTTGTCGACGGCTCGTTCTACCTGCCGGCGCAGAAGCGCGATCCCAAGGCGGAGTTCGCGCAGCAGCACATTCCCGGCGCGGTGTTCTTCGACATCGACGAGATCGCCGACACGGCGAGCCCGCTCCCCCACATGCTGCCGTCGGCGGAAAAATTTTCCGCGCGCGTGCGCAAGCTCGGGCTGGGCGACGGCAACAAGATCGTGGTCTACGACACGACACCGATGCTGGGCGCCACGCGCGTGTGGTGGATGTTCCGCGCCATGGGCCACAAGGACGTCGCGGTGCTCGACGGCGGCTTGCCCAAGTGGATGAAGGAAGGCCATCCGGTCACCGACGATCCGACGCCGCCGCGTGAACGACACTTCACGGCGCGCATCGACAATACGCTGGTGCGCTCGGTCGACGACGTGAAGACGCTGATCGACAGCAAGCGCGAGCAGATCGTCGACGCGCGGGCAGCCAACCGGTTTCGTGGCGAGGTGCCAGAGCCCAGGCCCGGCTTGCGCGCCGGCCACATGCCGGGCGCGTTCAACCTGCCCTACAACGAGCTGCTCGATCCCCAGACCGGCACGATGCTGCCGGCCGACAAGCTTGGCGCCCGCATCGCGGCGTCGGGCCTCGACCCGTCGAAGAAGGTGACGGCGAGCTGCGGCTCGGGGGTCAGCGCCTGCGTCGTGGCGCTCGGCCTCTACCTGACCGGCGCGCCGGAGGCGGCGATCTACGACGGCTCGTGGACCGAGTGGGGCGGCCGTGCCGATACGCCCATCGTCACCGGTGGCTGAAAGGGCGCCGGACCTCTTCGCCCATCAGCCGCCGCCGCGCGCCGATGGGCGGCTGCCGATCGTCATCACATACCTCGAGATGGTGCCGCGCGACTGGACGCAGCGTGGGCGGCCGCCGGACATCGATGTGGCCTTGGAAAGAATCGCGGCGCCCACCGCCGCCTTTTACCGCGAGCTCTACGACCGCGTCGGGCGGCCGTGGCTGTGGTACGAGCGTCGACTGCTATCCGATGCCGCCCTGCAGGCTTTGCTGGACCAGCCCGGCCACGAACTGCAGGTCGCGCGGCACGCCGGCGACCTGGTGGGCTACATCGAACTCGCCGACGACGACCTGGCGTTCTTCGGCCTCACGCTCGCCTACCTCGGCCGCCGGATCGGCCCATGGTTGCTCGACCAGGCGGTCGAACGGGCTTTTGCGCGCGGCACGACTCGGCTGACCCTCAACACCAATTCGCTCGACCATCCACGGGCGCTCGACACTTATCGCAGAGCGGGCTTTCGGCCGGTGCGCCGCGAGGCCAAGGAATTGCAGGATCCGCGCGTGTTGTGGCCCGATCTCTATCGCTGGCCGCCGCTTGGAACCGTGTGCCATAGTGCGATCCCATGACCAGCAAGAAAACCTACACCCGCCCCGACACCGTTCTCGCCGTCGCCGGCCGCGACCCCGCCAACAACTTCGGTATCGTCAACCCACCCGTTTATCACGCCTCGACGATCCTCTCCCCGACCATGGAGAAGTTCGAGAATCGCGTGCCCTTCGAGGGCTACGGATACGGCCGCAACGGCACGCCGACCCAGAAGGCCTTGGAGGACGCAGTCGCCGCCATCGAGGGCGCCCATCGCTCGATCGCCGTGCAGTCCGGTCTCGCCGCCGTCACCGGGGCGATCGTGGGCTTCCTGAAGACCGGCGATCACATGCTGCTGACCGACAACGCCTACGGCCCGGCCCGCCGCTTCGCCAACACCACGCTCAAGAATTTCGGCGTCGAGACGACCTTCTTCGATCCTATGATCGGCGCCGGCATCGAGAAGCTGATGCGGCCCAACACCAAGGTGGTCTATCTCGAGGCGCCCGGCTCGCAGACCTTCGAGGTGCAGGACGTCGATGCCCTCGCCGGCGTTGCCAAGAAGCACGGCGCCGCCGTGCTGATCGACAATACCTGGGCGACGCCGCTCTACTTCAAGCCGTTCGACCATGGCTGCGATCTTTCCATCCACGCCGGCACCAAGTACATCGTCGGTCACTCCGACGCCATGATGGGCATCATCTCCTGCGCCACGCGGCAGATGTTCGAGACGGCGAAGACCGCCTGTCAGTCCTTCGGCTTCCACGCGGCACCCGATGACTGCTACCTCGCGCTGCGCGGCCTGCGCACCATGGGTGTGCGGTTGCGCCACCATGAGAAGAGCGGCGTCGAGATGGCGCACTGGCTGAAGGACCGGCCCGAAGTCGACAAGGTGCTGCATCCCGCCCTGCCCGACTGCCCGGGCCACGACAACTGGAAGAAGTTGTTCAAGGGATCGTCCGGCCTGTTCTCCTTCACACTGCGCGACGGCTACAGCAAGAACGCTCTGGCGGCGATGCTGGACGGCATGGACATCTTCGGCATGGGCGCGAGCTGGGGCGGCTACGAAAGCCTGATGATCCCGGCCCATCCCGACCAGTACCGCTCCGCCGTGCCGTGGCCGCACGGCAAGCACCTGCTGCGCGTCCATATCGGCCTCGAGGACGTCGAGGATCTGAAGACCGACCTCGCCGAGGGCTTCGACCGGCTGAACCGGGCGCACAACGCCTGAAACTCTGGCGGTCCGGATGCGCATCGTCGATATCCGGGAGAAGTCGGTCGACATCTCCCGATACCGCGATCCGACGATCCCATCCGGCGGCCTGACAACGAGCATCGTTGCCCTCACCACGGACGTCGTGCGTGCAGGCAAGCCGGTCACCGGCTACGGCTTTTCGTCGATGGGACGATTTGCCCAAAGCGGGCTGATCCGCGAACGGTTTGCCCCGCGTCTTCTGCAGGCGGGAGAGGTCGATCCCATGAGCGCCTGGGCGGCGATGATGAAGGGCGAGAAGCCCGGCGGGCATGGCGAGCGGTGCGTCGCGATCGGCACGCTCGACATGGCGCTGTGGGATGCGGCCGCGAAGATCGGCGGCTTGCCATTGCATCGCTTCTTGCGACAGCGCCTCGGCATCGATCCAGGCGGCGCCACCGACGTCGAGGTCTACGCCAGCGGCGGCTATCCCTATCCCAGCAATGATCTCGGCCGCCTGTCGGACGAGATGAAAGCCTTGCGCGAGCAGGGCTATGGCAAGGCCAAGATCAAGATCGGCGCCAATCCACTCAGCCAGGATCTGAAGCGCATCGAGACCGCGCAGAAAGCGTTTGATGGCGCTGGCTGCCTCGCCGTCGACGCGATGAACGCCTACGACGCCGGCCACAGCTTGAAGGCCGCAGAGGTGCTATCGCCCCTTGGGTTGATGTGGTGGGAAGACGTCTGCGATCCCCTCGACTTCGAAACGCAGTCGGCGGTGACGGCCGTCTATCTCAACCCGATCGCTGCCGGCGAACCGCTGTTCTCTGTCGCGGAGGCGAAGCTGCTGGATCGACACGGCGGCCTCAGGCGAAACAGGGACATCCTGCTGTTCGATCCGGTGCACTGCTATGGCTTGCCCGGCTACCTGCAGATCATCGGCGCGCTCGAAGATAGCGGCTGGTCCCGCCGCTCGTTCTGGCCGCATGGCGGCCACCTCTTCTCATTGCATATCGCGAGCGCCCTCGGCCTCGGCGGCACCGAAGTCAATCCGCTGAGCTTCCCGCCCTTCGGCGGCCTTGCCGACCATGCCATCGTGCGCGACGGGCGGACGGAACCGCCCGACGCGCCGGGCATCGGCTTCGAACTGAAGGCGGATCTGATCGGCTTGTTCGAGCGGCTCTGATCGTCAGGCCTTGCGGCAGTCGCCGCAGGTGCCCGTCACTTCCAGGGTCATGTCGCGGGCGGCGAAACCGCGGCGGCTGGCGCTCGAGGCGATCGAGTCGGCAAGGCCGTCGCTGTGCAGCTCCTCGGCATTGCCGCACTCGCCGCAGATCAGGAAGAAGCCGCGATGCGTCTCGCCCGGATGGCTGCAGCCGATGAAGGCGTTCATGCGCTCGATGCGGTGGATCAGCCCGTTCTCGATCAGGAAATCGAGGGCGCGGTAAATGGTGGGCGGCGCCGAGCCGAGGTCCTCGTCGCGCAGCTGGTCGAGCAGCGCATAGGCGCCGACCGGCTTGTGACTCGACCACACGAGCTCGAGCACACGCCGGCGCAGTGGCGTGAATCGCAGGTCCTTCCTGGCGCACAGTCTCTCCGCCGCGGCGAGGGCGTCCTCGACGCAGTGCTCGTGATCGTGGTTGTGCAGAGCGGCTTTGGCCGGCTTCTTCACGCGATTCCCGATTTGCCAAGCAGTTACCAGGCGATTATACGCCCCGTTCTTCCGCGAGGCCAAGCCATGCCCACCGCAGCGTCTGTTACCTATCCAGCCACGGCGATCGACGCTTTTGTCGCCGCCATCCAGTTCGACGCCCAGGGACTCGTCCCGGCGATTGCCCAGCAGCACGACACCGGCGAAGTGCTGATGATGGCCTGGATGGACCGCGACGCCGTCGCCGAGACAATGCGCACGGGCCGAGCCTGTTACTGGTCGCGCTCGCGCCAGGCGCCGTGGCGCAAGGGCGACACGTCCGGCCACATCCAGACCCTGGTTGATCTCCGCGTCGACTGCGATGGAGACACGCTGCTCGTCCTGGTCGACCAGACGGGAGCCGCCTGCCATACCGGGCAACACAACTGCTTCTTCCGCGCCATCCGCGGCGGCGCGCTCGAGACCATCACGCCGGTGATGATCGACATGGACAAGATCGGGAAGGACAAGGTTTGACCCACAGCGTACTTGCGCGGCGCGCGTTGCTCATCGCCACTCTTGGCCTTCCCGCGGGCGCCTGCACGACGTCGGACCTGTTCGGTCAGAGCAGCCCCCGCTACACTCTCTCGCCACGCGGCGATCGGCTGGTCCGCCTGATCCAGACCACCGGCAAGGACAACATGATGGCGCCCGAGGTGCCGGCCCTGATGGGCATCACCAACGAAGGCCGCGACATTCCGGTGCGCCAGCTCGCCGATGACGGCACGGACGGGCGCTACGTCGTGAGCCTGGTCAATATCCGCAAGATCCACGAATTCATCTTCCACCGCCGCCAGGCCAACGTGCTGATCCTGCATCACAGCGACACCCGCTTCACCCGGCTGGAGAGCGTGCGCTATCCGCGCGACGGCAAGCCCACCTTGATCACCGACATCGCCTTCGCCGAAAGCGACTTCCAGCAACAGATCGCTTTTTGGTTCAACCGCATACCCGGGCGGTAGTAATGTGACGGTGAGATGACAGTCACCGTCTCCCCACCGTTCTCCTCCCGCCGTACCCTCACGGTGTGCGGCGGAGCGCATGCGCTGCATGACGGCTTCACCGACCTCCTGAACGTCCTTTATCCGCTGCTGCAGGCCCAATTCGGGTTGAGCTATACCGCCATCGGCGCGCTCAAGACCGTCTATTCCGGCGCCATGGCGAGCGGGCAGATCCCGTCGGGCAAGCTGGCGGTTCGCCTGGGCGGCGTGCGCGTGCTGGCGACCGGCACGCTGCTCATCGCTGTCGGATACGGCATTGCCGGCCTGACGGGCTCGCTTTACGGCGTGATCGCCGGTCTCCTGCTGGCGGGTATGGGCGGCAGCACGCAGCATCCGATCGGCTCCAGCCTGGTCTCCGCAGCTTTCCCCGGCCTGCGCTCGCGCACCGCGCTCGGCACCTACAATTTCACCGGTGACGTCGGCAAGGTGCTGCTGCCGGCGCTGTTTGCGGTGATTGCCGCCTCACTCGGCTGGCAGCAGGCCCTGATCGTGGTCGCAGCCCTCGCCGTGCTGGGCGCAGGCATCATCCTCGCCACGCTGAAACCAGTGCCGATGCATGACAAGGGCGACGCATCGAAAGCTGTCGCCGGCCAGGACCGGCCGTGGGCCTATTGGCTGCTCTTCTCAATCCATATCGCCGACGATCTGGTGCGCACCGGCTTCATGATCTTTCTGCCCTTCCTGCTGCGCGACAAGGGCGCCGATCTGCCAACCATCGGCCTCGGCCTGTCGCTGGTGTTCGCGGGCGGCGCCGCGGGCAAGCTGGTGATGGGCTGGGTCGGCGACCGGCTGGGAGTCGTGCCGTCGGTCGTTCTCACCGAAGTGGCGACGACGGTCCTGATCCTCGCCCTGCTGCCGCTGTCATTGACGGTTGCGCTGGCGTTGCTGCCCGCCGTCGGCCTGATGCTGAACGGCACCTCATCGGTGCTCTACGGCACCATCCCCGAATTCGTGAGCCCCGCGCGGCGCACCCACGCTTTCGCAATCTTTTACACCGGCGGCTCGGTGGCGGGCGCCACCGGACCTTTACTCGCCGGCCTGCTGGGCGACGCCGTCGGCCTGCCGATCGCACTTGCCGTGGTTTCCTGCATCGCGCTCACCACCGTGCCGATGGTGTGGGCGCTGCGGCCCGCCTTCCGCTCCGGCTAGGCGCCGTTCCAGACCGGTCCCATCGGCCGGAGCCTGATGCCCTTGCGCAGGTGCTTATAAGGCATCTCGACCGGGTCGGTGATGTGCGCACCAGGTGACTGCACCACCAGTATCGTCTCGGCGATCGGCTGGAAGTCGGCGCGGAAATGCACCGTCGATTTCAGGCCGAGGATCGGCACCTTCGACGGCTCGACGCCGACATGACGGAACATCTCCTGATCGGCCGCCTGGATGCGCTTGCTGGCGAGCACTACCGATACGCCGCTCGCCTCATCCGTGAGCAGTGCCATCGGCCCGATCTGGAATTTGGCGCCGCCATAAAACGGGCCGGTGCCGGTGAACTTGCCCTCGCCCACCTTGACGACGCGCCAGTCGGCCACGACGGGCTTCTCGCCGGCATAGCCCACGACGGCGCCGACGCCGCGATGCATGACGTTGCCTTCGCCGGTCTCGACCGCCGCCTTCGCCGCCTCCTCGTCGACGATCATGCCGATCACGGCGCCCTTGGCCTTGTGGCGCATCAGCGCCGCCAGCAGGCCCACCGTGTCCGACGTGCCGCCGGCGCCGGGGTTGTCCTGCACGTCGGCGAGAACGATGGGCTTCGAGGCCTTCTTCGACAGTTCGATGGCGCGGAGCGCCGCCGCGTCGGGATCGAGCAGCTCGCCGGCAAAGGATTTCTCCTGCGCCTTCACGGTCTGGGCAAGCTTGTCAGCGGCCGCTTCGACCGCCTCCTTGTCGTGGCCGTAAACGACCAGGGCCGGCCCGCACTGGGCGATGTCGGCCGGCGGGAAGCCCGGCGTATGAGTAACGCTCACGATGCCCTGGTTATGGCTCTTCTCGCCGGCCTCGAGCTCGCCCACCAGATCGAAGATGGCCTTGGCCGGCTCGATGAAGGTGCACTGCCAGACCAGCGGAATCAGGAAATCAAGCTGACGGTAAGCGCGGTAGACCGGCCGCTTGTCCTTCAAGAGCCGGTCCAGAAGTTCGACGGCGCGCCTGCCCGTCACTGCCATGTCGATGTGCGGATAGGTGCGGTAGCCGACCAACGCGGTGGCGAGTTTCGCCATCTCGGGCGTGAGATTGGCGTGATAGTCGAGGCTCGCCACGATCGGCAGGTCGTTGCCGACGACGCCCCTGATGCGACGCAGCAGCTCGCCTTCGCCGTCCTCGGTATTCTCCGCCACCATGGCGCCGTGCAGGTCGAGGTAGACGGCATCGAACGGCCCGAGCTTCTTCAAATCCTCGTCGAACAGCGCCCACATCTTCTCATAGGCGTCCTCGGTGACGTAGGAGGCGGGTGCCGCCGCCGCCCAAACGAGCGGCACGACCTCGTGGCCGAGCTCGGCCAGCCGCTTCACCGCGCCGGAGATCGGGATGTTGAAGCCCTCGACGGCCGCGATCATCTCCGGCCCGCGCAGCAACGGCGGCCACGCATCGGCGCGGACGAATTCCTCCCAGGTCGCCTGCTGCGGCGCAAACGTATTGGTCTCGTGCTGAAAGCCGCCGACAGCGATGCGCGCCATGAACCCCTACTCCCCCTTCACTTCTTCGCCGTGCCGTCCTCGATGGCGCGCAGCAGCACCGGCCAGTATTCCTTGTCGTGGCCAAGCTCGGCGGCGCGCTCCATCAGCTCGCGGGCGACGTCGGCGCCTAGCGCCGGCACGCCGCGCTCCTCGGCCATCTCTATGGCGTAGGAGAGATCCTTCAGCGCATATGTCGTCGAAAAGGCGCGCTCGGGAAAGATGCCCGGCAGCATGGCCTTCATGCCGTGGTTGCGCAGCGCAAAGGAATCGGCCGAGCCCTTGGTCAGGGTCTCGAACAGCACCTTGCCGTCGACGCCGTGGGCGCGCGCGATCGAGAGCGCTTCGGCCAACGCCACGCCGGTCTGGAACAGGATCATGTTGTTCAGGATCTTGACCGCCTGGCCGCTGCCCGCCTCTCCACAATAGGTCACTTCGCTCGCCATGTGGCGCAGCAGCGGCTCGATGCGCGCGAAGCATTCGGTCGTGCCGCCGACCATGATGGAGAGCGTGCCGTCGATCGCGGCCTGGCGCGTGCGCGCGACCGGCGCGTCGGCGAAGGCCGACGCCTTGCCCTCGAACTCGGCATAGAGCCTGCGTGCCAGGCCGATCGGCGAGGTGCTGAGGTCTATCACCGTCCAGCCGAGCACAGCCCTGGAGACGAGGCCGCCTTCGCCCAGGCAGACCTGCTCGACCTCCTTGCCGCCCGGCAGCGAGAGGAAAACCGTCCGGCAGCTTTCGGCAATCTCGTCGAGCGAGGCGCTTTTCACGCCGTCGGCGGCCAGCCGTTTCAGCGGCGCAGCGTCCCGGTCGGCCGCCAGGACCTGCAGGCCGCTCTTGCGCGCCAAGTTGCGGCACATCGGCTCGCCCATGGTGCCGACGCCGATAAATCCGATCTTGTCCGTCATGTCAGTCGACGATGAAGAGTTTGGCGCCGCCTTCGGTGCGCGATCGATGGGCGAGCGCCCCGTCGGCTACCTGGTAGCTCTGGCCCTGCTTCAGCACCACGGTGCGGCCGTCGGCCAGTTCGGTGTGCAACTCGCCCTCCAGCACCAGGAGCACGTGGCCTTTCTGGCACCAGTGGTCGGCAAGGTAGCCCGGCGTGTATTCCACGACGCGCACCCGGATGTTGTTGAAGGTCTGGGTGCGCCAGTAAGCCTTGCCGGTTTCGCCGGGGTGCTCGGTGCGCTCCACGCCGTCCCAGTCGGTCGTGCCGAAGGGTATGTCGAACATAAGCATAGCGCGCTTCTAGCACATTTCAGTGCAAGCGTCGGCCATCCCAACCGCCGGTCCGGATTGCCTGGCGATGCGCGGCTCGGCGTAGATCGTCGGCCAATACAGGATCGTCGACGCTCCTTGCCGCGACCATGCCGCCGACGCACAGCGCGACCATGGCCAGCGCGCGCTCGCGGGCCTGCGGCGGATCGAGATCGCCCTGCAGGAGGTTTAGCAGTCGTTCCAACACCTCGCGATAGGCGCCTTTCACGTCGTCGCCGCTGCGCGACACGTCGGACGGCAAGCCGATCAGCGGGCAGCAGGTCTCGCAGTCGTCGAAATGGTCCATCGAGAAATAGGCGTCGACGATCCTCTGCCCGCGAGTCTTGCGCGGCTGCGAACCACCGCGCTGCTGCCAGGGCTTGGGCGCCTCCTCGCACAGGAAGCGCCGGACAGCCTCGGCATAGAGGTCACCCTTGTCCTTGAAGTGCCGATAGAAGCCGCCGTGGGTCAGCCCGGCATTCTCCATGATCTCGCCGATCGAGACGTCGGCGAACCCCTTGCTGTTGAAGAGACGCCGGGCGCTTTCGAGGATGCGCTGGCGCGTGTCGTACTTGTGCTTGGCCGAATAGGGCATGCCGTTCCTCCATCGGGAGATCGTCTGATAATGGCACTCAAAAGATGATGTTGAACATCTTTTGATTGGACACACCTTCCGTCATAGCGATTGGAGGAGCCAATGCTCGATTTCGTCGGGACGATCGTGACGGCAGCTCTAACGGTGTTCGTCGTCACGGCACTGCTCGTCTTCATGGACATTTCACGCAGCGCCAAACTCACTTTGGCGGCCCTTCTCGGCCTCTGGATCGGACTCGCCGCGGCCGCCAGCGCCGCCGGTTGGCTTTCCATTCCCAGACCCTTCCCGATCATGGGGATTTTCGTCGCCGCACCGCTTCTTGCCGCGGCGCTCGCCGCCGCCTGGCCGGCGGCGCGTCAAGCGATGCTGAGCCTGCCCTTGCCCCTGATGGTCGGCCTCAATATCGGCCGCGTCGCTGGAGTCCTCTTTCTGCTGCTCGCGGCCGAGGGGCGGCTGTCGGGTCCTTTCCCCTACTCCGCCGGCTGGGGCGACATTATCGCCGGCGCCCTGGCACTGCCGGTCCTGTGGCTGATGCGGGAAAACGGCAGACATACGACGGCGATCCATCTTTGGAACGCCTTCGGCATGGCCGACCTCGTGATGGCCATTGGCCTCGGCGTCACCTCTGCCGCGAATTCGCCGTTGGGCATATTCCGCGACGGCGCAGGCTCGGAAGCCATGCAGCATCTGCCCTGGTCGTTTGTTCCGTCCGTCTTGGTGCCGATTTATATGATCTTGCACGCCATTATATGGGTGCGGCTGCGCCGCCCCGTGATGCGCATGGCTTAGCCCCAGCCCTCCAGCGCGCGCGCGAGGCTGTCGGGGCCGCGATAGAGCATGGCCCGCCAGCCGCAGGCGCGGGCCGCGTCGACGTTGGCCGCCGTGTCGTCGACGAACAGGATCGACTGCGCCACCGATACGCCCATGCGTGCCTGGGCGGCGGTGAAGAACACGCGGTCGGGCTTGCACACGCCCAGCGCCGCCGAATAGACGATCTCGTCGAAATGCGCGCCGAGCCCGGCCTCCTCGCGCAGATAAGCGACGCGATGGTGCTCCTGGTTGGAGGCGGCGAAGCAGTGCCCGCCCGTGCGCTGTCGCCAGGCGTCGGCCTGGTCCAGCACGCCGCGGTCGATGACGGCGTCCTTTGCGAACCAGTAGGCGACGAACTCCTCCAGCCGGTCGGCCAGCCCCTTGGTCTCGAGATAGGCCTGCAGCGCCACGTAGAGATCGAGCCGGCCGCGCAGCACTTCCGAAAATTCGCGGCGAAAGAAGTCGCGCGCCATCTCGTCGTGATCGAAGCCCCAGTCGGCCTGCAAGGTGGCGTACCAGGGCTCCGCCGACCCGGGCTGGGCGAGCGAGACGACGCCATCGATGTCGAGGACGAGGACGGGGCTGGAACTCATGCTCCGCCATGCTACAGCAGCGCGCCGTCCCAAAGGAAAGTCCGTTGCAGCTACTTGTCCCCTCCCTCCCGCAGCTCGACGCCTATGCCGACGCGCTGCGGCGCGGCTGGTCGCCCGACAATATCCGGCTGGCCGAGGCGGCCCGCGAGGAACTGGAATGGATCGCCGAAGACCGCGCAGCCTTCGTGGCCATGCTCGAAGACCGCGAGGCCAGGCGCGGTCCCGTCACCCTGCCTGACGGCTCGCAAGTGCCGCGCCTGCCGAGCTACCGGCGCTGGATGTGGGACGGCGACTTCTGCGGCTCGATCGGCTTTCGCTGGCAGCCCGGCACCTCGGCCCTGCCCGCCCATTGCCTGGGCCATATCGGCTACAGCGTCGTGCCCTGGAAACAGCGCCGCGGGCACGCCACGCAGGCGCTAGCGTTGCTGCTGCCGGAAGTGCGCAAGGAAGGCCTCGACTATGTCGAGCTGACGACCGATCCGGACAACCTGCCCTCACAGAAGGTCATCACCGCCAATGGCGGCGTCCTGGTGAAGCGCTTCCGCAAGGAGCCGGCCTACGGCGAGGCCGACGCGCTGCTGTTCCGCATCCCGCTCTAACGGCCCCCGCCCCCGGCCCGGACGACGGCCTCGACCATTGCCGAGAGCGCGGCCAGCCCGCGCGACTTGAGGGCCCGCGGCGAATCCCGCTCGCCGAGCTGGCCTTCCAGGACCAGGGTGATGAAGCCGTGCACGGCGGCCCAGGCGAAGTCGACCATGCGTTCCTTCACGTCGCCCGAGGCCTGCGGGATGACCGCTTCGACGGCTTCGCGGTGCAGGTGGTAGGCGGACTTGGCCGCAGCAGCCAGCGCCGGCGTCTCGAAATGGTTGGCCTCGCGGCTGAACATGAGCTGGAAGAGCACGGGATTGGCGGCAGCGAAGGCCATGTAGCCCACGCCTTGGCCGACCAGGCGGGCAGCGGCATCGGCGCCCGAGCGGCGGGCTTCCGCCGTCATGGCCGCCGTGAGGTCGTGATAGCCGCGCGTGGCGATCTCGGCCAGCAGGTCGTCGATCGAGGCGAAGTGGTGAGCGGGGGCGGCGTGGGAGACCTGCGCCCGGCGCGCGCATTCGCGCAGGGTGAAACCGCGCAAACCCTTTTCCTCCAAGAGCTTGCGCCCCGCCGCGACCAGCGCTTCGCGCAGTTCGCCGTGGTGATAGGGCTTCTCGGCCTTTGCCCGCGCCATGGGCCATCCGCTCATGCAGCGATGTTGCTGTCAAGAAATCAAGCCAGGACTTGTCATTGTCAAGATTAATCGATAATTTATCTTGCTAACGACAAGATTGGAGTTTGCCATGGCCTCAGCCGCCTCCCCTGCGCCCAGCCGCCGACGCCTCTTGGGCTCCACTACGCTTGGCGCCATTGCCGGGCTCTTTACGGGCTTGGCGGCCGGCGTCGCCGTGGCCCTGCCGCCCAAATCCGCGCCGCTACCGCCCGCGCCCGGCCGCCGGCGTTTCGAAGGCAAGGTCGTCGCCATCACCGGGGCGACCTCAGGCATCGGGCGCGCCGCGGCGCTGGCCTTCGCCGCCGAGGGCGGCAAGGTCGCCTTCTGCGGCCGTCGCACGACCCTCGGCCAGGAGGTCGAGCACGAGATCAAGTCTGCGGGGGGCCAGGCCCTTTACGTAAAGGCCGACGTCCTGGTCGAAGAGGAGGTGCGCGCTTTCATCGACCAGGCGGTGAGCACCTTCGGACGCCTCGACGTCGCCTTCAACAATGCCGGCATCACCATTGAGAAGCCGTTGCACGAGTACAGCGCCGAGGAATGGGACCGTGTGAACAACACCAACGTCCGCGGCGTCTTCCTCGCCATGAAATACCAGATCCCGCATATGCTGAAGGCCGGCGGCGGCACCATCGTCGTCACCTCCTCCTCCAATGCCCTCGCCACCCAGGCCAAGCGTTCGGCCTATACGGCAAGCAAGCGCGCCCTGGTCGGCCTGGTCCAGGCCGCGGCACTCGACTACGCGCTGCAAGGTATCCGCGTGAACACCCTCATTCCTGGAACGACCGATACTCCCTTCCTGCGCAAGGCTGCCGGCATGGAAAACGTGCCGGACACCGTCTGGCGGGTCGGATTGAACCAGTGGGTCAAGAACAACGTCCCCGGCCAGGGGCGGCTGGCAACGGCCGAGGAGATCGCGTCGCTCGCGCTTACTCTGGCCTCCGACGAGCATCCCTTCATGACCGGTGCGCAGATCGTGATCGACGGTGGCAAAACGGCAAAAGCCGGCTGACCTCCGGCAGCGCCTGTGGCTTTATCGAAGGCACTGACGGAGGAAGCACATGACATTCGAGAGCTGGGCCGCCTTTACCGCCGCGTCGGCGGTGCTGCTGGTCATCCCGGGGCCGACCGTGCTGCTGGTGGTCTCCTATGCGCTGGGCCAAGGCTGGCGGACGGCGCTGCCCATGGCCGTCGGCGTGGCACTGGGCGACTTCACCGCCATGACGCTTTCCATGTTGGGGCTGGGCGCCCTGCTCGCTACCTCCGCCACGCTGTTCACGATCCTGAAATGGGTCGGCGCGGCCTATCTCGTGTATCTCGGACTCAAGCTCTGGCGGGCCGGCGGCACGTTGGACGCCGCCCCACGCACGGACGCGGTGTCGGCCGCCCGGATGTTGGGTCATGCCTGGCTGGTGACGGCGCTCAACCCCAAAAGCATCACCTTCTTCGTGGCCTTCCTGCCGGCTTTCCTTGACCCGCACGCCGACTTCCTGACCCAGATGCTGGTGTTCGAGACGACGTTCCTGCTGCTGGCCTTCGCCAATGCTTTTGGCTACGCCCTGGTCGCCTCTCGCGCCCGCGGCTTCGTCAGCAATGCCAAGGCGATCGGCATCATCAACAAAGTCGGCGGCAGCCTTCTGATCGGCGCAGGGGCTGCCACCGTCACACTCGCGGGATCGCGCAACTGACCCTCGTTGACTTCGCGAGCCCCATCTGCCTTCGGGCTACCACGCGCCGGGCGAGGCGGAAGCCGACCCGCTGGTGGTGGCGCCCGCCCGTCTGCGCCGCGGCACGGGCTCGGCGCTGCTCGGGCAGCTCGAGGCCCGTGCCCGCGACGACGGCATCCTCACGCTCTTTCTCGGCAGCGACGATGACTATGGCGGCACGACCCTGTACGGCCGCGATCTGTGGCCCGACGTGCTGGGCCACGCCGCGACTGTAGCCGCGACGCCGCGCGGCCACGCCCTCACCTTCTATCGCCGGCACGGCTACCGGATCGTGGGCGTGCTGCCGGACGCCAACGGGGCCGGCCGACCCGACATCTTCATGGCAAAGCGGCTAAGCGACTAGCTTACGAAGCCGATCTTCTGCCGAAGGAAGGCGTAGCCGAGCGCCGAGAAAGCGGCACGTTCCTTGTTGTCCTTGCCGTAGCCGTGGCCCCCGGCGGCCGGCTCGTAGAACCAGACGTCCTGGTACCCCATGGCCTGCAGCTTGGCCGCCATCTTGCGGGCGTGGCCGGGATGCACGCGGTCATCGCGGCGCGTCGTGGCGATCAGGATCGGCGGATAGGACTGTCCCGGCACGGCCTGGTGATAGGCCGAATAGGTTTTCAGCCACGCCCATTCCTCGGGCTTGTCGGGGTCGCCGTATTCGGCGATCCAGCTCGCGCCGGCTAAAAGCTTCGAATAGCGACGCATGTCGATCAGCGGGATGGTGCAGAACAAGGCGCCGAAGCGCTCGGGATAGCGGGTCAACATGTTGGAGATCAGGATGCCGCCGTTCGAACCGCCTTCAGCGGCGATGCGGCCCGGCCGCGTCACGCCGCGCCGCACCAGGTCAGCCGCCACGGCGGCGAAGTCATCGTGCGACAGCCGCTTGCCGGCGCTGCGGCCGGCGTCGTGCCAGGCCGTGCCGAACTCGCCGCCGCCCCGGATATTGGCGACGACGGTGGTGCCGCCCCGCTCCAGCCACAGCTTGCCGATCGCCGGGTTGTAGTACGGCAGGCTGGAGATACCGAAGCCGCCATAGCCCACGAGATGCACCGGCGCATCGCCGGTCTCGCCGGCCGGTCCGGTCTGGACATAGGGAATCCGCTCGCCGTCGACGGAGATCGCTTCGTGGCGCGTGACCACCAGTCCTTCCGGCGAAAAGGAAGACGGCGATCGCTTCAACACCGTGGGACCTTGCCCCTTGGGGATGAGCATCAAGGAGGGCGGCGTCAGCGGATCCTGGACGATTGCTAAAAGATCGCCGTTGCTCTCCGAGGTTTCGACATCCAGCGACGAGACGCTGACCACGCCGATTTCCGGCAGCCCGGTCAGCCGCGTTCTTGCCCATTCGCCCTCAGAGGGCGTCAGGAGTTCGAACACCGGCTGAAGATTGTCGAGGATCGACAGCACCAGCTGATACCCGCTCCAGGAGAAGTTCTGCAGCGAACGCCGGACGCCGGGCTCGAACAGCACGGTGAAGTCGCGGCTGCCGGCGAGGAACGTGCCGAGTTTCATCCCCAGCAGCGTGTCGCCCGGATAGGTTTTTCCGCCGACGGTCCATGCCGTGCGCGGCTTGATCGTGATCCAGCCGCGATGCGCGTCGACCTGGACGTCGGTCGGCAGGTCGAGCTTGGTCTTCTGGTCGCCGGCGGCATCGGCCAGCCAGACATTCACGTCGAAGAAGCCGACCGAGTCGTGGAACCAGACCGTCTTGGTGGCCCCGGTGCGATCTATGGCAGCGCCGGCCGACATGCTCTTGCGCGGCACTTCGAAGAGGACCGGCATCTGCGTTGCGTCGGTTCCCCGCGGCCACAGCCGCACCGTCCGGGCATAGCCGGACGTGGTAACATCGCCGCCCCACGCGCTGCTCAGCAGCAGCGTGTCGGGATCGAGCCAGCTTGCCGCGCTCTTGGCTTCGGGCAGGAAATAGCCGTCGCTTACGAAGGCTTTGCTCGCAAGATCGAACTCGCGCAGCACCACCGCATCGCTGCCGCCGCGCGACAGGCGCACGATCGCGCGATCATGGCTGCCGGGTCGCGTCGTGGCGCCGCTCCAGATCCAGTCCTCTTTTTCCGCCGCCGCCAGCGCGTCGATGTCGAGCAGCACTTCCCACGACGGCTGCTCGAGGCGGAAATTCTCGGGCGTGCAGCGCCGCCACAGGCCGCGCGGGTTCTGCGCATCGGTCCAGAAATTGTAGAACCAGGGACCGCGCCGCGCGATGTAGGGAATCTTGTCGGGTCGGTCGAGGATCGCCGCGAGAACGTCGCGGTCGGCGGCGAATTGAGCCGTGCTGAAAGCTGCAAGCGTCCGCTCGTTCTGGGCTTCGACCCAGGCAAGCGCGCGCGGCCCCTCTATGTCTTCCAGCCAGAGATACGGATCGTCATCCGGTGCCGCAATCGTCGGCCTTACATCGAGCGACACAGGAACAAACTCCACAGGACTGCGCCCAAGCTTTCACTTGACAGTCTTGCTCACGAACGCGGATTTGCCCAGCGCTTCGAGAAGCTCCCGACGCAGCCAGCGGTTGGCGGGATCGTCGCGAACGCGGTCGTGCCAGTAGAGATAGAGATCCAGGGTCGGCATCTTCACCGGCATCCTGAGCGCCCGGATCGCCGGACTGCCGCCGAGG
>DASZJU010000268.1:0-12419 GCA_035947815.1 Reyranella sp.
TGGTGCCCGTCATAGGCCGGTATCTTCGCCTTGGTCTCGCGGAAGACCAGCTCCTGTCCCTGGCCGACACCGACCCGCGCCGCCGGCGCATCGCCCGTCTTGTCGACGCTCGTCAATGCACCGAAGACCTTGGCGTAGAACCCGGCGATGCCCTTGGCCGCGCCGGCCGGAACGTCGAACTCAACATAGGGCATGCCGAGCGCCATGCCGCCAAAGCGCGCCGTGGATTCATGCAGGCGGAAGGTGTTGCCCCACGGGCAGGTCGCCTCGACGTGATCGTCGTGTTCGGCGAAAGCGAACTTCGTCCCCTCGAGCGGCTTGCGCATGTTGGTGAGCCGTCGCAGCAGGGCCTCCCGGTCGGGTATGACCAGGCCGATCTTGCCGCGCAGCCGCTGCGGCTTGCCGGTGATCAGGTGGAACTGGCTGCGGCCGACATTGACCCACATGTTGTCGATGCTGGTCATCAGATAGGGGTCGCGGGTGAGCCCGAGCCCGCTGATGTAGAACAACGTCGTCTGAACCTGATTTTCGACCTGCAGATTGACGTGCTCCAGGCCCACGATGTTGCCGAGATCCTCGGCGCTGCGATCATATTGCTTGCTCATGGTTTTCCTCCGCGGCTCTTGCCGATGTGAATTTCAGGTATTTCCGGTATTTCCGGTAGTCCCCCAGCCGGTCGTTGGCGGCCCGGAAAGGGGCTGCAGCGGGGGTTAGCGCAATTAGCGCAATTAGCGCAGGCCATTTACCCCCTCCCCAGCGCCCGCAGGGCCGCCAGCACTGCCAGCAAAACGGTCATAAATGTACAGGACGCCGAATCCTCCTGCGCGAGTGTCAGGAGAATACGCCACAACATTGCTCAGTCTTGTCAAGGGGTGAAGGGGAGCTTTGCACGAATCTCGATTGGCAGCGTTGCGAAAACGTGCGGAACTGCCGGGCAACAAGAACGACCGTCCGGAGGACGCGGCCTATGATCACCAAATTCGACAGCTCCTATGTCGGCTCGGTCGACCTGGAAAACGCCGGCTACAGCGGCACGCCGATCAACGATCGCCGCTACCCGAACCAGGAACTGGCGAGCGTGCTGCACAAGGCGGTGGCTTACGCCAAGCAGATGGACACGCGGGGCTACGACACCTTCTGGATGGCCGAGCACCATTTCCAGCCGGAAGGCACAGAGTGCATCCCCAACCTGCTGATGATGGCGCTGCATCTCGCGGGCGTGACCAAGAACCTCAGGATCGGCTGCGGCTTCAACGTCGTGCCGATGTGGCATCCCCTGCGCCTGGCGGAAGACTATGCCATGGCCGATGTCCTGACCGGCGGCCGCGTCATTTTCGGCGTGGCGCGCGGCTATCACACGCGCGAGGTCGAGAGCTTCGGCGCGCCGCTCACCGACCAGGCGGCGAACCGCGAACTGTTCGAGGAAGGCGTCGACATCGTCTTCAAGGCGTTCAACGAGGAACGCTTCTCCCATAAGGGAACCTACTACACGATCCCGCCGGCGGTGCCCTATCGCGGCTACACGCTGAAGGATATCACCCTGGTGCCGCGCCCGTTGCGCCTGCCCGTTGAATGCTGGCAGCCGATCCAGAGCGGCTCCGAGCGCGCCTTCGATTTCATGGCCAAGCACGGCATCTCAGGTGTGATCGGCGGCGGCTCGGCCGAAGGCGGCGCCGTCGAGCGGCACATGACCGCCTTCCAGGCGGCCTATGCACGCCGCGGCATCAAGCTCGAAATGGGCGAGCGCCTGTCGCTCGGCTTCCAGTTCTTCATCGACGAAAACCGCGAGGCGGCCATGCGCGCGGCGGGGAAATACTACGAGGAGAATATGAAGATGTTCGGCGAGCTGCGCCTGGTGCGCGCGCTCTCCGACGAGCAGATCGCGGCGATGCGCGATCCCAGGCTGGCCGGCACCACCAAGCTGCCCCGGATCGAGGATGCCGTGAAGGCCGGCGGCTTTCTGGCCGGCACGCCGGCTGACATCATCGAGCAGCTCAAGGCGGTCGAGAAGCGCTACCCGGGCCTCGATCGCGTCAGTTGCGGCATGGCGCTGGGCACGCCGCTCGCAGTGGCGCTGGAACAGCTCGACCGTTTCGCCAACGAAGTGATGCCGGCCTTCCGAACCGTGCGGGCCGCCGCCGCTGAGTGAACAGCCTCATGAGGGGAGAGAAACCATGATTTTCGAGATCCGCACCTACCTGCTGAAGCCCGGCACCGCACCCCAGGCCGAGGAGGCGTTTGCCGTCGCCATCGAAGGCCGCACCAAACTCTCGCGCCTCGCCGGCTATTGGCGGACCGAGGTGGGCACGCTCAACCAGATCATCCATATCTGGCCCTACAAGGATGTCGCCGAGCGCGATCGCATCCGCGCCGAAGCCGTCGCGGCCAAGGTATGGCCGCCCAAGATCGCGGACTTCGTCCTCGATATGGAATCCAAGATCCTCCATCCCGCGCCCTTCTCGCCGCATTTCGAGCCGGGCGAGCATGGCGGCCTCTACGAGTTCCGTACCTACACTTTCGGGCCGGGCGCCATTCCCAAGGTGATCGAGGCGTGGGCCCCGCGCATCAAGGAGCGCTCCGCCGTCTCGCCGCTGATCTTCGCGGGCTTCACCGACATCGGTCCGCTCAACCAATGGGTCCATGTCTGGGCCTACAAGAACATGGGCGAGCGCGAACGCCTGCGGGCCTCGGCGATGAAGCCCGGCCAGTGGCCGCCGCCGCGGGGCGAAGGCGTCGTCCTGCACAAGCAAACCAGCACCTTCGCCGTCCCGGCGAAGTTCTCGCCGCTGCATTAACGTTCAATGTCGTCCTGAGCGTAAGCGAAGGACCTCATCGCCGCTTACCACGGGCATGAGATCCTTCGCTCCGCTCAGGATGACAAGGAGGAAGCAATGACAGTCACCATCCGCCAGGTCGGGCCCTGCTTCGCGGGGGAGGTCTCGGGCATCGACATGCGCAAGCCGCTGACAGCGGACGAGGTGGCGGCGATCCATGCCGGCATGGACAAGTATGCCGTCCTGGTGTTCCACGACCAGAAGATCGATGACGCCCAGCAGCTCGCCTTCACCAAAAGCCTGGGCGAGATCGAGCACGCCATCGGCACCAGCCTGCGCGCGGCCCATGAGGCCCGCCTGCCCACGACCTTCGCCGACGTCTCCAACCTCGACAAGGACAACACCCCGTTCGCGCGCGACGACCGCCGCCGGCTGTTCGCCATCGGCAACCGCCTGTGGCACTCCGACAGCTCGTTCAAGCCGGTGCCGGCGAAGTACTCGCTGCTGCACGCCATCAGCATCCCGTCGAAGGGCGGCGACACGCAGTTCGCCTACATGCGCGCGGCCTACGATGCGCTGGACGAGGAGACCAAGGAGGAAGTCGAGGACATGGTGTGCGAGCATTCGCAGATGTTCTCGCGCCAGCTCATCGGCTTCACCGATTTCACCGACGAGGAGCGCGAGCGTTTCAAACCGGTCCTGCAGCGCATGGTCCGCACCCTGCCGGCGACCGGCAGCAAGTCGCTCTACCTCTCGTCCCATGCCGGCGGCATTATCGGCTGGCCGATGCCGGAGGCGCGCGGCTACCTGCGCGATCTCGTCGAGCACGCCACGCAGCGCGAGTTCGTCTACACCCACAAATGGCGGGTCGACGACCTGGTGATGTGGGACAACCGCCAGACCATGCACCGCGCCCGCCCCTTCCCGGCGCACGAGCCGCGCGACATGCGACGCACCACCCTGGCTGGCGACGGGCCGACGGTGGACCAGGGGTTCGTGGCCGCTCGCTCAAGCCATCGAACGCCCGATCAGGTGCACGCCCACTAGCAGCAGGCCGATGAAGAAGCAGCGCCGGAACAGGCGGGCGGACAGCCTGAGCCGGACGATCTGACCGGTCCACATGCCGGCGCCGGCCACGACCAGCGCGACAAAGGCGGGCGTCGCCATCGCAACATCGAAGCCGCCCGCCGCCGCCACGTTGACCGAAAGAGCGAGCGTCGAGACGGTGAAGGAGAGGCCCAGCGCCTGGACCAGCTCTTCGCGGTCGAGCCCGATGGCCAGCAGATAGGGCACCGCGGGGATGACGAATACGCCCGTCGTCGCCGTGATTGCGCCGGTGATGGCCCCGGTTGCCGGTCCTAAAATCGGTTCGCGCTCTTTGACCAGGGTGAAGCGCACGGAGAACAGGCCCATGAGCGCATAGAGCGCCAGGGCGCCGCCGAGCAGTGCCGTTCCGTAGCGCGCGCCCATGCCCGTCATGAGTCCCAGGCCGGCCCACGTCCCGAGGCACGCCGCCAGCATGGTCGGCCACAGGCGCCGGACGAGAGGCCGCAGCGACGGTCCCGCAACCATCTGCCAGGCGTTGGTCAACAGCGACGGCAGGATCAGGAGGCCGGCCGCCTCGACGGGCGGCATGACCATGGCCAGCAATCCCATGGCGATCGTCGGCAGGCCGAGGCCGATCACGCCCTTGACGAAGCCGGCCAGGAAAAACACCGCGCCGACGAAGAGGAGGGTTTCATCCAGCATGATCCGACGCTGCGTTCGATGGACCCGGCTGGCAATGCGGAGATTTCGGTATTAGCCTTCGTTTTTAGCGAAGGCACCGAGGGAACCCATGCGCTTCGATCTGGTCGACTTGCGGCTTTTCCTTCATGTCGCCGAGGCGCGCAGCATCACCCACGGCGCCCGCCGCTCCAATCTCGCCCTCGCCTCGGCAAGCGCGCGCATCCGCGGCATGGAGCAAAAACTCGGCGTCGCCCTTTTAGCGCGCGACCGGCGCGGCGTGTCGCTGACCCAGGCCGGCCAGAGCGTCGTCGACCATGCGCGACTCATCCTGAGGCAGGTCGAGTCCCTGCAGGGGGAACTGGGCGTGCATGCCCGCGGCCTCACCGGCACCGTCCGGGTGCTGTCCAACACCGCGGCTTTCAGCGAGCACCTGCCGAAGCTCCTGGCCTCCTTCCTGGCTAAAAATCCCGCCATAAGCGTCGACCTGGAGGAGCGCGAAAGCAGCGACATTGGCGCGTTGATCGCAGCGGGCTCGGGCGACATCGGCATCGCGTCCGAAGTGGCGCTGTCGGATGCCTTGGAGACTCTGCCCTTCCGCACCGATCGCCTCGTCGCGGTCACGTCCGCCACGGACACGCTGGCCAAGCGTCGGCAGATCCGCTTCGGCCAACTGGTCGGCCGGGATTTCGTCGGCTTGCCCCACGACAGCGCCCTGCAACTCCACCTCGCGCGCCATGCGGCGCTGCAGGGTGCTGCGATGAGGGTGCGCGTGCGTGTGAGCGGCTTCGATGCCGTCTGCCGCATGGTCGAGGCGGGCGTGGGCATCGGCATCGTTCCCGAGGTCGCGGCACGACGCTGCCGCCGATCGATGCGCATCGCGATCATCTCCCTCGCGGAAGCGTGGGCGATACGCAGGCTGGTCCTGTGCGTTCGCCAGATGCGGGCGCTTGCAATTCCCGCCCGCCGGCTGGTCGAACATCTGGGCCGCGAGGCTGCCCTAGGGGGACCTTTCGCTGCGTCGACTAAAGGTCCCTCGCTACGCTCGGGATGACAACATCGCGCTACGCCTTCAGCAAAGCCGCCATGATGCGCTCGCGCGTGAGCGGCATGTCGTGGATGCGCACGCCGAGCGCGTGGGTGACGGCGTTGCCGATCGCGGCCGCGGTCGGCCCGACCGTGCATTCGCCAACGCCGAGCGAGGGGTTGCCGGCGCCGTCGACCAGCTCGACCTGCATGTCCGGCACCTCGCTGAAGCGCAGGATCGGGTAGCTGTCCCAATCGCGCGAGGCGATGCCGTTCTCATCGAGGCGGACCTGTTCTTTCAACGTCCAGCTCACCGCCTGCACGATGCCGCCCTCGAGCTGGTTGCGCGCGCCGTCGGGATTGACCACCAGGCCGGCATCGACGACGGCCCACACGCGATCGACCTTCACGGTCTCCTGCACGGTGACGGCGGCCGCCACCGCGGCATAGGCGGCGCGGTTCTTGTAGCGCGCGAAGGCGAGGCCGAGGCCCTTGCCGCTGCCCGCCGGTCCGCGCGATGTCCAACCGGCGCGCGCCGCCACCAGCTCGATCAGGCGCCGGCCGCGCGGCTCGGACAGGATCGACAAGCGATATGCCACCGGGTCCTCGCCCGCGCGCGCTGCCAGCTCGTCCATCAGGGATTCGATGGCATAGACGTTGGGCAGCGCGCCCAGGCCGCGCAGCGCCGAAGTGCGGACGGGTGGGCGCAGCACCAGATGGTGCAGGATGCGGTGCGCCGGCACGTCGTAGAGCGGCACGGCGTTGCGCGTGCCGCCGCCGCCGCGCGCCTCGGGCGGGTCGGTCGGCGTCACTTCGGGGGGCGGGTTGGCCAGCGCCTCGGAGGCGAGCAGATAGCCGCTGCCGCTGCCCGGTCGCTGAACGTGGGTCGGGCTGAAGATCTCCGTCGTCCAGTCGGCGGGGCGGCCGCGCTCGTCGAGATCGACATGCAGGGTCACCAGCATGGCGGGGCCCACCGGCTCGAAGCCGAACTCCTCCTCGCGGCGCCATTGCAGGCGGATGCACCGGCCGGGCAGGCGGCGGGCGATCAGCGCCGCGTCGAGCGCCGCATCGTCGGCGCCGTTGTGGCCGTAGCAGCCGGCGCCGTGCAGGTGCTGCGCGGTGATGGCCTCGATCGGCAGGCCGAGCACCGCCGCCAGGTTCTTGCGCAGCGGATGCATGCCCTGGCCGTGCGACCACACCGTGAGATGGCCGTCGCGGAACTCGGCCAGCGCGCAGGACGGCGCCATCGAGGCATGCGCGATATAGGGCCGCGAGACGGTGATCTGCACGAGGCGCTTAGGCGGCGCCGTCGATGGCTCCGCGCCGAGGCGCCGGTCTTCGCTGGGCTGGCCTTTCAGCCAGGCGGCCTCCTGCTGCTCGGGATCGATGCGCCGGACGTTGTCCCACTTTGCGTGCAGCGGGGCGGCGGCCGCGGCGGTCTGGGCAACACTTTCGACCGAGCTTACGAAAGCGACGAAGTTGGCTTCCCGCACGATCTGCAGCTCGCCTTTCGCCGTGTGGCGGATCGCTGCCTCGTCGAGCGCCGCCAGGGTGGCGCCGCGGCTGGGCTGGCGCAGCGTCCGGGCATGCAGCAGGTCTTTAGGCACGAAGTCGTGCACGAAGGCGGCGCCGCTCACCTTCGCCGGCAGGTCGATTCGCGGCACGCTCTGGCCGACCACCTTGTACGACGCGGCGGGCTTGGCCGGCGTCGTCCCGGTGACCGCCTGGCTGAGATCGATCTCGGGCGCGACGGTCCAGTAGTCCTGGCCGGTCGCCGCGCCGTTCTGCAGGAATTGTCCGTCGACCACCGAGAGCTCGTCGCGGCTGCAATTGAGCCGGAGCGCCGCCCGCTCCAGCGCCTTGGCCCGTACCTCGGCGCAGACCAGCCGCACCGACCCGCCGGACATCTCGATCGAGAGCGAAGACGTGGTGTAGAGCTCGTCGGGCCCATGGGTGGTGTCGCCAGACAGTACGGCGATGCGGTCGAGCGGCACGTCGAGCTCGTCGGCCGCGATCTGGCCGATGGCGGTGACGACGCCCTGCCCGATCTCGACCTTGCCGGTAGCGATACGCACGGTGCGATCGGGCTGGAAGCGGATCCAGCGATCGAGACGCGGGTTGTCGACCAGGCTGGTCGGCAGGACAGGCGCGGTCATGCCGGCCTCCCGTTCCTGAGCGTCGCCGCGGCACGTTCCACCGCGCGTAAAATGCGCTGGTGCGTGCCGCAGCGGCAGAGATGTTTGTCCAGCGCCTCGACGACCTCGCCACGGCTCGGGTTGGGATTGCGGTCGAGCAGCGCCTTGGCGGACATCAGGATGCCGCTCAGGCAATAGCCGCATTGGCCGGCCTGCTCGTCGAGGAAGGCCTGCTGCAGCGGATGCGGCTTGACCTGCGTGCCCAGTCCTTCGACCGTGGTCACCGTGCGGCCGGCCACCGTGCCCATCTCGCGGGTGCAGGCATAGGCCGGCTGGCCGTCGACCAGCACCATGCAGCAGCCGCACTGTTCCAGGCCGCAGCCGTATCGCGTGCCCATCAACCCGAGATGATTGCGCAGGACTTCGAGCAGCGAGGCCGTTTCGGGCGCACCGACCCGTCGCGCCTCGCCGTTTACGGTGAATGCAATATCCATTGCGGCCTCCCCTTTGGCCGCCACGATAGCGCGCTGGGCGCGCGTCACTCCAGTGGCGTGTCATATTCTTCCGGACCGCGAGCGTCCCGCTCGCTCATGATCATGAGCGAGCGGGACGCTCGCGGTCCAAATGACATGAGAAGACGCGCCCAGCCTTCAGTCGCCCTTCAGTCCCGCCGCCTTGATCAACGGCGCCCATTTGAGGCGCTCCTGGCCTTCGAATTTTGCCAGGGACTCGGGTGTGCCGCCGGCCGGTTCGAAGCCGAGCTGCAGCAGGCGTTGCCGCGTTTCGCGCTGGACCAGGATCTTCGTCACTTCGGCGTTTAAGAGATCGACGATGGCGCGGGGAGTGCCGGCGGGTGCGTAGAACGCATTCCACCCCGTCATCTCGAACCCGGGAACGCCCTGCTCGGCGACCGACTTCACGCCCGGCAGCAGTTCGCTCGATTTCAGCGTCGTGATGCCCAGCGGCTTCAGCTTGCCGGCGGTGACGTGGCCACGGATCGCCGTCACCGTGTCGGTGATGGTTTGCACCTGCCCACCCACGACTTCCGTCATGGCCGTCGCCGAGCCCTTGTAGGGAACGGCAAAGAGCGGTGCCCCGGTGCGGTCCTTCAGGAGCTCGAACACGATCCGCGCACTGGTGCTGGGCAGGGCTATGTCGATCTTGTCGGGCTGGGCCTTGGCGGCGGCGACCAACTCCGCCACCGAATTCGCTGGAAAGGACGGGTTGGCCGCGATCACCATCGGCAGCATGCCGACCAGGACGATCGGCGCGAAGTCCTTCACCGAGTCGTAGCCCACTGACGAATACAAGAACTCGTTCATGGTCTGCGTGGCGTTCGTGCCCATCATCAGCGTGTAGCCGTCGGGCGCGGAGCGCGCGGTTGCCTCCGTGCCGATGTTGCCGCCGGCGCCGGGCTTGTTGTCGACATAGAAGATCTGGCCCAGCGCCTTGGACAGCTGCTCGGCGAAATACCGCGCCGCCACGTCGGTCCCCTGGCCGGCCTGGTAGGGAACGATGATCTTCACCGTCTTGGTGGGATAGGTCTGGGCCGTTGCGGCAACGCTGCACAACAGCCCCACCAGCAATCCCGCCGCACCTGCCATGGCTTTCAGCTTCATCGTTTCCTCTCCTTACTATCGTTCGTTGTCTTGAGAACGCCGGACGCCAGCAGCCCGTCGATGGCCGCGCGATCGAACCCGGCTTCCGCCAGGATCTCGCGGCCGTGCTCGCCATAGCGCGGCGGCGGCAATCCGGGCCGACCCGGCGTCCGGGCGAGCTTCACGGGAATGCCGGGCGCGCGCCGTCCGTCCTGGTCGATCAGCATCTGGCGATGGCCGACATGGGCCTGCGCGAAAGCCTGCGGCACCGTGTTCACCGCGCCGGCGGGCACGCCGCTCTGCATCAGATCGCGGCAGAGATGCTCGACCTTGAAGGCGGCCAGCGTCCGCTCGATTTCACCGCGAAGAGCGTCGACATGCTGCAATCTCGCGGCGTTGGTCCCGAAACGCACATCCTCGAGCAGGTCTTCGCGCTTCACCTGCCGGCAGAACCGGCTGAACTGGCCATCGTTGACGATGCCGAGAAAGAGCTCGCCGTCGCCGGCCGCGAACTTGTCGTACGGCGCGATGTTGGGATGGGCGCTGCCGAGGCGTCCCGGCGTGCGACCCGAGCAAAGCCAGTTCGCCGCGTGCGGCACGAGCAGGCTGAGCGCGGTGTCGAACAGCGTGACGTCGATTCTCTGGCCCCTCCCCGTCTGCTGGCGGGCGGCGAGCGCCAACAGGATGCCGGTGAGCGCGTTGTAGCCCGTGACGTAGTCGACAATGGGGACGCCGACCCGCGTCGGCCCCGACTCGGGCGTGCCGTTGATGCTCATGAGCCCGCTCATGGCCTGCAGCACCGCGTCGTAGCCGGGCAGGCCGCCCAACGGGCCGTCGGCGCCGAAGCCGGTGATGGCGCAGTACACCAGTCGCGGATGGCGGACCGACAGGACCTCCTCGTAGCCCAGGTTCCAGCGTTCCATGGTGCCCGGCAGGTAGTTCTCCACCAGGATGTCGGCGTCCTTCAGCAGAGCTTCCAAAACGGCGCGTCCTTCGGGCCTCGCCAGATCGAGACCAAGAGCGCGCTTGCCACGGTTGACGGCGCTGAAATAGGCCGCGTCGCCGGCATCGTCGAATGGTGGCCCAAGCTGCCGCGTCTCGTCGCCCGACGGCGGCTCGATCTTGACGACGTCGGCGCCGTGATCGGCCAGCATCTGCGTGCAGAGCGGGCCCGCGAGCACGCGCGAGAGGTCGATGACACGAAGACCGGCCAAGGCGCCGTGGGAGGGGGCGCCGCGGGAGAGGCCAGACGCAGACATTTAAGGGGCCCGCCTCAGCGACTCGGGAGTTCGACGATCCCCGTGCCCAGTACCGACAGCTCGTCGTCCTGGTTGCGCGCCTCCTGCTCGATCTCGACCAGGTGACGCCCGTCCTCGACGTACTTGCGCTTGACCTTGCCCTTGATGAACAGGATGTCGCCGGCCGGATTGTGGCGGCGGATCTTGCAGGTGGCGTTGCGCAGGAAACCGTCGTCGCCCATCCAGTTTGTCAGATGGTGGGTGAGCCAGGAGCTGCGCTCCGGACCGTAATCGTAGGCGCCTGGCGCGCCCACTTCGTGCGCAAATTCCTCTTCCCAGTGGACGCGCTCGGGGCAATCCGGAATGCCGAAGCGATTCTTGATGCCCAGGCCGGGATGGGTATCGATCAGCTTCCAGGCGAGCTTGTTGGCGCGGATATAGAGGCCGCCCCAGCCCTGGGCATAGCCGATGAAGCCGGTCACCGTCATCGGGCCTTTCAGCATCACCGGCAGCGGCTCGCCCTCGGTCACGTCCTGCCAGTAGCGCGGCACGGCACCGCGGATCTCCTCGTCGCGATAGAGCTGGTAGGCGTCGGCGAGTTCCTGGTCGGTGTAGCGCCGCGGCTGGCGGGCCTTCACGTCCTTGTACTTGGTACCCTGCTCGCGCGCATGGTCGCGCTCGGTGCGGAAGCACCAGCTGTCGGCGCCGGCGACGAGGTCGCCGTGCTGATTGTAGAAATCGACATGGTAGGTCTGCTGGACGGCGCGGCCGGCGAAGCGCGTCTGATGCTCGACGATGTCCTTCAGCCAGGCCTCGGTCGAGATCGTGTCGTTGCGGTTGACCGTCTTGTGCCAGTTCCAGTCGGCACCCGACCACATGGCGTGGACGCCGGCCAAGCCGCCGACATAGCCCGAGACGATGCGGCTGGTGGCGAAGAGGAAACTCGGCAGCGCGATCACGTCGCCATATTTCGTCTTCGCGGCATATTCCGGAACGCACCACAGCGGATTGTCGTCGCCGATGCCGTGGGCGTAGTGGCGGATGTTGTCCCGCGTCGCCTCGTGGCACCACGGCTCGACGGTCACGCCGATCCTGACGCCGATGCGCTGGCGCAGCGCATCGAGGCCCTCTTCGGTGATCTTGGGGAATGTGCGTTCGCTCTCGGTCAGCATGGACGTTTCCTTCTGTCGATCTTTCAGGCTGCTTGTGTCGAGGCGCCCTGCGCGCGCTCGCGCAGGACCTTGCGGTTCACCTTGCCGGCCGGCGTCTTGGGCAGCTCGGTCACGAATTCGATGAGGCGGGGGTACTCGTGCTGGCTGAGTCGCTGCCGCACGAGCTCCTGGATCTCGCGCGTAAAGGCCTCGTCGCCCGGGCGACCGGCGACCACGAAAGCCTTCACCACCTGCCCGCGCAGGGCATCCGGCACGCCGATGGCCGCCGCCTCGCGCACCTCGGGATGCTTCAGGATCGCATCCTCGATCTCGACGGCGCTCATCGTCCAACCGGCGGAGATGATCACGTCGTCGGCCCGGCCGCCGTGATAGAAGTAGCCTTCGTCGTCCGTGCGCCCGAGGTCCTTGGTGGCGATCCAGCCATTGCGCCGCCAGACCTTGAGCTCGCCCGTCACGCCGGGCGGGCAAGGCTTGCCGGCAGGGTCATGGACCTCGACCTTGCTGCCCGGCACGGGCTTGCCCAGCGATCCCGGCTTGACGACGAAATCGTCCGCCCCGGGATAGCTGGCCAGGATCACGCCGATCTCGGTGGTGCCGTACATGCTGCAGGGAGGCCGGCCGAACGTCGTCTCGACGAAGGACGCCGTCTCACTGTCGATCGGCTCGCCGGTGAAAGACAGCTTCTGCAGAGCGTAGCGATAGCGCGGCGCGGCGCCGGAATTCCGCATCATGCGATAGTGGGTCGCCGCCG
>DASZJU010000269.1:0-4268 GCA_035947815.1 Reyranella sp.
CGACGAAGGGCGTGAGGCTGAACTGGCTGCTGTCGAATTGGCCAATGTCGAACGGGCGGCCGAGCTCGATCCTGCCGGCGAGCTGGCTGGAGACGGCCGAGGACTTGGCCGTCTCCGTGTTGCCGATGCCCGCGATCGAGCGGGTCGCGGTGCCGTCGAAGCGGCTGTAGGCAATGGCGGCGTTGACGTAGAAGCTGCGCCAGTCTTGCAGCCCGTAGAGCCCGAAATGGGCACCGGTCGCCCGCCCGCTGGCGCCGGTGGCGGATACCGAATAGTTGGAATCGCTGAGCCCTGCGGCGACGCCGACCAAGGTCTGCGGACCGGCGCGATAGTCGCCGCCGAAGGCGCCGCCGCCGATATTCTGCTGCGCCGCCGCGCTTCCCGTCACGGGATCGGCATTGAGCCACTGGGCGCCGCCGAAGGCGGTCGCCCAGGCGCTCCACTCGGAGGGCGGATCGCAGGCCGTCGGTGCTTCGGTCTTGCAGGCGGCGGCGAGCTCCGCGGTCTGGTCCCCGGCGCGGCGCGTCGCCGAGCGATTGGTCATGAGGGCGGCGAACTGGCTGCCGGCCGCCATGGTGACCGACTCGCCCACGCTGGCATTGTCGCCCGCCAGGATCGACAGCGACGATGGGATCTGGCCGGCCGTCAAGCCGAGCAGGGCGGGCATGGCGCCAAGGCCGGAGCCGGCGTTGAAGGCGGTATCGAGGGCGCGCGCGACCGAGAGCTGGTTGCCGCCGAGGCCCGGCGTCGCGGCAAAAGACGATTGCAGATTGAGGACGGCGTCGGTCGGGGTGTAGCCCAGGCTGCCGTTGATGAAACCCGGCAGGCCGGAGATCGTGCTGGAGTCGAAAGCCCCGACGCGGCCGCCGGCGGCAGACACGATCGTGTAGCGTCTGTTCAGAGCGCCGGGCTGGAACGCCGCCGTCACCGTGCCGCCCAGCGTGGCCGTGCCGGTGACGTTGGTGCGACCCGCCACGGGCCCGGCAACGCCGATCAGATAGCTGCTCCCACCGTTTAAGGTGAGGTTGCCGTTGACCGTGAGCGTGCCGGGCGAATTGCCCGGCGCCAGCGCGCCGCTCACCACCGTCGACGGCACGATGCCGGTGCCGCTCAGCATCGCGCCGGCCGCGACGAAGACGCCGCTCGAGCTGCTGAGATTGCCGTTGGCCACGAGCTGGCCGGCCAGCACGCTGGTGCTGCCGGTGTAGGCCGTCGTGCCGGTGATCGTGAGTGTCCCGCTGCCGACCTTCTCGAGTGAGCGTGTGGCATAAATCCCGTTGGTCAGGAACGAAGCCGGCGGCGCCGAATCGTTGTCGGCCAGGCCGAAGCGCAGCACGAGCGCCGACGGGAAGTAGGCCGTCACGTCGTAGAGCAGCCACGCGCCGCGGCCGAACAGGCTCAGGGCCAGCACGTCGACGGCGGGATTGTAGACGATCTGGTTGACGATGGTGTTGGGCAGCCCGAAGCCGAAGGTGCGCCAGTTCGCCAGGTTGCCGGCCGTGTCGCTGTCGGCCACGGCCAGGTTCTGGCCGTTGACGACATTGCTGAGGCCGCCGACCAGCAGGGCGTTGACGCCGTTGTTGGAGATGAACTCGAGCGACGTCGGGCGGACGATGTTGAGCGCGGTGAGGTTGCCTGTGAGGTTGTTGAAGGACGCGCCCGTCGTGTTCGTGCCCCACAAGGCGGCGGTGTCGGCGATATAGAAGTGGGCCACGGTGCGATTGTCGAACACGACCGACGAGGGCGTGCCGCCGGCATAGGCGGTGAGCTGCGTCAGCGATCCCGCTGCGCCGGTCGTGCTGAGATAGAGATTGCCGATGGCGCCGCTGCCCGCCGTGCCGGCCAGCAAGGCGTTGATATTGTCGTGGGTGCCGTAGGCGAGTGCTGTTACCCCGCCGATCGGCGATCCGGCGGTGCCGAGATTGGTGAGTTCGAGTATCTCGCCGCCGGCGTTGGCGTCGATGGTCGTGTAGACGTAGTTGGTGCCGAACGCGATCATGGTGGGATCGACCTTGTTCAGCACGATCTTGCTGCTGAAAGGCAGCGAATCGATGGGCCCGCCGGGATTGAGCGCTTCGGTGAAGTCGTCGGGCGCGAACCCGAGCACGTTTTGCGAGCCCTTGGTCGTGTCGAAAGTCATGGTGGCGACGGTGCGCCCCTGAGCATCGACCGTCCGCCGCACCAGCGGGCCCAGATTTTGCGAGGTGGTGTAGATGACGCTGTGGTCGGAGAAGCTCTTGTCGTTCACCACGGCATTGACGCCGTCGCCTTGTCCGATGGCGGTGAAGAGCGTGCCGCCGCGGTTCGCCTGGTAGGCGACACCGGTGTCCTGCGCCGACACGACCAGCCGCTTGCTGATCGCGTCGTAGGCGATCGCATAGGCCTCGCGCAGCTGCAGGGTCGAGCTGTTGAGCCCGGTCCAGACGCCATCCGTCCCCTGCGGATTGGTGCGCACATACACGCCACCGTCGCCGACCATGATCAGTCGGCCGCTGGCGTCGAAGGCAAAGGCGCGTGCATCGGCATGGGCCGTCGATCCGTTGGCCGTCCCGCCGTCGGTCAGCGTCTGGATGGCTGAGCTGTTGTCGCCGTTCAGCACGACGCGGTAGGCCGAGAGGGTCGCGGCGTCGTTGTTGGTGGTGCCGGCGACGTAGACGATGTTGGGGTTGCTGCGATCGATGGCCAGCGCCAGGTTGGTGGCCGCCTGACCGGTCGAATTCGTGTTGGGAACGGCGAGATCGATCCACGAGCCCGCGGCGCCGCCGTTCTTCGAAAGCTTAAGTCCGACCAGTTTATTGCTGCCGTCGTAGATGCCGGCGACGACCGAGCCGCCGGGCCCCGTCGCCAGTCGCGCGATCTGCCCGGCGCCGAGGTCCAGCCCCTTGCTCCAGCTCGCACCGGCGCTGCTGCTGAAATAGATGCCGCGATCGCCCGCGACCGTCGAATTGACGGCGGCGTAGAAGACACTCTGGTTGTTGGGATCGGCGGCGAGGGCCGTCACGGCGACGGTGCCTCCGCCCGACCCCAGCGTCACGGGCGCGAAGCTGGCGCCGGTGTTGACGCTGCGAAAGAGGCCGCCGGCGGCGTTCGCATCATAGGGCTCGGCCGCGGCGGCGAGGATGGTGCTGCCGCGCGCCGCCACGCCGACGATGCTCTTGCCCGCCAGCGTGGCGCCGCCCAGCTCGCTCCACGAGGTCCCGCCGGTCGTGCTGTAGAGGATGCCGATGCGTGCGCCGCCCCGGCTCGCGACGTCGCCATTGCCGACGAAGCCGTTCGAGGTGAGGCCGGTGCCGGCGATCAGAACGTTGGAGTTGGTCGGATCAACGGCCAGGCTGGCGATCGACAGCGAGCGCTGGTTGTCGCTGAGTGGCGCCCAGCTGGCGCCGCCGTTGCGCGTCACCCACACGCCGCCGTTGACCGCACCGATATACATCGTGTTGGGATTCGTCGGATCGGTGACAATCGCCTGCACCGCGCCGGCAACCGTGCCGTTGGGAGGCGCGTCGCCGCTTTGGATGGTGGCGGTCGGCCCGGAGCTGGGCGACGGGCCCATCGGGACGAAGGTCTGGGCAAGCGCCGCCGTCGCCCACAGACTGGCGAGCGCCGCCGCCAGCAGGGTCGCGGCGGTGGTTCGCCGGTGAAGTCGAAATAAGGCCATAATGTGGCAACCCGGAAGCCGTCATAGACTCCTTCGCCATTTCGCGGAACCTTTTTTTCGCTTTCTCGATACAACCGATGATCATGAGCCATGACCATCGGTTGATGCGTGAGCGACGCCGCCGTCCTCAGTCGTCGTAGCGGTACTTGAAGTCGCAGTGGCTGGCGCCCTGCATGATGGTCTGCGTGCGCTCGAGCTTGAGCTTGGGGTCGTAACCCTCGCAGAACGCGCCGTCGCGGTTGCACGACAGAAGATGGCCGATCTCGCCCAGCCCCATCGCCTTGTAGGTTTCGGCGTAGCGGCAGCGCACGACGTTGAAGGTGAAGCTCCGGTCGGTCTGCTCCTTGACCTCGATCTCGAGCGCCCCGCCCTTGGTCCACAGCGGCATCACGTCCTGGAAGGCTTTTAGCGACGTCCCGCCCGGTGCCGCCGCGGCGAACTGACGGGCCTGCTCGATGGCCGAGCGCCGCACCGATTCGGCGATCGTCTTCCGGGCGACCGCCTCGCCGTGGCTCTCCTTCAGGGTTTCGTAGACCTCCTTCAGGATCTCGGCCTCGATCTTGCGCTTCTCCAGCATGGAGAGGCCTTCGGGATGGGCGGACTGGGTCAT
>DASZJU010000270.1:0-2311 GCA_035947815.1 Reyranella sp.
GCGCCTGCTGTTCGATCGCCCGCATCCCAAGGTGCTGCGGGTGACCATGAACCGCCCGGAGAAGTACAACGCCACCGACGCGATCATGCATCGCGAGCTCGTAGACGTGTGGCGCGACATCGACGGCGACGACACGGTCAATTGCGTGATCATCCAGGGCGCGGGCGGCAAGGTGTTCTCTGCCGGCGGCGACTTCGACATCATCGAAAAGAACATCACCGACTACAACGCGCTGCTCCGCACCTGGAAGGAAGCGCGTGACATCGTCTACAACGTCATCAACTGTTCCAAGCCGATCGTCAGCACCATGCGCGGCCCGGCGGTGGGCGCCGGCCTGGTCGCGGGCATCCTGGCCGACGTGTCGATCGCGTCGAAGAAGGCCCGCATCATCGACGGCCACACGCGGCTCGGCGTCGCCGCCGGCGACCATGCGGTGATCGTCTGGCCGCTGCTCTGCGGCATGGCCAAGGCCAAGTACTATTTGCTGCTGTGCGAAGCGGTCGACGGCGAAGAGGCCGAGCGCATCGGCCTGGTCTCGCTCTGCGTCGAGGACGACCAGCTCGAAGCGAAGGGCCTCGAGGTTGCGACCAAGCTCGCCGAGGGCGCGCAGACCTCGATCCGCCTCACCAAGTACGCGCTCAACAACTGGCTGCGCATGATGGGCCCCGCTTTCGACGCTTCGACGGCGCTCGAGATGCTGGGCTTCCTCGGCCCCGAGGTGAAAGAGGGCCTCGCCTCCCACCTCGAGAAGCGCAAGCCGAAGTTCGACCCCTACTCGCCCCTGTGAAGGAGCGCGCCATGCGTGGACTTTCGGCCAAGAACGTCATCGTCACCGGCGGCGGCGGCGCGATCGGCGGCGCCATCTGCCGGCGCTTCGCGGGCTATGGCGCCAGCGTCGGCGTGTTCGACAAGAATCTCGACGGCGCCAACAAGGTCGCCGACGAGATCAGGAAGGACGGCGGCAAGGCTTTCGTGTCGGGCGCCGACATCGCCGATTATGACGCGGTCGGCAGCGCCATCCTGCGCTTCGAGGCCGAGATCGGCCCGACCGACGTGCTGGTGAACAATGCAGGCTGGGACCGCTTCATCAATTTCGTCGACACCACGCCCGACCTGTGGGACCAGCTCATCGCCACCAATCTGCGCGGGCCGCTCAACATGAGCCACGTCGTGCTGAAGGGCATGGTGGCGCGCGGCCACGGCCGTATCGTCAACATCGCGTCGGACGCCGGCCGGGTCGGCTCCTCCCAGGAGGCGGTCTACTCGGCCTGCAAGGGCGGCATCATCGCCTTCACCAAGACGGTGGCGCGCGAGGTGGCGCGCAAGGGCATCACCCTCAATGCCGTTTGCCCCGGCCCCACCGACACGCCGCTGCTGGCGGCCGCCGCCGGCAACGACGAGCGTGGCCAGAAGATGCGCGCCGCCCTGGTCAGCGCCATCCCGATGAAGCGCGTCGGCCAGCCCGAGGATATCCCGGGCGCCGTCTGCTTCCTGGCCAGCGATGACGCAGCCTTCATCACCGGCCAGACGATCAGCGTGTCGGGCGGCTTGACCATGCACGGCTGACCGGCGGAGACTCGTCGTCATGCCCGAGGTGCAGTGGCTGGTCACGGCCTTCCCGAATTTCGTGCGCTACGTTGTCGTGGGCTTCGCGCTCGCCGCGCTGTTTCTCTGGATCTACACCCTGATCACGCCATGGCGCGAGTTCGCCCTCATCCGCGCCGGCAACTCCGCCGCCGCAACGGCGCTGGTCGGCGCCTTGCTGGGTTTCAGCCTGCCGCTCGCCAATACCATCGCGCATTCCGTAAGTCTGACCGACGTCGTGCTGTGGGCGCTGGTCGCGCTCGTCGTGCAGGTGATCGTACATGTCGGCATGCGCCTGGTGCTGCCGGGCCTCCAGCAGGCGATCGAGGCCAACCACGCGGCTGCCGGCATCGCCGCCGGCGGCTTCGCGGTGTGCTTCGGCCTGATCAACGCCGCCTGCCTCACGACGTGACTCCCGTCCATGTCCTCGCCCGACCCAACCCACGGTCCGCGCATGTCGCGCGGCATCAAGCTCGTGCTGATGGGCGTGGCCGGCGCGGCTTTGCTCTATTCGTGTTCGCCCGGTATCGGGGCGGGACTGGGAGCCCTGCCCTATCTCTGGTTTCTTGCAAACCCTTTCTATCGCGGGCCTGCGATCTCAGCGCCCACCGCCACGCCGGGCTCCTCGGCGACGACACCGGACGCCAGCAAAGCCACGTCTGCCCAGAGCCAGCGCGGCGGCTTCGGCGGAACGGGCTCGCAGGGCGGCTCGTCGGGCACGAGCTGA
>DASZJU010000271.1:0-2428 GCA_035947815.1 Reyranella sp.
CCCGCTGCTCGACACGCTGTTCCTGCGCTCGCCGCTCGAACGCAAGCAGATCATCGCCACCAAGGCCGCCTGCCAGCTCTTCAGCCACGCTCTGAAGCTGGTCTATTTCGGCGCGCTGATCGAGCAGTCCGGCTCGGTCGAACCGTGGTTCGCCGCCATCGCCATCGCCTCGTCGATGATCGGCACGTCGCTCGGCAAGCTCGTGCTCGAGAAGCTCACCGATACGCAGTTCCGCGCCTGGTCGAACCGCATCATCACGGTGATCGCTACCTACTACATCGGCTACGGCGTGGTCCTGCTCGCGGGCATCGCCTGACCTTCTTTTCCTCCCCACGCTTCGCGTGGGGAGGTGCCCCGCAGTGGCGGAGGGGTCATGGGCATCTGTCGCTGCTCATGACCCCCGAGCGCCTGTGATGGCGCGGAGTCGGCCTAAGGCCGCCACCTCCCCAACTTCGTTGGGAATTGCTCTACAATGGCGCGTGTCTATTCCACCAGGCTTTCGCCAACTTACCGAAGCGATCGGCTTTGCCGCGGCCAACGGGCCGTGGTTCGAGAAGATCGAAGACGGCCGCGTCATCCGCGGCTTCCGGCCCGGCCCGCAGCATGCCAACGGGCTGGGCATCGTCCATGGCGGCATGCTGGCCGCCTTCCTCGATTCGGCGATGGGCACCGCGGTGTTCCATACCCTGCAGCGCCGCGCCGTCACCCTGCGCCTGTCGCTCGACTATCTCGGCCCGGGCCGGCTCGGCGACTGGCTGCAGGCCGAGGGCGAGGTTTTAGGCCACGACGAGCATGTGGCGCAGGTGCGCGGCCGTCTCTACGGTCCGCGCCACGACGTGCTGGCGGGGCTCGGCGCCTTCGCGCTGCTGAGCCGCCAGCGCACGCTCAGGACCCGAGGCTAGGTGGGCAATTACTCTTCGTAGGAGTATATGATCGCATCGGAAGTTTCTCACTCAGGCGATGATGCGGCCCCATCTCATCATTTTCGACTGCGATGGCGTGCTGGTCGACAGCGAGGTCTTGAGCTGCCGCTGCCTGTGCGACGCCCTGGCAGGGTGCGGCATCGAGGTCGACCTGGAGGAAACCCTCGACCTGTTTCTCGGTCGCAGCCTGGACGCGGTGCTGGAGCACTACCAGGGCCTCGGACGGTCCATCCCCCGGCAATTTCCCGCCGAGCTGATGGTAAAAGTGCAGGAGACCTTCCGTTCTGCGCTCTGCCCCATCGACGGCATAGGGCCGGTGCTGGAAGGCCTGAAAATCCCGCACTGCGTCGCCTCCTCGAGCCCGCTCGATCGGGTTTCCCTCTCGCTGTCCCTGACCGGCCTTGCCCGGCACTTCGGCGATCGGCTCTATACCGCGCAGATGGTGGACCGCGGCAAGCCTGCCCCCGATCTCTTCCTGTATGCCGCCCGGCGCATGCAGGCTGATCCCGCACGCACGCTCGTGATAGAGGACAGCGTGAGTGGCGTGCGGGCGGCCAAGGCCGCCGGCATGACGGTCTGGGGATTTGTCGGCGGCAGCCACTATCGCGCGCGCGACGGCGTCGCCAGCCTGCTTGAGGCGGGGGCCGACCGGGTGTTTGCGCGCATGGCCGACTTTTGGCCAACCGATCGGTAGAGAGGTCATGGCGTCATCCGACAATGACAACACACGTCTCGACGAGGCGGCGCGGGCCGGCTGGCTCTATTTCATCGCCGGCCATACGCAGGACGAAATCGCCAAGGCGCTGAAAATCTCCCGCGCCTCGGCGCAGCGTCTGGTCTCGCTCTGTCTCGCCGAGCGCCTGATCACCTTCCGGCTGGAGCATCCGATCTCGGCCTGCATGGAATTGGCGGCCCGGCTCCGGGACCAGTTCCATCTCGCCTGCTGCGAGGTCGTTCCGACCGACCCGGCCAACCCGCTGGCCGCCACCGGCATCGCCGAGCGCGCCGCCAATATCCTGGAAACGACCCTGCGCACGGAGAAGCCGACGATCGTGGCCTTGGGGACGGGACGCGCCGTGCGCGCCGCGGTCGAGCGGGTTTCCCAGATCGACTGCCCCAATCACCAGATCGTGTCGCTGGTGGGCAACATCTCGACCGATGGCTCGGCGAGCTTCTTCGATACGGTGGGCCGCCTCGCCGACCGCACAAAGGCCCGCCACTATCCCATGCCGCTGCCGTTCCTGATGTCGTCTAAAAGCGTCCTCGAGCAGATGCTGCGCATCGACCCGATCGCCAAGGTGAGGGCGGTCGCCGCCAAGGCCGATTTGCGCCTGGTCGGCGTCGGCCAGATGGACCAGGCCGCGCAGGTCTATGTCGACGGCTTCGTCTCGCGCGAGGAGCTGTTCGAGATGCGACGGCTGGGCGCCGTCGGCGAGCTGATCGGCTGGGCCTTCGATGCCGAGGGCCACGTCATCGCGGGCGGAACCAACACCCGGCTCACCAGC
>DASZJU010000272.1:0-23316 GCA_035947815.1 Reyranella sp.
ATGAAGAAGAACAGCGAGGCCGCGGCGACCAGCGGCACCAAAGAGGGAAAGAAGAACACCGTGCGCAGCACGCCAGCGAAGCGGGTCGAGCGCTGAACGGCGAGCGCGAAGGCGAGCGCCAGCACCAGGGTCGGCACCAGCACGGCCACGGCATAGACCAGGTTGTTGAGCGCGGCCTGGTGGAAGGCGGGATCGGACAGCACCCGGGCGTAGTTGCCGAGGCCGACGAAGGAGATGGCGGCACCGGTGCCGTGCGGTTTGTCGTAGAGCGATTCGACTACGACCCGCGCGACCGGCAGATAGGTGAACAGGCCGAGGAACAGCAGCGAGGGCGCCAGCAGGACATAGGGCAGCAAGCGCATCCGCCGTCGCCGGGCCGATGCCGCCATCGCACTGCTACGCTGGACGCTATCGAAAATCCCGGTCGCGCCGGCCACACTCATGCTCACCTCCGGCGCTGCTTAGGTAGCATGGAACAAAGCCAGGTTACAGAATGGCTACGGTTACGTGACGGCATCCGAAACAACGGGGATAATGGCCGTCGATGTTTCCCCTCCATCCCCTCTTCCTCGGCTTCCTGGTGGCACTCGGCATCGGGCTGCTGATCGGCATCGATCGCGAGCGCAAGAAGGGCGAAGGCCCCACGCATCACGCAGCCGGCCTGCGCACTTTCACCCTTGCGGCGCTGCTGGGCGCCGTCGCCATCGCCGCCGGCGGCGAGCTGCTGCTAGCAGCCGCGGCGCTCGGGGTCGTGGCGTTCGCCGGTCTTTCCTACTGGCGCGCGCGCGACAGCGATCCTGGCCTCACCACCGAGACGGCCCTGGTGCTCGTGACCCTGCTCGGCGGGCTGGCGATCCGCGAACCCGCTTTCGCGGCGGGGCTGGGCGTCGTCACCGCCGTGTTGCTCGCCGCCCGTTCGGCACTCCATCGCTTCGTGCTTGCCGTGATGACCGACCAGGAGATCCGCAGCCTACTGATCTTTGCCGCCGCCACCCTGGTGGTGCTGCCGCTGCTGCCCGATCATGCGATCGGACCCTACGGCGCGCTCAACCTGCACACGATCTGGATCGTGGTGATCCTGGTGATGGCGGTGAGCGCGCTGGGCTACATCGCGGTGCGCCTGCTCGGTGCGCGCTACGGCCTGCCGCTGGCCGGCCTCGCGGCGGGCTTCATCTCCAGCATCGTCACCATCGGCGCGATGGGCGCGCGGGCGCGGAAGGAGCCGGAGCTGTTGCTGCCCGCCGTCGCCGGCGCCGTGCTGTCGTCGATCGCCACCACCGTGCAGCTCGCCATCCTGATCGCCGCCACCAGCCTGGAGACCCTGAAGGTCTTCTATCTTCCGCTGGTCTTTTCCGGCGCGGCGGCGTTGCTATATGGCGGCGTCTTCACCTTGTGGGCGCTGCGGCACAAAGCCGATGACCATGAGGCGCCCGGCAGCGCCTTCAGCATCCGCACGGCGCTCACCTTCGCCGCGATCCTCGCCGTCGTCCTGCTGGTCGCCGCGGCAGCGCAGGACTGGTTCGGCGAGGCCGGTGTCGTGGTGGCGGCAGCGAGCGCAGGCTTCGCCGACACCCATTCGGCCGCCGTCTCGGTGGCCGCACTGGTGCAAGAAAATCGCATCGCCGCGCCAATGTCGGTCATCCCGATCCTGGCCGCGATCACGACCAATACCATCAGCAAGATGGTCTTCGCCGTGAGCACCGGCGGGCGCGGCTTTGCGTTTTATGTGATTCCCGGCCTGATCCTGCTCGTGGCCGCGGCGTGGGCCGGCGCGTTCGTCGCCGGCCCGGTCCGCTTCTGATTCGATATCAGGACGGCTTGATCTCGATTTCCTTGGCCCGCTCGTGGCCATTGGCCGATTTCGGGATCTGCAAGGTCAACACGCCCTTGGCGAAGTTCGCCGAAATGCCGTCGCGGTCGGCATCGGAGGGCAGGGTGAAAGCCCGCGTGAAGCCGCCGTAGCTGCGCTCCGAGTAGTGGGTTTTCTCATCGCTCCGTTCGACGTGCTTCTCGCCCGAAACCGTCAGCATATCGTCCTCGACAAGGACCTTCACATCCTTCTGGTCGAGACCCGGCAGCTCGACGCTGATCGTGTAGGTCTTGCCGTTCTCCTGCACCTCGACCTTCGGCGCGTGATCGAAGGCGTGCAGGGCGCGCGGCTGGGCATGGGCCATCGGCTCGAGCCAGCCGAATGGCCAACCACGCAGCATGCGATTGAACATTTGATCGAAGTCGCCGCCAAACGGCGTGAGTGCGGCGGGCGTCACAGCTTTGGGCACGTTCTCGGCCATCGCAATCCTCCTGGGTTGAATCGTCTTCGATGTAGACCCCGCTCGTGACAATGCAATCACAGAGGATTTGGATGCTGCGACATTCACGCAATCTTCACAGCGGCTAGCGCACGGGCAAAACGGCGTGGTACTTGCCTCCGAGGATCACCAGCCAGCAAGACGCAGGGGGACCGATGGCCGAACGTCAAGAAGTGCTTCGGCCTCGTCACCGATTCGGGGAAGATCCTGAAGGCCTTGAGGAAGTAACCAAGCGATTGCGCGATCTCGTCCTGCTGCCCGGCTTCATGTGCGATCAGGATCTGTGGACCGACATGGTTCCGGATCTGCAGAAGCTGGGCACGATGCATTACGGCAATGTCTACGAGGATTCGACGCTCGACGGCATGGCGCGGCGCGTCCTCGACTCCTCGCCCGAGCGCTTCGTGCTGGTGGGCTTCTCGATGGGCGGGTTCGTCGCGCGCGTGCTCTGCCTGATGGCGCCCGAGAGGGTGACCGGCGTGGCCTTCGTCGCCTCCTCGGCACGCGGTTATTCCGAGGAAGAGACCGAGCGACGCAAGAAGGGCTACGGGCCGGGCGGCCGGCTGCCGCGCGCGACCTCGGGCGCGCCGGGCCTGCATCCCGACCGCGAGAACGATCCCGTGCTGATCGATCGCCTGCGCGGCATGCAGCAGCGGCTAGGGCGCGAGGTGCGGGCGCGCCAGGCGGCGCTGGTGCGGCGCGACGGCTATGGCGACCTCGAACGCATAACCTGCCCTTCCCTGGTCGTGGCCTGCCGCCAGGACCGGCTGCGCAGCTTCGCCGAAAGCGAGCGCATGGCACGACATCTGCCGAATTCAAGTTTCTCGGTGATCGAGGATTGCGGCCACATGGCGCCGCTGGAACGGCCGCACGAGCTGGCGGCCGTGCTCGATCACTGGATCACGTCGCACGGTCTTTAGTACTGACACAAATTGGTCAAGTTTTTCGACAAACTGCGGGGCCGTATCCTCGATCCACCTTTGGGCGTAACGTCTGACCATGAGCGAAGCACAAGAACTGTTCGCGGTCCTGCAGCAGTCGGCCGACGCCGACTGCGTGGCCGCCCTTGAGCGGCTGGTCCGGGAAGCGCCGGATCGAAAGCTCAGTCGCGTCAACGTGGTCGACTTTGCCCGGCGCGAAGGCCTCGACGAGGAGCGCGCGATCGCGGCCTTCCTGCACGCGGCGCAGATCGGCCTGTTCGACATGTCGTGGAACGTACTGTGCCCAAGCTGCAGCGGCGTGCTGGACGCCAACGCCTCGCTCAAGAGCGTGCGTTCCGGCGAATACTACTGTGCGTTCTGCAACCTCAACAACGAGCCGGCGCTCGACGACACGGTCGAGGTCAGCTTCACGGTGAGCCCGCGCGTGCGCCGGATCGCGGCGCATAATCCCGACCAACTGCCGATCTGGGAGTATCACCGCCAGATCTTCTGGGGCACCGGCGTCGACCTGCCCGAGGATAATCTCGACGCAATGATGCAGCAGATCACGCTCGACGCGGTCGAACTGCCGGCCGGCGACAAGGCGATCCTGTCGCTGCAAATTCCGGCCGAGTTCATCATCGTGCTCGAGCCGGTGACGCATGCCGCGCAGTTCATCGAGGTGAAGGGCGAGCCGACCCAGGAGCGGCAGACTCTGTCGTTGGCCTATCACAATGTGCACGCCCCGACGAGCACCGTGGAACTGCGGCCGGGGCCGCTCAGGCTGTCGCTGGATAATCGGACCAGCGGGCGCGTGCTGCCTGGCGTATGGGTCGTCAATGACGCCATGAACGCCGTCGCCGGCAAGCGGCGGCCGTTCCTGACCGCCAAGCGCCTGCTGTCCAACCAGACCTTCCGCGATATCTATCGCACCGACACGCTCGACGTCGAACAGCGGCTGAAGATCACCAGCCTGACCTTCCTTTTCACTGACCTCAAAGGGTCGACCGAGCTCTACGAGCGGGTCGGCGACCTGGTTGCCTTCGACCTGGTGCGCGAGCATTTCCGCGCCCTGCACGAAATCGTCGCGGCCGAGGGCGGCGCCGTGGTCAAGACCATCGGTGACGCGGTGATGGCGACCTTCCTCACGCCCGACCGCGCGCTGGCCGCGGCGCTCCGCATGCGCGAGGCGATGCGCCCGCTGAACGAGGCGCATGGCAACGAGGATCTGCTGCTCAAGATCGGCATCCACGAAGGACCCTGTCTTGCGGTGAGCCTGAACGAGCGGCAGGACTATTTCGGGCAGACCGTGAACATCGCCTCGCGCGTCCAGGGCCTCGCGACGTCGCGGTCGATCCTGGCGACCGCCCCCGTGGTCCAGAATCCACGCAGCGCCGGCCTGCTCGGCAGCAATGGCCAGAAGCCGATGGCCCACAGCCACGCCCTGCGCGGCATCGCCGCGGAAGTGGCGGTCTACGAGATTCCCTGAGGCGCCCGCCAGCGCCGCCGCGCCCAGCGCGACAGCAGCACCGATCCGCCGAACAGGAACGTCACGGCAAAGGGAACTGCCGACGGCAGCCAGAGATCGAGGAACGACGCGATGCGGGCGTGGATGGGATTGGCCGGATCGTAGATCACCGCCACGCGCTCGCCCTGGGCGAACGCCGTGCCGCTGCCGCCGCTGCCATGGAACTCGATCTCGCGGCCCTCCGACGTGATGAAGCGCACGACGGGCGTGTAGTAAACACGCTCGACATCGCGCTGCCGTTCGCTGCCGTCGGGCCGTCTCACGTCCTCCTGCTCGATCCGTCGCGTTTGGCGGATCTCGATCACGGTGCCCTGGGCGCGCAGGCCGCCGGTATAGAGGTCGGCGGCGTTCCAGACGACGAAGATGCCGATCACGGCTGCCACCACGGCGATCGTGCCGAACGCCCGCTCGCCGATCACGAACAGATCGACGCCGCGCGAGAGCGCCCAGGCCATGGCGCCGAACAGCAGCCAGAAGCCGCCGAACAGCGCCACGAAAAGGGCGGAGAACCACAGCCGGTCGAACGTGCCGATGCGAAAATCATCGGGATCCTGCGGCATGTAGAGGATCGCGACCCTGTCGCCCAGCGCGAAGTCAGGCGCGCCGCTGGCCAGATCCTTGACCTCCCGGCTCTCACCATCGGCAAGCCGAAAGCGCACCACCGGCGCGTACATATCGCCCTCGCGACGGATCTCGACCACTTCCCCGTCGGCGCGCGCGGCGTAGAGCACGTGGCGCAGGCTGCCCCAGCCCAGCGCCAGTCCGCCCAAAAGGATCAACATGCCGATGCCCGTGATCAGCCAGGCAATCCAGCGCCAGCTGCGATCGACGGCCACGGTTTGTTCAGCCCGAACGCCGGCGCAGGGCGTCGATGATGGTAACGAGCCGATCGCCTTGCGGTGTCGCCGGGTCGAGCAGCCTGTCGCGCGGCGTCGTTTCGGCGAGCTGGCTCAGTTCCATCAGCGCGCGCACGTGCTGGCGACGCGTCAGACGGTGCTCGCTCGAGCGATGACGAAAGAACAGGCGGAACATCTGGCCCTCGCCCAGCAGTGCGCTGAGCTCGGTGGCGGCGACGTAAATCAAGAAGCAGGTGAAGAGCCAGATCTGGATGGCGGCAAAGCGCCGCCACGAGAACTCATCGACAGCCGCGCCGAAGGCCAGCGTAAAGCCTCTGTCGTCGATCGCGAAATGAATGAACCGCTCGAGGATGCGCACGACCATCACGATCAAGGTATAGAAGATCGTCTTGTAGAGGATGGGCTGGATCAGCGGCGCGCCGCGAAAGCGGTCGATCAACCTGATCTCATTGGCCACCAGCACGGACTTGCCCACGACCAGGGCCGTCGTGGTTGCGACAAGGAAACCCGACAGACGGAACCAGTAATCGTGGACGAGCAGATTGGTCGTGAAGACGATCAGGTTGAAGGCGATGAAAAAATAGAGCGTCGGCGGCAGCATGTGCTTGAAGAGGCCCGAAGCCGCGCGGCCAACCCGCACCGGCAGGGATGCCGGCAGGCTCACATGCGGCCCCCATCGACCACGAAGTTCTGCGCCGTCACCAACCGGCTGTCGTCGGCGGCGAGCCACAGCGCCATGCGCGCGATATCCGGCGGATAGAGCTTCTCCTTGAGGCATTGCGCCTGCATCAGCCCCGCCTCGGCCTCCGGCGTCAGCCAGAGATCGATCTGGCGCTGGGTCATGATCCAGCCCGGCGTGATCGAGTTCAACCGAATGCGGTCGGGACCGAGATCGCGCGCCAGGCCGCGCGTCATGCCGATCACCGCAGCCTTCGCCGCCTGGTAGACGGCGAGATTGGCCGTCATGGTGTGGTAGCTGACCGAGCTGAAATTGACGATCGAGCCGCCGCCCGCCTGCTTCATGCCGCGAGCGACCGTCTGGATGGCGAAGAACTGGTGGCGCAGGTTCACCGCGATACGCTCATCCCAGTAGGCCGGCGTCACCTCCTCGAGCGAATGCCGGTCGTCGCGCGCGGCATTGTTGACCAGCACGGTGAACGGGCCCAGGCGAGCCGCCATGCCGATGATCGCGGCCTGGTAGGCCGGAATGTCGCGCACGTCGCACTTGGCGAACAGTGGCGCAGGATGGCCTGCCGCCGCGATCTTGGCGCCGAGCGCCTTGGACGCCGCCTCGTCGACATCGACGAAGCCCACCTTGGCGCCCTCAGCGGCGAAGTGTTCGACGATCGCGGCGCCGATGCCCGAGCCGCCGCCCGAGATGAACACGGCGCGATCTTTTAGGCTGGGATAGGAGGCGAAGGTCGACATGGTTCCTCACAAGTCGGACAGGTGGAAGGCGATCTCGCCGGCAAGCGTCGCGCCAGGCGCCAGAAGAGCCTCGCCCACCTTGCCGTTGGCGTGGCTTACCGGCTCGACACAGAAATACGGGCGGCCGGACGGGACATAGATGACGGCGTGGCGAAACGGTTCACTCGCGACGAGCTCGAGTTTCAGCCGCTGGCGCGGCCAGACGACGGTTGCCCGCCCGTCCCAGCCATCGAAGCAGTTGTCGAGCACGACGGCGTCGACCTTGCGGGGCTCGGAAAAGTCCCATTCGGCCGGCACGGCGACGCGCGCCGTCGAAAGCACCTCGACGTCGGTGAGCCAAACCGCTTGCGTGCGGCAGGTGAGTTCGGTTTCGGCATCGCGCCTGAAGTAGGGATGTAGGCCAAGGCCCGCCGGCACGGCTTTCTGCTCGAGATTATCGATGGCCATGATGAGCACAAGCCGCTCGCCCTCGAGGCGGAACGTCTGATGGGCGCGGTAGCGGAACGGCCAGCCGCTCCGTCCATCGTGGGCGTAGGCAAGCTCGGCTGAATGTGCGTCGTGGCGAACCACCTCCCAGGCCTGCGCCCAGCCGTCGCCGTGCATGGGATGGCGCAGACCGGGCCAGTTGAGGGCAAGGGTGATCTCCTCCCCGGCGAAGACCAGCCGGCCGTTGGCGATCCGGTTGGAGTACGGCACAAGCGGAAAGGCCGACGCGTTATTGCCTTTGCCGGAGGCGACGGCTTCCGCCGTCATGGGGCGCAGCACATCGGAACCGTCGACCGTGAAGCGGGCGATGGATCCGCCGGCCGAGGGCGCAAGATCGACACCGAGGCGGCCTGTCCGTAACGACAAAAGCGTCATAGTCTCGCCTCTACCCGCATCTCGACGCGAAATCCAGATCGGCGCGTTTTTTGCAGCGGCAGGATACGGGAGGCAAAGATATGGAGGATGGCGACATGACTGACGATCTTATGGGCAAATGGGAGTTGAGCCGACGTCGCGTTCTCGGTGCTGCTGCCGGTCTCGGCCTGGCCGGACTTTCGGGTGGCGCTTTCGGCCAGCAAGCCGGCCAGAGTAGCGGCCCGTGGAGCGTGGCGCCGAAGAGCAAGGTCGATCACCTCAACTTCGTGGTCTGGACCTACGGCGACATCTACACGCGCATCGCCAAGCAGTTCGAGACCGACTGGAGCGTCAGGGTCGAATCGACGATCTCCTCGTTCAACGACCATCCGACCAAGCTCGCGACCATGTTCGCGGCCGGCGAGAAGATCGACGTCTCGCAATCCTCGCCCTTCTCCTTCCCCAACTTCGTCAACCAGGGCCTGGCCGAACCACTCGACGACCTGCCGGGCGCCGCCGACTACATCAAGGATTTCACGCCCTTCACCAAGCAGGTGGCGACGGTCGGCGGCAAGACCATGGGTCTGCCGTACTTCTCCGCGGTGTGGGTCTGGAACTACTACTCGGACATGCTGGAGAAGCTCAAGATCGACAAGCCGTTCGCCAGCTACGACGAATTCATCGAACATTGCGTCAAGGCCAAGAAGGACGGCGTGTCGCGCTATCCCGTCCTGTGGATCGCCGGCGTCGGCCTCGAGCAGCTGCCGGGCACCTGGTACCAGATGACCTTCAACCGCGGCGGCACCTTCTTCGACAAGCAGGGCAACCACATGCTGGGCGACGGCTCGGTCGCCCGCGAGACGCTGAAATGGTGGGCCAATACCTTCGAGAAGGGCCTCGATATCGCCGATCCCGAATCGCTGAAAGTGCAGTTCACCACCGGGGCCAAGGCGTTCGGCGCCGGCAAGAACCTCTATCGCGGGCCGAACCATCATTACGGCCTCAACATCTGCAACGACCCCGCGCAGTCGCCGATCGCCGGCAAGGTCAAGGCGCTGGGTTCGCCGGGCGACGGCAAGACGATCGGCGTCACCCATGTCTATTTCCTTTCGTCAGCCAACCGCGACAAGGAATGGGCGTGGAAGCTGCTGCAGTATCTCGGCGGCAAGACCAAGGACGGCAACTACACGCAGGCCGTCAACCTGGCGAAGGATGCCATGCTGGGCTCCGGCTACACCTCGGTGATGAACAGCGATGCGATCAAGCTCGGCTGGGCGCCGTGGGGCGACGTGCCGACCCTGCTAAAAATCTGGGATCAGGCGTCCTATATCGGCGAGGCTTGTTCATCGGTCTACCAGCCATGGCATTTCCCGTGGACCGATCAGCTCAATATCGAAGTCCAGAAATGCCTGACCGGGCAGATCACGGCCGACCAATGCTGCGATAACCTGATCAAGGGCATCGCCGACGCCAAGCGCAAGGTCTGACGCCCTGACCACTCAAGTCCAGGGGTTCGCCGTCGCGCGCCGGATCCGCGTACCGTGGTTCCAGCGCGAGATGCGGGCGTCGCATTTCGCCTTCTTCATGAACCTGCCGACACTGGTCTGTCTCGGCCTGGTGCTGGCCTACCCGGTGATCTACGCGGCGTACCTCTCGGTGCATCGGGTCGGGCTCGCCCAGTTGCGGCGCGGCGAGTTCCCTTTCAACGGCTGGGAGAATTACAGCCGGGTGCTGGAAGATCCGCTGTTCTGGGTCGCGCTCAAGAACACGCTGATCTTCACGGCCATCACCGTCAGCAGCGAGATCGTGCTGGCGGTGCTGATTGCGCTGCTCATCAACCAGACGAGCGTCTGGACGTCGCGGGTCACGCGCTTTTTGATCCTGCTGCCCTATGCCATTCCGCCGATCGCCAACGGCCTGATCTGGGCGTTCCTCTACAGCTTCCAGTTCGGCTTCTTGAACAGGATCCTGTTCACCGCGGGGCTTACAAGCGATCCGGTCAACTGGGCCGGCAATCCCAACACGGCGCTCTACGCCGTGGCCGTCCCCTATGTCTGGCGCACGCTGCCCTTCGCCATCATCCTGGTGCATGCCGCCCTCCAGGGCATCCCGCGCGAGCTCTACGAACAGGCTTCCATCGATGGCGCCAACGCGTGGCACCGCTTCTGGCACATCACCCTGCCAATGCTGCGCCAGATCATCGCCATCATCCTGATCCTGCGCACGGCGTTTGCGTTTGCCGTGTTTGAGGAGATCCTCGCCATCACCCAGGGCGGCCCGGGCGACGCCACCTGGGTCGCGGCCTGGTACAGCTACAAGATCACCTTCGCGCCGCCCAACAATTTCGGCATGGGCTCGGCATCGGCCTACATCCTGGCGCTGATGATCGGCGCGATCGCGCTGGTCTACATGCGTTTCGTCTACAAGCGGGTGACGCTGTGATGCGCCCCAAATCGCCCGGCGGCAGGCTGCTGCTTCACATCGCCAATCTCGTGGTGATCTTCTTCATCCTGTTGCCGGTGGCGGCGGTCGTGATCGGCAGCATCCAGTCGGAGAAGTCGCTGCAGGCCGACACGCGCCGGCTGCTGCCGCCCGAGCCCACGCTCGATAATTTCACTGTCATCCTCAGCAAGGGCGAGCAGAAGGGCCGAATCTTCGAGCAGGTCACCTACCTGCCCGACAACATCAAGAGCTTCTATGCCGCTTTCGCCAACTCGGCGATCGTGGCGGTCTCGGTCACGTTCCTGACCCTGCTGTTCGGCTCGCTGTCGGCCTACACGATTGCCCGCCAGCGCTTCCGCTGGACCCTGTTCCTGCTGCAAGCCAACATCGTCGCGCGCTTCGTGCCGGTGATCGTGCTGATGATCCCGCTCTACGTGGTCATGCGATCGTTCGGCCAGCTCAATTCGCTGAGCGGCGTCATCATCGCGGAGACCGGTTTCCTGTTGCCCTACGCCATCCTGATCCTGGCGCCCTATTTCGACACCATTCCGGCCGATCTCGAGGAAGCCGCCCGCATCGACGGCTGCACGCGTTTCGGCGCCTTCGCCAAGATCGTCCTGCCGCTCGCGACACCGGCGCTGGCGGCGTGCGGCGTCATCATCTTCATCATTTCCTGGCACGAGCTTCTGATCCCGCTGATCCTGAACGCCCGGCCGGATTTCATGACCCTGCCGGTGGTGATCGCGAGCCTGGTGGGCGACGTCCATGTCTTCTTCAATCTGATGATGGCGATCTGCCTGCTCGCGCTGGCGCCCACCGTGATCCTGGTGGCGCTCTTGCAGAAATACATCGTCGAGGGCCTGGCCGCTGGCGCGGTCAAAGGTTGACCGCCGGTCGTCCGCAGAGCGGCAAAGCGTCATGGCCCTCTGCCGGCCGGGACGACTATGATCGGCCTTCCAAACCGGGACGAAAAAGGGGAAACGCCGATGTCGACGAACATGCTGAAAAAGCGGCTGCAGGCAGGCAAGGCCTGCGTCAACGCCTGGCTCGCGATCCCCAGCGGCTTTTCGGCCGAGACCATGGCGCAGTGCGGCTGGGACAGCGTCACGGTCGACCTGCAGCATGGCGTACAGGACTACCATTCGATGGTCACCTGCTTCCAGGCGATGGACAGGCACCCCGTGACGCCGCTGGTGCGCGTGCCGTGGAACGAGCCCGGCATCATCGGCAAGGTGCTGGATGGCGGCGCCTGGGGCGTGATCTGCCCGATGGTCAACAACGCGACTGAGGCCAAGGCGCTGGTCTCCTATTCGCTTTATCCGCCCAAGGGCAAGCGCAGCAACGGCCCGATCCGCGCCGGCGCCTACGGCGCGGCGACACCCTACCAGGCGACCGCCAACGACGAGGTGTTGGTCATCCCGATGATCGAGACCCAGGAGGCAATCGACAATATCGACGCCATCCTCGACGTGCCGGGCATCAGCGGCATCTATATCGGCCCCAGCGATCTCGGCCTGTCCCTCGGCCTGGTGCCAAAGCTCGATCGCGAGGAGCCGCAGGTGCTGGCCATCTACGACAAGCTCTTGGCCGCCATCAAGAAGCGCAACCAGTTCGCCGGCATCCACAACGCCACGGCGGGCTACGCCGCCAAGATGATCGGCAAGGGCTTCCGCTTCGTCACCATCGCCAACGACTCCGGCCTGATGGCCATGGCGGCGCGCACTGCGGTCGCCCAGACCCGCAAGGAAGCGGGCGCGGTCGCCGACAAGTAAAGGCGTGCTTCTAGCCAACGCCACGCTGCCCGACGGTAGCCGGCAGCATATCGACGTCCAGGGAGGGCGGATCGCCGCCCTCCTCCCGGCCACCGGCGATCCCACGACACGCAGCGACACGCTCGATCTCGCAGGCGCGCTGGTCCTGCCGCCGCTGGTCGACGGCCATATCCATCTCGACAAGACCCTGCTCGGCCTGCCGTGGGTGCCCAACCAGGCGGCAGGCAACCGCGTCGCCGACCGCATCGAGGCCGAACGCAAGGTGCGCGCGACACGCAGGGTCCCGGAAGCCGAGACCGGCGCCAATCTGGTGCGCCAGGTGGTGGCCAGCGGCACGCTTCACATGCGCAGCCACGTCGACATCGACAACCAGCTCGGGCTTAAAAATCTCCACGAGATCCTGAAGGTGCGCGAGCGCTTCCGCGACTTGGTCACGATCCAGATCGTGGCCTTCCCGCAAAGCGGCATTTTACGCTCGCCGGGCACGGCGGAGCTGCTGGACGCCGCCATCGCCCAGGGCGCCGACCTTTTAGGCGGCCTCGATCCCGTCGGCATCGACGGCGACCTCGACGGTCATCTCGATGCGATCTTCGCTATCGCCGAACGCCGCGGCGTCGGCGTCGACATCCATCTGCACGACAGCGGCGAGAGCGGCATCGTCCAGTTGACGGCGATCGCTGAGCGCACCGAGGCGGCCGGCCTGAACGGCAGGGTCGCGGTGAGCCATGCCTTCGCCCTGGGCTCGGTGCCGACGGACGTGGCCGAACGGACGGCTGATCTGCTCGCCGAGGCCGGCGTCGCCATCATGAGCCACGGCCCGGGCGGCGCCACGATGCCGCCGCTGAAACTCCTGCACGACCATGGCGTGGAAGTGTTCGGCGGTTCCGACAATATCCGCGATGCCTGGTCGCCGTTCGGCAACGGCGACATGCTGGAACGTGCCATGCTGATCGGCTACCGCGCCAATTTTCGCCACGACGAGGAGCTGGCGCTGGCCTTCGATATGGTCACGGCAGCAGCCGCCCGCGTGCTGGGCATCGTGCCCTATGGCATCGAGCCGGGCGCCCCGGCCGATTTCGTGGTCGTCGAAGCGGGCTCGCTCGCCGAAGCAGTCGCCGCGCGCCCCCGGCGCAAATTAGTGATCAAAGCCGGTCGCATTGTCGCCAAGGATGGCGTACTGCTCCCCTGAAATTGGGGATCGACAATGGCGTTGCGTCAGGCCGTGCTCGGGATGGAGCGGGCCAGCTTCTTCTACGGCTCGGCCCGCGTCTTCGGCGGCGTGTCGTTCCTGCTCGACGGCGCGCGGACGGCGTTGGTCGGCGAGAACGGCGCCGGCAAGTCGACGCTGCTGAAATGCCTGGCCGGTGAACTCGAGTTGAACGGCGGCCAGGTGATCCGCTCGCGCGGGCTCAGGCTCGGCAGCGTGCCGCAGGACGTGCCAAGCGGCCTGGCCGATCGGCCGGTGCGCGACGTCCTGCATCGCTCTCTCGACAAAGTCGGGCTGGGCGACGACTACTGGCGCATCGACGTGCTGCTGGACGAGATCGGCGTCGAGCAGGAGATCCTCGATCACCCCTTCGGCACTCTGTCGGGCGGCTGGCAGCGGCTGCTGCTGATCGCGGCGGCGGCGCGGCTGGAAGAGCCCGACATCCTGATCCTCGACGAGCCGACCAACCATCTCGATCTCGCCAACATCAACACGCTGGAGCGCTGGCTCACGGTCGAGTTCGCGGTGCCGATGCTGATCGTGAGCCACGACCGGGAGTTTCTCGACCGCGTGACCGAGCGCACCCTGTTCCTGCGCAGCGACGGCATGCATGCCTTCAAAGCCCGCTTCAGCCAGGCGCGCGAGGAGCTGTTGCGCCGCGACGCCGCCGCCGCGGCGCGGGCGCGGCTGGAGGACAAGGAAATCCGCCGACTGGAGCAGGCCGCGGCGCGTTACAAGGTCTGGGCGGTCAAGAATCCCGACCTCAACAAGCGCAAGAACGCCGTCGAGACGCGCATCGCCCGCATCGAGAAGGAGCGCACGCAGACCTACGTCGCGCGCGAGCGGCGCCTCGAGCTCAACGACGGCGACATCGACGCCAAGGTGGCGCTACGCATCGCCGGGCTCGGCGTCACCGCACCCGGCAGCGACCGCAAGCTTTTAGCCATCGACCGGCTCGCCATCGCTGCCGGTGACCGGATCGCCCTTTTAGGCGTCAACGGCGCCGGCAAGTCGACGCTCCTGTCGGTGCTCGCCGATGCCTTCGACCCGGAGCTCGAGCACTACGACAGCCAGGCGGCGGTGCGTTTCAATCCGGCCTGCCGCCTGGTCTATTTCGACCAGTCCATGCGCGACCTGCCACTCGACCAGTCGATCCTGGACTACGTCGTCGACGTGCCGGGCCTGGGCGAGAAGGACGCCATCCGCCATCTCGCGCCGGCCGGCTTTCCTTTCGCCAAGATCGACGAGCCGATCGGCGTGCTGAGCCATGGTGAGCGGGCGCGACTGGTGTTTCTCAAGATGAAGTTGCTGCGGCCCAACATGTACCTGCTGGACGAGCCGACCAACCATCTCGACATCGAGGGCCAGGAGGATCTCGAGGCGCAGCTCGAGCAAAGCGATGTGTCGTGCCTATTCGTCTCCCACGACCGTTACTTCACCCGCACCGTGGCGACGCGATTCCTGGAGATCCGCAAGGGACGCCTGGTCGAAATCGACGATGCCGAGAGCTTCTTCGACCAGCCCGAGGTATCCTAGCGCCATGGACCTGCCCCTGGACGATCACCTGCACATTGGCGTGCAGACCATCCATCGCCGCACAGAACCGGCGGTGGGCCCGTGGCTGCCGACGATCGACGAGATGCGCGAGCTGGTCGAACTGGTCGACCGCTCAGGCTACGACTCGCTGTGGGTCGGCGATCATATCTCCTTCCCGCTCGCCATCTTCGATCCCCTGCTCCAGCTCGCGCAGGCTGCGGTCGTCAGCCGGCGGCTGACTTTCGGCACGGGCGTCTACCTCCTGCCGCTGCGCCATCCCACGCCGGTGGCCAAGCAGGTCTCGACGCTGGACCACCTCACCGAGGGCCGGTTCATCTTCGGTGTCGGTGTCGGCGGCGAGTTCCCGAAGGAGTACGAGGCCTGCGGCGTGCCGATCGGCGAGCGCGGCGCACGGCTGAGCGAAAGCCTCGCGGTGCTGCGCAAGCTGTGGAGCGGCGAGCCGGCGACGCATGACGGTCGCTTCTTCAAGTTCGCGGGCGTGCCTATGCAGCCGCCGCCCCGCCAGCCGGGCGGCCCGCCGATCTGGTGCGGCGGCCGCTCGGATCCCGCGCTGCGGCGCATCGGGCGCCTGACCGACGGCTGGATGTCCTATGTCGTCACGCCCGACATGTTTCGCCAGGGCCTGGCGAAGATCGCGGCGGCGGCAAGCGCGGCCGCACGCACCTTCGACCGCGCTTTCGGGACGGCTCATCTCTTGTTCACGCGCATCGACGACACCTACGAAAAGGCACTTGACGCCGCGACGATCTCGCTGAGCCAGCGCTACGCCATGGATTTCCGCAAGGCCGCCGAACGCTACTGCGCGCTCGGGCCACCGCAGCGGGTCGTGGAGACCATTCTGCGCTTTCATGAGGCCGGCGCGCGCCACGTCATCCTCGACTTCGTCGGCCCCTACGAGGAACGTGACCGGCAGATCGAACGCTTTGCCTCGGAGGCCCTGCCGTTGTTGGCAGGGCTGCGCAAGACATCTTCGTAGGAGAGGACCATGCGGCTCGGCATGCTGTTGAAGTATTCCGGCGCACCCAACAGCCTCGCGCTGGAACAGGTGCTGGAGGCCGAGCGCCTCGGCTACGATTCGGTGTGGAGCGGCGAGGCTTACGGCACCGATGCGGTAACGCCGACGGCCTGGATCCTGGCCCGCACGACTCGCATCCGGGCCGGCACCGGCATCATGCAGATGCAGGCGCGCACGCCCGCCTGCACGGCGATGACGGCGCTCACCCTGCAGGCGCTGTCGAACAACCGTTTCCTGCTGGGGATCGGCGCCTCCGGGCCGCAGGTGGTCGAAGGCTGGCATGGCGTGCCGTTCGGCAAGCCGATGGCGCGCACCCGCGAATATATCGAGATCCTGCGCAAGATCCTGAAACGCGAAGCGGCGCTTCAGCACGACGGCGAGCTTTACCAGATTCCCTACAAGGGGCCGGGTGCGACCGGCCTCGGCAAGCCGCTGAAGAGCATCCTGCATGGCGATCCCGACATGCCGATCTATGCCGCCTCGATCACGCCGATCGGGCTGCGCACGGCGGGCGAAGTCGCTGACGGCGTGCTGCCGATCTTCATGTCGCCGGAGCAGACGAAGATGGTGATCGAGCCACTGCGGGCGGGCCTCGCCAAACGCCGGCCCGGCCGCACGCTCGCCGACTTCGACGTGGCACCTTATGTTCGCATCGCCATGGGCGCCGACCTGCAGGCCTGCCGCGACGCGCTGAAGCCCGAGCTCGCGCTTTACATCGGTGGCATGGGGGCCCGGACCAAGAACTTCTACAACGACTTCACCAAGCAGCTCGGCTACGAGGAAGCCGCGGTGAAGATCCAGGACGCCTTTCTGGGCGGCCGGCGTGCGGAGGCGATCGCAGCGGTGCCCGATTCGCTAGTCGACGAGGTGTCGCTGGTCGGCAGCCCGGAGCGTATCAAGGATCGCCTGCAGGCCTGGAAAGCGGCCGCCGGAAGGAACGAGGTCGGATCGATGCTGTTGAGCGGTGTGAGCGTCGAATCGCTGCGCGTCGTCGCCGAAGCGGTTCTATGAACCTCCCCATCGTGGAGTCCACGATGGGTGTCGCCGTCTCGCGGCTTGTAACCAAGCCGCTGAGGCGACGGAGGGGTCATGATCCTCAGAGTCTCCGTTGACCATGACCCCTCCGCCCGCTGCGCGGGCACCTCCCCGCGCTGCGCGCAGGGAGGAACTTTCTAACTCACCAGCTCTCCTCTGAACGCCCAGCGGGTCATGCGCTTTTCGACCATGGCGCAGATGGCGTACATCAGGACGCCCATGATGGCGATGGCGAACAGGCCGGCGAAAGTGGTGGGTGCATCGTTGCGCGCGCCGGCCGACAGCATCAGGAAGCCGATGCCGCGGTTGCCGCCCACGGTCTCGGCGATCACCGAGCCGATGAAGGCCAGCGTAATCGCCACCTTCAGGCTGGCGAACAGGTAGGGCATGGCGCGCGGAATGCCGACCTTGGTCAAAATCTCGGTCCGCGTGGCGCCGAGGCTCCGCAGCACGTCGCGCATCTCGGGCTCGATGGTGGCGAGGCCGGTGGCGACATTGACCACGATGGGAAAGAAGCTGATGGCGAAGGCCGTGATGACGGCCGGCAGCGAGCCGACGCCGATCCAGATCATCAGGATGGGCACGATCGCTACCTTGGGCACCGCGTTGAAGGCGATCAGCAGCGGATAGAGGCCGGAATATATGAAGGTCGAGGCGCCGATCGCCAGCCCCAGCAGCAGGCCGCCGGCGATCGCCAGCAGGAAGCCGATCACCGTCGTCCACAGCGTGTCCCAGCAGAACGCCATCAGGATGTCGAAGCGGGCCACGAACACCGCGAAGACCTTGGTCGGCCGGGGCAGGATGATCTCCGGCACGTCGAAGACGATGCAGGCGATTTCCCAGACGATCAGCAGGATCGTCAGGGCAAGCCACGGCATGGCAAGTCGAAGCGCTTCGCGCCTGAAGTCGCTGGTCACGGCGCATGTTCCTGGTGGATGCGGTCGCGCAACTCGTGGACGATCTCGACGAAATGCGGCTCGAACGTCGTGGCGAGCGTGCGCGGCCGCGGAATATCGATCTTGTGGCTGAGCACGATGCGGCCCGGCCGGCGGCTCATGACATAGACGGTGTCGGCGAGAAAGACCGCCTCGCGCAGATCGTGCGTCACCAGCACGCCGGTGAAGCGCTTTTCCAGCCACAGCGCCTGCATGACGCCCCACAGCTCCTCGCGCGTGAAGGCGTCGAGCGCGCCGAACGGCTCGTCGAGCATCAGCAGCTCGGGCTCGTGGATCAGGGCGCGGCAGAGGTTGGAGCGCTGCTGCATGCCGCCCGAGAGCTGCCACGGGAACTTTCTGGCGAAATCGGCGAGTCCCACCGTCTCGAGGAGCCTCATCGCCCGCGCTTCGTATTCAGCGCGATGGCGGCGGAAGCGGCGCTTGTGCGGTTCGACCACCTCCATGGGCAACAGGATGTTGTCCATGGTGGTGCGCCACGGCATCAGGGTCGGATTCTGGAACGCCATGCCGACGCCCTTGATCGGCCCTGTCACCTTCTCGCCCGCGACCCGCACCTCGCCAACCGACGCGGGCAACAGGCCGGTGACGAGCTTCAGGATGGTCGACTTGCCGCAACCCGAGGGGCCGACGACGGCGATGAACTCGCCCTTGTCGATGCCGAACGTGGCATCGGCCAGGGCGAGCGTGGTTTCCTTGCCGAGCCTGTAGGTAAGGCTGACGCCCTTCAGATCGACGAACGACATTTAAGTCAACCTCCCTCCCCCGTCACACGGGGGAGGTGCCCCCGAAGGGGGCGGAGGGGGAAGGCCGCACGAGCAATTCTCGAAAATTTCAGATCTGAAATCGGCAGCAAGCTCGACTGGGGTTCTCCCCCACCGGCCCTGCGGGCCACCTCCCCCGTGTGACGGGGGAGGCGAATCACTTGGCGACCATCCTGTCGGCCTTGGGCGGCAGGTACTTGTTGGTGAAGACCTTGTCCGGGGCCGGCGCTGCCGGCAGGCCGAAGGCGTCGGCCACCAGCTTGACCGAACGCGCGAAACGCTCCGGATCGACGTCGCCCATGCCGTTGGCCTTGACGAAAGGCGTCAGGATGTTGGTCTGCAGCGAGATCTGCAGGCGCTCGGTCTCCAGCGCCTCGTCGATCAGCGGATCGCGCTTCTTGGCGGCGGCGATACCGAGCTTGTTGTCGGCGATGACGTCCTTCCAGCCCTTGATGGTGGCGGCGATGAAGCCCTTCACCGCCTTCTCGTCCTTGGCCATCTCGGGCGATACGACGATGCCGTTGCCATAGACGTCCATGCCGAAGTCGACGTAGCGCATGGCCACGATGTCGTCGAACTTAACGCCGCGCGCCTTGAGGTCGAGCATCGACGAGAAGTAATGGCCCGAGATGAAGTCGACAGTGCCCTGCACCAGGCTCTGTTCGCGGAGCTGTGGGGTAAGGTTGACGTGCTCCCACTTGGTAATCCCGTTCATCTTGGCGAAGGCCGGGAACAGGCGGAACGAGGCGTCGAACACCGGGGCGCCGAGCTTCTTGCCCTCGAGATCCTTCGGGACCTTGATGCCGCTCTTCTTCAGGGCATAGACGCCGAACGGCGCGAAATCGTAGGCCATGAAGACGCAGAGGACTTCCTTGCCCGGATTCTTGGCGTTGTACTCGATGGTCGAGTTCACGTCGGCGAAGCCGATCTGGTAGGCGCCGGTGGCGACCCGCTGGACCGCGCCGGCCGAGCCCTGGCCGGGATCCATCGTGACGTCGAGGCCTTCGGCCTTGTAGTAGCCCTTCTCCAGCGCCACCAGGAACGGCGCGGTCGGACCCTGGAACACCCAGTCGAGGGTGAATTTGATCGGTGTCTGCGCTTGCGCGGGCAACGCGCCCAGCGCCAGCGCGACGACGGTCGCGCCGCCCAGCCATTTGGCGAATTTGCTCATGTCTTGCCCCTCGTGAACGTCCCCGTCTGGCAACTCTTAGGCGGGCAGCGCACATCCGCCAAGGGGATATCAGGCAGATTCTATGCCAGCCTGTTGCGTGGCGACGAGGCGGGTGAAGGCGCCGCCGTGGCTCACGAGCTCCCGGTAGCCGCCCTGCTCGGCGATCCGGCCGTGCTCGAACACCACGACCTGGTCGGCGTCGCGGATCGTCGACAGCCGATGGGCGATCACGAAGGTGGTGCGGCCCTGCATCAGCGTCTTGAGCGCCTTCTGGATGCGCGCTTCGGTCACCGAATCGAGCGCGCTGGTCGCCTCGTCGAGAATCAGGATCGGCGGGTTCTTCAGGAGCGCGCGGGCGATCGCCAGGCGCTGGCGCTCGCCTCCCGACAGCGTCATGCCGCGCTCGCCCACCAGCGTCTCATAACCCTGCGGCTGACGCAGGATGAAGTCGTGCGCCTCGGCCAGCCTGGCCGCCTCCTCGAGCTCGGCCTGGGTCGCGTCGGGCTTGCCGATGCGCAGGTTATCGGCGATCGAGCGGTAGAACATCGTGCTGTCCTGGAACACCACGCCGATGTTGCGGCGGAGCGATTCGAGCTTGATGTCGCGATGATCGATGCCGTCGACGCGGATGACTCCGGACTGCGCATCCCACATGCGGTGCAGCAGCGACAGCGCCGTGCTCTTGCCGGCGCCGGTCGGGCCGACAAAGGCCACCTTGGTTCCAGCCGGCACCTTCAGCGACAAATGCACCAGCGCCGGACGCCTTCCGTCGTAGGAGAAATTGATGTCGTCGAACTCGACGTCGCCCCGGGCGCGGCCGATGTCCTTGCCGTGCGGATTGTCCGGCACGGCGGACTGCGAATCGAGCACGCGGAAGAAATCCGCCAGGACCGGCATCTGGAAGAAGACCCGGCTCACGAAGCCCGAGGCCTGGTCCATGCGGCTGATCAGCATGGTGGCGAAACCCATGAAGCTCACGATCTCGCCCACGGTCGCCTCGCCCTTGGTGTAGAGCCAGGTGCCGAGCACGAAGATCAGGATCACGGTGATAGTCGAGGCGGCGCGCGTCATCACCGACAGCAGCGCCCACCAGTTCAGGACCGGGAACTGTGCGGCCAGCGTCTCCCTCATGATGCTGTGCATCTCGCGGGTTTCGTGCGTCAGCCGCACGAAGCTCTGGATGAGATTGATGTTGCCCAGCGCATCGCCGGCGCGGCTGGCCAGCTCGCTGCGCAGGTCCTCGACCTGGTGCTGCAGGCGATCGGTGCGACTCACCACGAAGGTATTGGCGGCGGCGAAGAACAGGATGAGCACCACCAGCAGCACGCCCAGCCGCCAGTTCATGAGCAGGCTGAGCGGCAGCATGATGAACAGGGCGACGAAGGTGGCGAGGTTCTCGCGGAAGAACGATAGCCAGATGGCGAACAGATCGTCGACGCCGGTCAGCATGACCTTGATCAGCCGGCCGGAATGCTGCGAGCTGTGGAACGAGAAGGGCAGCAGCAGGACGTGCTCGAAGAAGTTGGCCATCGCGCCCAACCGCCGGCGATGGGCCATGCGGTCGGCCTGCAGGGAGACCACGATGTTGGCTGCGATGCCGCCCAGGCCGACGACGGCCCACAGCACGAGCAGGTGCCGGGCGTCGCTCCACAACAGCTCGGTCGACTTGTCCTTGGCGGTGGCGAGGAGATCGACCACCTTGCCGAACAGCACGGGCTCGTAGAACTGCAGCGCGGCCACGGCGACGTTGGTGAGCGCGAGCATGATCGCCAGCCCGCGCTCGGCGCGCAGCAGCCCGATAACCCGACCGTAGACGCGGAAGAATTCCATTCGTTCCCGTCAGCGGGTCCCCATCATGTCATCCTGAGTCGCGCGGATCTGATCCGCGCTGAAGCGAAGGATCTCATCGCCGCTTGCCACGCCATGAGATCCTTCGCTGCGCTCAGGATGACAGCCATGTCCTTCACTCGTCGAGGAAACGTTCGACGGTGCGCACGAAGAAGCTGACGCCGAACGGGATGGCCATGTCGTTGAAGTCGTAGCGCGAGTTGTGCAGGCTGACCGCGTCGGCGCCGCCGCCGTTGCCCAGCCACACCATGGCGCCCGGCACGCGCTCCAGCATGTAAGAGAAATCCTCCGCGCCCATGCTGGGACGCGTATTTTCGGACACCGCATGCTCGCCGCAGACGCCAGCGGCGACGTCGATGGCAAAGCGCGCGCGCTCGACATTGTTCACCGTCGGCGGATAGCCGGGCTTGTGCTCGATCTCGATCTTGACGCCGTGCATCTGCTCGGCGCCGCGGCAGATCTCCTCGATGCGGCGTTTCACCAGCGCGCGGTTCTCCGGACTCGTGGTGCGCGTGGTGCCGCCGATATGCACGTCGGTCGGAATGACGTTGTAGGCCGAGCCGGCCTTGAAGAAGCCGACCGTCACGACCGTCGAATCGATCGGATCGATGTTGCGGCTGACGATGGTCTGCAGCGCCAGCACGATATTGGCGCCCGCCACCATGGGATCGATGGTGAGATGCGGGTGCGCGGCATGACCGCCCTTGCCGGCGATGCGGATGTCCCAGCGGTCGGCGGCGGCCAGCAGCGGCCCGCCCTTGGTGACGATGTGGCCCAGCGGAATGCCCGGCTTGTTGTGGATGGCGAACACGGCATCGCAAGGGAATTTATCGAACAGGCCGTCGGCGATCATCTCGCGCGCCCCGCCGCCGCCCTCTTCGGCCGGCTGGAAGATGAAGTGCACGGCGCCCTCGAAATCGCGCTTTTCGCTCAAAACCTTGGCGGCGCCCAGCAGCATGGCGGTGTGGCCGTCATGGCCGCAGGCATGCATGCGGCCGGGATTCTGCGAGCGGTGCTCGAAATCGTTGGTTTCGTCCATCGGCAGGCAGTCCATGTCGGCGCGCAATCCAATAGATTTCAACGAATTGCCCTTGCGCAGGGTTCCCACCAGGCCGGTCTTGCCGAGGCCACGCGTCACTTCGAGGCCCCACGCCTGGAGCTTGGCGGCGACGATGTCGGAGGTCCGGTTTTCCTCGTAAGCCAGCTCGGGATGGGCGTGGATGTCACGACGGATGGCGGCAATCTCGCCCTGGATTTCAAGCGCACGAGGCAGAACAGGCATTTGGTACTCCGGTTGGATCAGCGGGCATCTTAGCCCAAAGTGACACGATGTTGTCTCTGCAGGATGTCGAGGACGCGGCTGCCATTGTGTACGCCGCCATGCCGCCCACTCCGCAATACGCCTGGCCGCTGCTCGCCCAGCGCACCGGGTGCGAGGTCTGGGTCAAGCACGAGAACCACACGCCGACCGGCGCCTTCAAGGTGCGCGGCGGGCTGGTCTATATTGACCAGCTCAAGCACGACCCCACCCGTGTGAAGGGTGTGATCAGCGCCACGCGCGGCAATCATGGCCAGAGCATCGCGCTGGCCGCGGCCAGAGCCGGCATCGCCGCCACCATCGTCGTGCCGCAGGGCAATTCCGTGGAGAAGAACGCGGCCATGCGGGCGTT
>DASZJU010000273.1:0-3532 GCA_035947815.1 Reyranella sp.
CCGACGAGACGGTCACGCCATCGAGCGGCAGACGCATCGACGGCGTCGTCGCCGCTTCCCCGCTCGCCAGCCAGAGCCGATCGACCCCGCCCTGCGGGCGGAAGCGATGAAGGGCGATCGTGCCCTTGGCCTTGGTGCGCAGCTCCGCCCACATCACGCGGCCGACGCCGATCGGCGTACCCTCCGCGGTGAAAACCTGTTCGTAGCGGACATAGAAACCATCGCCGGCAGCCACATCGCGGCCGAGATCGATCGACGTGGCGAGGGCCCGCTGCGCCTCGAGCATCGCGGCCGCCGGGACGCCGGCCCCTGCCAGCGATGCGTCGAACGACCGGGCGATGATGCCGCTTGCCGCGATCTGCCGCGTGAAGGGCTGGCAAGCGAGGTATCGCGCGTCCTCGTCGGCGCTGCCCAGCAGGCGTTCCTGCGCGACGCGGGCATCCGCCAAATTCGCATTGTCATTGTCCGCGGCGACGGCCGCCGACATCGAGCCGAAAAGCAGTGAAGCGGCGAAAGCCGCGGCAAGCGATGCCTTCTGCATGAGCCCCCTAGGATGTTTCCGATAGATTACGGACGCGCCTCATCCCCAGGCGCGGCTGGGCAAGGCCGCGCAAAGGCAGTATCGATCTTGGTATTCCCAGCTCCACCGGGGGGATTACCCCCGCCCGACCTCAAGCCGCCCCACAGCAGCTTTTTCAGCGCAAACGCCCGGATCTACCCCAACCAGGGCGATTGCGCCTTCGTCAACCAAGGCTTGTAGCGCCGAAATCGCCGCGGTCGCCAGCCCAGTCCGGTGATTAAGGGGGGCCTGCGTAACTGTGGCGCAGCTACGGCCCGGGTTGCCATGCCTTGGCCCGCCGCTCGGCCTCGGCGATCTGCGCCGGGGTCATGCGGCTGGCCAAGGTGGCCTTGTCCTTCATCGCCTGATCGAGCCGGTCCTGGTTTCTCGCCGTGTAGCGCTGGATGGCGAGCGTCAGCCACTTATAGGCCTCGACGTCGTCGTGCGGCGGGGGCCCTTCGAAACCCAGCATGAAGCCGATGTCGTTCTGGGCCCGGGCATAGCCCTGGTTTGCCGCCAGCAGGTAGAGCCGTGCCGCTTCCGTGTGGTCGCGGGGCACCCCCTCGCCGCTCCAGTACATGGCCCCCAACAGGGTGCGTGCCTCGGCGTTGCCCTTGTCGGCCCAGACTTTCCAGAGCCGCGCCGCGGTCGTCATGTCCTTGCGCCCGTAGGCGGCGGCCGCGTCGCGCATGTCGGCCTCGAGCGAGGACTGCGCGGCGGCCGGCGGCGCGACGAGGAGCAGCGCGATCAGAACGGCGGCGATGGTCTTCATCCGCTCATGATATCGAAATTTATCATTTAATATCAATAGATTAGAATTGGACGATCTTCGACCGGCGACGGTGACCCTCTTCGCCTGGCGGCGCCGCCGCTTTGTCACGGTCCTCCATTTCCCGGTGGGCTAGGGTCGCTGCCTGGGTGGGGAGAAACGAGCCATGGCGCTACCTGCCGAAGGCGGGTTGGCCGGCTCCAAGCCGCGATCGGAATTCCATACTTCGGCCGCGACTCTCGCGCTGCTGGCGGGCGTGCCGGTGCTTGTCGCTTTGTGGGCCCTTCTCTCCCCAGGTCTTGTCCTGTCGCACGAGATGACCTGGGACCTCCTCTACAATCTCTCCGGCGCCTGGCACCTGCAGCACGGCCACGTGGCACATGTCGACTTCCACGAACCGGTGGGCGAACTCAACTTCATGCTGACCCTGCTCGGCTTCGAATTGGTCGGGCCGACGCCCTTCGCCTTCCTGGTCGGCGTCACCATCGTGGCCGCTGTCGCCTTCGCCGCGGCTTCGCTCGCCGCGGTGCGCCGCCTGCCGGTTCTGCCCGCCGCCCTCTTCGTGATCTTCGTCACCCTGCTCGTGTTGATGCCGGCCAATGTCGGCGACAAGCCGAACGCCTACTCCTTCGCCATGTCGTACAACCGCTACGGCTGGAGCCTGCTCAGCATCCTGGCGCTGATCCTGTTCCTGCCGCCGCGCAATCGTGTCGCCGGCGACGGGGTCGACGTCGCCAGCGGTGGTCTGCTGCTTGTTGCGCTTTTCTATCTCAAGATCACCTACTTCGCCGGCGGGCTCGCCTTCGTGGGCCTCGCCATGCTGATCTCCCCGCACATCCGCGCCCGCCTGCCGGCCTGGCTGGCGATCGGCGGGCTGATCGTCGCCAACGCCGTGGCGCCCTGGAACTATCCGTATCTGTCCGACATCCTGCAGGCGGCCGCCGCCGGCGCGGTGCGCAACAGCCTTGGCTTCCACCTCAATAACTTCTTCGGCAACGCCGAAGGCTACGCGCCCTATGCCGCCGGCCTCGTGGTCGCTATCTGGATGTGGGCGCGCGGCCTCGCCCCGCCGCGCGTGCCGCTTGCCATCGCCGGCATCCTCGTGATCGGCGTCTTCATGTTGTCGCAGAACCACCAGTCGCACGGACTACCGGTCGGCCTCGTCATCGCCTTTCTGCTGTACGACCAGATCCGCGAGCGCTTCGGGCCCGCGGTGCCGGCCCTGCCCGTGCTGATGGTCTTTCCACTATTCGCGATCGGCGCCTCGGCGCTCAGCTTGGCGGGCTACCACGCGCGCGCCGGGCGTGAGGAACTTTTGCAGGTGGTCGAGCGCACGCAGCTCAAGGGGCTTGCCGTGCCGGCCGAGCGGCGCAGCCGGCTCGCCGCCTTCGCCGATGGCCGGCCCCGGCACCAACTGCTCAATTGGGCGCGCGCCAAGGGGCCGCGCTTCGAGCTCTCTCCGACCGAATATGTCGAGACGATCATGGAGGCGGCCGCCGTGGTTGACAGCGGCCGCCATCGCCGTGGCGGTATTGTGGTCCTCGATCAGGTGAATCCCTTCCCCTTCATGCTCGGCTGGCCGCCGCCGCACGGCGGCCATCTGTGGTCGGGCCCGGGCGCGCCGGTGCGGCCGGCAGCCGAGGTTTTCGCCGAGGCCGATCACGTCCTCATCCCGAAATTCTCGACCTACAGTGCCTGGACCGAGCGGGCGCGGCTCGAATACGGCATGTACCTGTCGCAGAACTTCCCCGCGCGCGAGGAGACGCCGAGCTGGATCGTGCTGAGCCGCGAGGGCGCGGTTACCACGCCGCCGGGCGTGACGAGACGCGGGCCCCGCGACGTGGATCCAGTCGGCAATCCTCTAGCCCGCAGCGCGTGCGTGCAGCCGACCGGCGTCGCGGCCGCCGCCGACACAATTGGCGATGACGATGACGACCGTGGTGATGCCGACCATGGCGAGGCTGAGGACGGCGATGGCGCCGACATCGCCGCTCTCCTTGAGGTCGAAGATCAGGACTGACAGGACCTTGGTCTCCGACGTGAACAGAATCACGGCGGCGGACAGCTCGCGGATCACCGCGACGAAGACGAAGCACCAGGTGGCGATCACCGCCGAGCGCAGCAGCGGCGCGGTGATGTCGGCCAGCGTGCGCAGCCGCGTGGCGCCCAGCATGCGGCCGGCTTCCTCGAGCTCGGGATGGACC
>DASZJU010000274.1:0-10679 GCA_035947815.1 Reyranella sp.
GTCGGCTTGGGCGCGGAGTAGCGCAGCGGCTGCGGTGCGATCCTGGCGGCAGTGGCGAACTTCTTCTGCAGCCGCTCCATGTTGCGCACATAGACCGCGCCGTCCTCGGAGTAGCGGGCATATTCGTTCTTGGTCGTGCCGCGGGTGAAGAACGAGCCGCGCGTCGGATGCGTGCCGGGATAGGTGCGGAACGGGATGCCGTCGCCGTCGACATCGAGATAGCGGCCGAAATTCTTGCCGGCGTCGAGCTCTTCGGCCGTCATGACCTTGCCGCGGTCGTAGGCGCGCTTGTCGTCCCACTGGAAGGGCTTGCAGAGGCGATGGTTCATGCCGATGTCGAGATCGCTCATGACGAACACCGGCGTCTGCAGCCGGTCGGCGAGGTCGAGCGCGTCGGCGGCGAAGTCGAAGCACTCCTTCGGGTCCTCGGGAAACAGCAGGACGTGCTTGGTGTCGCCGTTGGAGGCGTAGGCGCAGGCCAGCAGGTCGGACTGCTGCGTGCGCGTCGGCATGCCGGTCGACGGCCCGCCGCGCTGCACGTTGATGATCACCGCCGGCACCTCGGCGAAGGCCGCGAGCCCGATGAACTCGGTCATCAGCGAAATGCCGGGCCCCGACGTGCTGGTGAAGGCGCGCGAGCCGTTCCAGCCGGCGCCGATCACGATGCCGATCGAGGCGAGCTCGTCCTCGGCCTGGACGATGGCGTACTTGGCCCTGCCGGTTTCCTTGTCGTGCCTGAGCCGCATGCAATGGCCCTGGAAGGCCTCGGCGAGCGAGGAGGAGGGCGTGATGGGATACCAGGCGCACACCGTGGCGCCGCCATAGACCGCGCCAAGTGCTGCCGCGTTGTTGCCTTCGACGAAAATGCGATCGCCGACATTGTCGGCACGGCGGATCTTGAGCTTCACGCTCTCGGGATCGCCATGCTGCTTGATCCAATCGCGGCCGAGATTGAGCGCCTTGACGTTGGAATCTAAAAGCTTCTCCTTGCCCTTGAACTGTTCGCCGAACAGCCGCTTGATCTCGTTCTCGTCGATGTCGAGCAGCACCGACAGCGCGCCGACATAGATGATGTTCTTGAAGAGCTGGCGCTGGCGGGCGTCGGTGTAGGTCGCATTGGTGATGGCGGTGAGCGGCACGCCCACGATGTTGATGTCGTCGCGGAACATCGACGACGGCATCGGCTTGGTGCTGTCGTAGAAGAGATAGCCGCCGGGCTCGATCTCCTTGACGTCCTCGGCCCAGGTCTGCGGGTTCATGGCAACCATCAGGTCGACGCCGCCGCGCCGGCCGAGATAGCCCTTCTCGGTGACCCGCACCTCGTACCAGGTCGGCAGGCCCTGGATGTTCGAGGGGAAGATGTTGCGCGGACTGACCGGCACGCCCATGCGCAGGATGGCCCGCGCGAACAGTTCGTTGGCGCTGGCCGATCCGGAGCCGTTGACGTTCGCGAACTTGACGACGAAGTCGTTAACGGCGGCTAGTGCTTGCGGCATACCTGCTCCGCGTTGGTCATTTCCATGTAGTACTTGCGCATGTCCCATGCACCGGTCGGGCAGCGCTCGGCGCACAGTCCGCAATGCAGGCAGACATCCTCGTCCTTGGCCATGATGCGCCCGGTCCTGAGGTCGTTGCCGATATAGAGGTCCTGGGTCGGGTTGAGCGCCGGCGCCATCAGCCGGCCGCGCAGATCCTTCTCCTCACCGTTCTCGGTGAAGGTGATGCAGTCCATCGGGCAGATGTCGACGCAGGCGTCGCACTCGATGCAGAGCGCGCCGGTGAACACCGTCTGCACGTCGCAGTTCAGGCAGCGCTGCGCCTCCTTGAAGGCGAGCTTGACGTCGAAGCCCAGCTCGACCTCGGCCATGATGTCCTTCAGCGCCTCCTGCTTGGCGCGGTGCGGGACTTTCAGGCGATGGTCGATGGTCGGCGCGTTGTCGTAGCTCCACTCGTGGATGCCCATCTTCTGGCTGACGATGTTGACGCCGGGCGCCGGACGTTCCTCGGGGTTCTCGCCACACAGCATCTTGTGGATGGAGATCGCGGCGTCATGGCCGTGCGCGGCGGCCCAGATGATGTTCTTGGGGCCGAAGGCGGCGTCACCGCCGAAGAACACCTTGGGTTCGCTGCTCTGGAACGTCTTCTCGTTGAGTTTGGGCAGGCCCCATTTGTCGAACTCGATGCCGGCATCCGTCTCGATCCACGGGAAGGCGTTTTCCTGGCCGATCGCCACCAGCACGTCGTCGCATTCGAAATGCTGGTCGGGCTCGCCCGATGGGATGAGCGAGCGACGGCCCTTGGCGTCGTACTCGGCCTTGACCTTCTCGAACAGCACGCCGGTGATCCGGCCGTTGTCGTGCGTCACTTCTTTCGGCACGAGCATGTTCAGGATGGGGATGTCCTCGCCCATCGCGTCTTCCTTCTCCCACGGCGAGGCCTTCATCTCCTCGAAGCCGGAGCGGACGATCACCTTGACGTCCTCGCCGCCCAGGCGGCGGGCGGTGCGGCAGCAATCCATCGCCGTGTTGCCGCCGCCCAGCACGATCACGCGCTTGCCGACCTTGCTGATATGGCCGAACGAGACCGACGACAGCCAGTCGAGGCCGATATGGATGTTGGCAGCCGCTTCCCTGCGGCCGGGCACGTCGAGATCGCGGCCGCGCGGCGCGCCCGAGCCCACGAAGACCGCGTCGTAGCCTTCCGCCAGCACCGCCTTCATCGACTCGATCTTCTTGTGGCGGAACTCGATGTTGCCGATTTCGGTGATGTAGCCCACTTCCTCGTCGATCACCGACTCGGGCAGGCGGAAGTGCGGGATCTGGGTGCGGATGAAGCCGCCGAGCTTGGGATCCTGGTCGTAGATCACGATTTCATAGCCCAGCACGGCGAGGTCGCGCGCCACGGTGAGCGAGGCGGGGCCGCCGCCGATGCAGGCGATGCGCTTGCCGTTCTTCTCCGGCGCCTTGGGCATGCTGGCCTTGATGCCCTCGTCGTCCTTGAAGTCGGCGGCGACGCGTTTGAGGCGGCAGATCGCGACCGGCTCCTTCTTGCCGTTCACCAGGCTCTCGTCCTCGACGCGGCTGCGCCGGCAGGCGGGCTCGCAGGGGCGGTCGCAGGTGCGGCCGAGGATTCCCGGGAAGACATTGGACTTCCAGTTGATCATGTAGGCGTCGGAGTAACGCCCGTGGGCGATCAGCCGGATGTATTCGGGGACCGGGGTGTGGGCGGGGCAGGCCCACTGGCAGTCGACGACCTTGTGGAAGTAGTCCGGATTCTTGATATCGGTCGGCTTCAACGAAAACTCCAGGCAGCCCCGGTGGCTGGCAGCGGCCGGTAAATAGCGGTTTAGGATACCGCATATGGGTCGCGCATTGGGGATATTTGAGATCGTTACGTCAAGGTTTCATTGTGGCAAACCGTTACAGAGACACAAAATCCCCCACCTGAAACAAGGGCTTGTCACGCCCGGTGCCGATAGGTGCTGGGCGAGGCGCCGGCGGCACGGCGGAACATCGCGCTGAAGGCGCTGACGCTGTCGTAGCCGAGGTCGAGCGCCACCTGGGTCACCGAAGCGCCGCTGCCCAGCCGGCCCATGGCATCGAGCAGGCGGGCCTGCTGGCGCCATCCGCCGAAGCTGAGGCCGGTCTCGCTCTGGAAAAGTCGGGCCATGGTGCGCTCGCTGGCATGCACAGTGTGTGCCCATTCGCCCAAGGTGCGCCGGTCGCCCGGCTCGTCGAGCAAGGCTCGGCAGAGCATCGCGAGCCGCTTCGAGCGCGGCATCGGCAGATGAAGTTTCAGGGCCTGCGAGCCATGCAGCTCGTCCAGGAGAAGGGCGATCACGCGGCCCGCCGGGCCGTCTTCGTCGTACTGCAGCGGCAATTCCGTCGCCCGCACGATCAGTTCGCGCAGGAGCGGCGAGACCTGCAGCACCCGGCAAGCAAGCGGCATCGCGGCGGCCGCATCGTCGCGCAGATAGAGAGTCCGCATGGTGACTCGGTCGAGCATCTCGATGCCGTGCACGGTTCCCGCCGGCATCCATAGCGCACGCTGCGGCGGCACGACCCACATGGCTTGACTGGTGATCACGCGCATGGTGCCGGCAGGGGCGTAGATGAGCTGGGCACGCTCGTGGCTGTGCGGCTCGATGACGAAATCCTGCGGAAAGTCCTTGGGCATGGCCGCCACCGCGCGGGGTACATGCTGGTAGTCCGCTGGGTTGGTCGACTTTTGGCCGTTTTGCGACATAGATTGTCAGTTTAGCGCAAGACAGACAAAGTACAATAAGTAGGCTCTACGGCGCCCACTTATTCCTAATCCATGAGCCACGCCAGTCCCACCTCCATCCTGCTCAACATCGGCCACGCCATGGATCATTGGCTCCTGGTCGTCTTCGCCTACAGCTGGGGCGTGATCGCGGGCGTCTGGGGCGTCGAATGGACCGAGCTCACGCCGTTCAACTACGGCGCGCTCTTCATGTTCGGCGCCGGCTCGATCATGAGCGGCCGGCTGGGCGACCATTGGGGCCGCTGGATCATGATGGTGATCTTCTTCGCCGGCATGGGCATCTCGGCGCTGGTGATCGCGCTCTGCGCCAACAAGTGGCAGATCGGCGCCGCGCTCACCCTGATGGGCGCCTTCGCTTCGATCTACCATCCGGTCGGCATTCCGATGCTGGTGCAGAAGGCCAGGAATTTCGGCTTCACGATCGGCCTCAACGGACTGGCGGGCAATATGGGCATCGCCATCGCTGCGGGCGTCTCGGTCTACATCGCCCAGCGCTTCGGCTGGCAGATGGCCTTCATCCTGCCTGGCGTGATCTCTCTCGTCTGTGCGGTGGCCTTCGTCATCCTGGTGCCGCGCGAGGAAGAAGCGCCGGCCAAGCGCAAGCCCAAGATGAACGACCTGCCGCCGTCGGTGATGGCGCGCGTGTTCGCCATCATGACCTTCAGCGCCGTGAGCGGCAGCATCATCTTCAGCTTCACGACCAACGGCAACGGCGAGCTTTTGCGCGAGCGGGTGAAGGGCGTGGTGCAGGATCCGGCCGAGCTGGCGGCCATGCTGTTCGTGATCTTCTCGCTGGCGTCGCTGGCCCAGCTCGTGGTCGGCAAGCTCATAGATCGTTTCCCGCTCAAGACGATCTATGTGCCGATCTTGCTGCTGCAGGTGCCGCTGTTCCTGATCGCCTCCCAGGTCCAGGACTGGGCGCTGTTCATCACGGCGATCGCCTTCATGCTGCTGGTGTTCGGCGCCATCCCCTTCACCGACGCCATGATCGTGAAATACATCGACGACCGCATGCGCAGCCGCGTCACCGGCGCCCGGCTGGCGATCGGCTTCGGCGTCAGCTCCTTCGTTGTGGCGCTGATCGGCCCGACCGTGAAGGCGGCCGGTTTCCCGGTGCTGCTGATGGCGCTGGCGGCCGTGGCGTTCTGCTCGTTCCTCGCCATCTCGCTGCTTCCGGCGGACCACGAGATGGGCAAGGCGGCGCTGAAGCCCGCAGAGTAAAACGCGCGGCCCGCCGCGCGTTGAGCGAAGACTGTCATCCCGAGGCCGCAGGCCGAGGGCCCTTTCCTGTGGCATTGAAGGTCCCTCGCTTCGCTCAGGATGAAACCGGGCGGTTACTGCCATTTTTTGTCCACGGCGCGGATTAGAAGCTTCGAGCGTCGGATCGCGGCCAGCGAAAGCTTGCGTCGTGCCATGGCTCGCCCGCAGAGTGCGCGGCGAGAGCGAGAAGGGGAAGCAAAATGCCGGCAGGTTCAGCCGTTCCGGTTCCGGCATCGCATCTCGATGTCGCGCGCGATGCCGAGCCCGCAACCAAGGCCGCCAATGCGGCGATGGCCGCCAAGCTGCCGTTCGGCGAGGTTTCCGACTTCGAGGCAGCGAAGCGCGGGCTGATCGCGCCGGTCCCCGACGGCATGGTACGCGCGGCCAACGGCACGGTGCTGTGGAACCTGGGCGAATACAGCTTCATCGATGGCGAGCTGGCGCCGGCCACGGTCAATCCCAGCCTGTGGCGCATGGCCCGCCTCAACCTCGCCAACGGCCTGTTCAAGGTCACCGACCGGCTCTACCAGCTGCGCGGCTTCGATATCTCCAACATGACGGTGATCGAGGGCGATACCGGCCTGATCCTGATCGATCCACTCACCACCGCCGAGGTCTCGCGCGCCGCCCTCGCACACTATTTCGCCCATCGCCCGCAGAAGCCGGTCGTGGCCGTCATCTACACCCACAGCCACATCGACCACTATGGCGGGGTGCGCGGCGTGATCGATGAAGCCGACGTTCTGGCGGGCAAGGTCCCGGTCATCGCGCCGGATGGATTCATGGAGGCGGTGACCGGCGAGAACGTGCTGGCCGGCATGCCCATGGCACGCCGCGCGCAGTTCCAGTTCGGCACCATGCTGCCGCGCGGGCCGCGCGGCCAGGTCGATGCCGGGCTGGGCAAGGCCATCGCCCGCGGCACGCCCGGCCTGATCGCGCCCAGCCAAAGCATCGTGCAGCCGGTCGAGGAGCACACGATCGATGGCATCAGGATCGTCTTCCAGCTCGCGCCCGAGACCGAGGCGCCGGCCGAGATGCACATGTTCTATCCGCAGCTGGGCGTGCTCAACATGGCAGAGAACGCCTGCCCGGTGCTGCACAACTTCATCCCGTTGCGCGGCGCCGTGGCGCGCGATCCGCGCATCTGGGCCAAGTATATCGGCGACGCCATCGCGTTCTATGGACCCGACACCGAGATCCTGATCGGCCAGCATCATTGGCCGACCTGGGGCCGCGAGGCCGTGCTCGACCATCTGCGGGCGCAGCGCGACCTCTACAAGCACATCCACGACCAGACCTTGCGCCTCATGAACAAGGGCTGGCGGCCGGCCGAGATCGCCGAGGCGATCGACCTGCCGCCGGGGCTGGCCGAGCGCTGGACGGTGCGCGGCTATTACGGGTCCGTCAGCCACAACGTGAAGGCGGTCTACCAGCGCTATCTCAGCTGGTACGACGCCAACCCCTGCAACCTCCATGCGCTGCCGCCCGCACCGACGGCGCGCAAGCTCGTCGAATACATGGGCGGCGCCGCCGGGGTCATCGCGCGTGCCCGAACCGACTTCGCCAAGGGCGAGTTCCGCTGGGTCGCGCAGGTGATGAAGGAAGTTGTCTACGCCGAGCCGGCCAATATCGAGGCTCGCGCGCTCTGCGCCGACGCGCTCGAGCAAATGGGCTACCAGACCGAATCGGCGACCTGGCGCAACGCCTTCCTGTACGGCGCGCAGGAATTGCGCCACGGCGTCTTCCAGCTGCCGGCGCGGATCGGCATGGGCGCCGACACCCTGGCCGGGCTCACCAGCGACATGTTCTTCGACATGATGGCGATCCGCCTCGATCCGGCAAAGGCTGCCGGCCAATCCACAGTGATCAACTGGCATTTCACCGACCGCGACGAGAAGCTGGTGCTCACCCTCAGCCATTGCACCCTGAGCCATCGCATGGGCGAGCGGTCGGACACGGCGGCCGCGTCGATCATCACCACGCGCGGCACGCTCGATGCCATTGTGCTGGGCAAACTCACCGCATCGGACGCGCTGGCGTCGGGCGCCCTCAAGATCGAGGGCGATCCCTCACGTCTGGTGGCGCTGTTCGCCATGTTCGAACAGCCTGCCGGCCTCATGTTCGACGTCCTCACTCCTGGCGAAGGCAGGCCCTGAAGAGGCGCAGCGCTTGACATCCGTCGGGCCGCCCCGTGTGATGCCGGCAACAAGACGCATAAGCGCTTAACGGTTCTCAGGGAGGACTTGATGTCCAAGAGCAAGATCGCCCGATTTGTGGGCGGGACGGTGGCCGCCGTCGCGGCGTTGGCTTTGGCGGCATCTGCCCAGGCCCAGGAAAAGAAGATCAAGATCGGTGTCGTCTACGATCTCACCGGCCCCTTCGCCGGCGGCGGGTCGGAGCTGCAATATACCGGCGCCAAGATCATGATCGACTACTTCATCAAGCAGGGTGGCGTAGAAGGTTACAAGATCGAGGCGGTCTACGCCGACGCCCAGAGCAAGCCCGATGTGGCGATCAACGAAGCGACGCGCCTGGTCGAGCAGGAAAAGGTCGACATGCTGCTCGGCTTCTATGCCTCGGCCGAGTGCGTTCCCGCCGCCGCCAAGGTCGAGCAGCTCAAGAAGTTCATGTGGATCACCACCTGCATTTCGAGCGCGGTGCTGGAGAACCGGCATTTGCACTATGTCTTCCGGCCGCAGGTCAGCGGCAACCTCTACGGCAAGGCGGCGACCGACTTCATCGCCAACTACGCGAAGGAGAGGTTCGGCAAGGATCCCAAGGACCTGCGCGTGGCCATCATTCACGAGGATGGCTCCTATGGCGTCGACGTCTCCAAGGGCGACGAGGCCGGCGCCAAGAAGCAGGGCTTCAACATCGTGCTGAAAGAAGGCTATTCGATCAGCGCGCCTGATCTGTCGGCGCTGGTCACCAAGCTGAAGCGCGCCAAGCCCGACGTCATCTTCCACACCGGCTACAATCCCGACATCACGCTGCTGCTGCGCCAGGCGCGCGAGCAGGGGCTGAAGTTCGGCGCTCTGGTCGGCCAGGGCGCGGGCTACGGCGTCTACGACAAGCTGAAGGACAGTCTCGGCGCCGATTCCAACTACCTCTTCAACATCGATCCGATCTCGATCTGGCTCACCAATCCCAAGAGCCTCGATCCGAAACTGCCGCCCATCATCCAGATGGTCGGCGATGAGTTCGACAAGCTGAAGCCGGGCACGCCGATCAAATCGGCCCATATCGGCATGGCGGCCAGCAACACCTACCTCTTCTTCACCGAGGTGATGCCGCGCGCCATCAAGAAATACGGTGGCGTCGATGCCGAAGCGCTGCGCAAGGCGGCCATGGACATCGACTTGCCCGAGGGCGGCACGATGCTGGGCTTCGGCGTGAAGTTCAACGGTGAGGACTCACCCCTCGCCGGCCAGAACGAGCGGGCCTTCCCGGTCATCACCCAGTACATCGATGGCAAGGCCGTCGTCGTGTGGCCCAAGAGCCAGGCGCAGAGCGAGCCCGTGCTGCCGCTGCCGGCCGGCATGACCTACAGTTACAAGTAGGTGAGGCCCGCGGAGTAGAGTCTGGCGATGCTGGCAGTCGAGGGGTTGGTCAAGCGTTTCGGCGGTTTCACGGCCGTCAGCAACGTGTCGTTCAAGGTCGATCAGGGCGAGATTCTCGGCCTGATCGGCCCCAACGGCTCGGGCAAGAGCACGATCTTCAACATGCTCTCGGGCACGTTCCCGCCGTCGGCCGGCTCGATCAAACTGGATGGGCACGAGATCTCGGGGCTCGCGCCGCACCGCATCATCAATCGCGGCGTCGGCCGGACCTTCCAGATTCCGCGACCGTTCCGGCGGCTGACGATCTTCGAGAACGTGGCGCTCGCCGGCTACTTCGGCCAGGGCAGGCACAGCCTCGCCAAGGCCGAGGGAGCGGCGGAACGCGCGCTCGCTCTGGTCGGCCTGCCGACCGACCGGCGCGCGATCGTCGACGGGCTGGGCGCTGCCGGCCTGAAGAAGCTCGAACTCGCCAAGGCGCTGGCCACCGGCCCCAAGTTGTTGCTCGCCGACGAGAGCCTGGGCGGGCTCGATGACAAGGAAATGGACCAGGCGGCCGACATGCTGCGCAAGATCCGCGACGAGCTCGGCATTACCATCATCTGGGTCGAGCACATCATGGGCGTGCTGATGCGCGTCGTCGACCGCGTCATGGTCCTCGACCACGGCGAAAAGATTTCCGAGGGGCTGCCCAGCGCGGTGTCGAGCGACCCGTGTGTGATCGAGGTCTATCTCGGGACCGACGCGCACGCGACACAGGCCGCCGCGGCCGAAGCGCGTCGCTGAGCGGGGCCCCGGCATGCTCGAGCTCAGATCGGTCGACGCAGGCTACGGCGGCTTCCAGGCCCTGTTCGGCGTCAGCCTCGAGGTCAAGGCAGGCGAGGCCGTGGGTGTGATCGGCCCCAACGGCGCCGGCAAGACGACCCTGATCCGGATGATCACCGGGGCCGAGAAGCCCGACGGCGGGACGCTGAAGCTGGGGGAGACCGTCGAGCTCGCCTACGTCGATCAATCTCGGGATGCCCTGGACCCGGACAAATCGGTGTGGGAGGAGGTCTCCGGCGGCGCCGAGCAGATTCCGCTCGGCGATCGCATGATCAACAGTCGCGCCTACGTCGCCGGCTTCAACTTCAAGGGCACCGACCAGCAGACCAAGGTTGCGAAGCTCTCGGGCGGCGAGCGCAACCGTTTGCACCTGGCCAAGCTGCTGCGCAGCGGCGGCAACCTGCTGCTGCTCGACGAGCCGACCAACGACCTGGACACCGACACGCTGCGCGCACTGGAGGAGGCGCTGCTGGCGTTCGCGGGGTGCGCGGTCGTGATCTCGCACGACCGCTGGTTCCTGGACCGGGTGGCCACCCACGTGCTGGCCTTCGAGGGCGACAGCCGGGTGGTGTGGTTCGAGGGCAACTTCGACGCCTACGAGGAGCACCGGCGAGCGCGGCTGGGCGACGAGGCCGACCGGCCGCACCGGATCACGTACAAGAAGCTGGTCAGGGCGTAGGGCCCGCGGGCGTCGGGGCGGGAGAGCGTCCGCTTCAGGCGCCGAGCTCGCCCGCCAAGAGCTCCTGTAGCTGG
>DASZJU010000275.1:0-4076 GCA_035947815.1 Reyranella sp.
CGCGCTCGGTCAGCCCGTCACCGTCGCCGACGGCGAGCTCCGAACCCTCCTCGTAGTTGACGACGAGCGAGATGGCGATGCGCGCGCCGCCGGGCCAGGTGACCTTCGGCGGCTTGCCGTTGTAGCCGACGACGTCGCGCACGGGTCCCGGAACGGCGCCGGGATTGGGGAACGGACCAGGCATGCTGCCTCGCTTGGGTGAGTGCTTCGAAAAATCAGGCGTGATGCGTCATCCAGTGGCGCGCGATATCGATGCGGCGGGCGAACCAGACATCGGGGTGGGACTTGGCGTAGGCGATGAAGTTTGCCAGCGCCTGCGCGCGGCCGGGATGGCCGGTCAGCCGCATATGCAGGCCGATCGACATCATCTTGGGATGGGTCCGGCCCTCCTTGTAGAGCTGGTCGAAATTCGCCTTGAGGTACTTCTCGAAATCCGCCGGCGAGCCGAAGGCGCCCCAATTGAATTTCCCGTCGTTGGTCGCGAGCGAGTACGGGATCACCAGGTGCTTCTTGGCGCCGACCATCGTCCAGTACGGCAGGTCGTCGTTATAGGCGTCGCAATCGAACAGGAAGCCGCCCTCCTCGACCACCAGCTCGCGCGTATGCACGCTCGGTCCATAGCGGCAGTACCAGCCGAGCGGCCGCTCGCCCGTCGTCTCGGCGATGGAAGCGACGGCGAGACGGATATGCTCGCGCTCCTGCTCGCGCGTCAGCAGCGAGACGTCCTCCCAGCGATAGCCGTGCGACATGACATCGTGACCGCGTCCACGCATTTCCTTGGCGGCATCGCGGTTGCGCTCCAGGGCGACGGCGCAGGCGTAGAAGGTGCATTTCACCTCCTGCTCGTCGAACACGTCGAGCAGCCGCCAGTAGCCGGCGCGGGAGCCATACTCGAACGCGCCCTCGCCCGCCAAGTCGCGCTTGGTGATTGGCCAGCCGGCGGGCCCGCTCGGCTCGCGCGTCGCGTCGCCATCACCAATCGCCAGCTCCGAGCCCTCCTCGTAATTGACCACCAGGGAGATCGCGATCTTCGCCCCGCCCGGCCAAGCGACCTTGGGCGGGTTGCCCTCGTAGCCCACGAGGTCACGCTTCGGCCCGGCAATGATGCCCGTCGAATTCACCATCTGTGTTCCCTCCCTTTCATTCAGGATAAATATCGCGGCCTATTTCGGCCGCAGATAGACGTAGCGTGCATATGGATCCTGCGAGAATGTGACGCCGGTGATCTTGGGGCTGACGACGATCGTGCGGCCGATCAGGATCAGCGGGTTGACGGTCGCCGCCGCCGCGGCCGCTTTCTCCTGGATCTTCTTGTAGGCTGCCTTGCGGCCCTCCACGTCGCCCGAATTACGGTACTTCAGGTGTAGTTCGTCGACCTCGGGATCGCTGAAGCGCGCCCAGTTCGTGACGCCGCCCGTCGCGGTCTTGGTCACGAGGGCGAGGTTGGTCAAGGTCGAGGGGTCGTTGAGCCAGATGACGCCCTCGTTCAGCAGCATGCCGCTCATGTTCTGGTCCGTTCCGTTGATGCGCGCGCGAAAGGCGTCGAGCAACTGGAGCGCGGGTGTCGGCTTGAGATTCGCCGTGACACCTATCGACTTCAGGGAATCGGCGATGATGATGGCGATGTCGTTGTTGTAGGGCAGCGCCGTCGAGTACCAGAAATCGAACGAGAAGCTCGGCTTCCCGGCCTCCTTCAGCAGCTCCTTGGCCTTGGCGAGATCGAGCTTGTACTTGTCGTAGTTGTTTATGCAGGTTGGATCTTCGATATTGTAGAGACAGATCTGGCGTTTGCCGCGGCCGGCCAAGGCGGTCTTGACGATTCGATCGTGCGGGATGGCATAGAGCATGGCCTGCCGCACGCGCGCGTCGGTGAACGGCTCCTTGTCCATCGCCATCGCCAGGCGAAGGATCGACGGGGTCTCGCCGTGCAGGACCGGGAAGCCCGCGGCCGCCAGCGCGTCGTATTGCCGGCCGGTCAAACCCTCGGCTGCATAGTCGACGACGCCGCCCTTGATGAGCGCCACGAGATCGGCGTTGCCGATGACGCGCAGGACGACGTCCTCGAAGGGCGGCTGCTTGCCGGACCAGTGATTGGGCACCGCCTTGAGCTCGAGCTGCTGATTGAGCGTGCGGTTGGCGATGTAGTATGGCCCCGTGGTCGCCAGGTTCTTGGTCAGCCAGACGTTGGCCCAGGGGTCCTCGGCCGTTGCGTGTTTCTTCACCTCGACGGAATCGATGACAGCGAATTGCTGGAATTTCATCGATGTCAGTGCCACCGGAATGGCGGTCGGCACGCCGTTGCCATCGGTGAAGGTGATCTGCACCGTCAGCGGATCGACCGCTTCGATCTGCTCCGCCTTGAAGATGCCGGCGATGCCCGCCTGGTTCTTGCCGTTGCCGGTGATCCTGACCAGGCGCTCGAAGCTGTAGCGTACGTCCTCGGACGTCACCGGGTTGCCGGTGCCGTAGAATTTCACGCCCGACCGCAGCTTGAAGGTGATGACGGGACCCTCGACCTTCCACGACTCCGCAAGCTGGGGGACGACCTCGACCGGATCGGCCAGCAGCGAGCCATCCGGCTGCTCGTTGAACTTGAGCTGCACCAGCCGCTCGTAGACGTTGACTCCGATCTCCTGATCCTGCTGGCCGCGGATATCGGCGGGGTCGAGACTGGCGATATCCGCGGGAATGGCGTGCACCAGCGGTTTTGCCAGCGCGGCTCCGCCGAGGCAGGTCGCGGAAGCCAGCGCGGCGGCGGCCAGCCTGACGACCAGGTGCGCGAAAAAGCGGCGTTCTATCGACATGTCAGAGTCCTCTCGTTGCAGCGGCGGCCAGGCGTGGCTGGAGATCGCCGGATGGGAAGGGCGCCTTGCCGTCGACGACGACAGGACAGGCGACGGCATGGTCATGGCCGATATCGATCAGCGCCGGCTTTGCCGTCGCGCAGGCGGCTTGCGCCAGCGGGCAGCGTCCGACCAGCCGGCAGGCATCCGGCGGATCGATCGGGCTGGTGATTTCGCCGACCAGACGCAACCGCGTCCGCGTGACGCCCCACTGGGCGACCGGAGCCGCCGAGAGCAGCGCGCGCGTATAGGGATGTTGCGGAGCGCTGAAGATGGCCTGCGTGGGACCGATCTCGACAATGCCGCCCAGATACATCACCGCGACCCGGTCGGCGACGTGCCGGACGACCTGCAGGTCGTGGCTGATGAAGAGATAGGCCAGGTTCAGCCGCTGCTGCAGGTCGAGCAGCAGGTCGAGGATCTGGCCGCGCACCGAGACGTCGAGCGACGAGGTCGGCTCGTCGAGAATGACGATCTCCGGCGAGACCGCCATCGCCCGGGCGATGCCGACGCGCTGGCGCTGCCCGCCGCTCAGCTCATGCGGATAGCGATCGAGATGCAAGGGGGTGAGGCCCACCATCTCGACCAGCTCACGCAGCCGTGCGGTCCGCGCCGCGCGCGGCAGGTCGAGATGCAGGCGCAACGGCTCATCGAGCACCTGGCGAACGCTCATGCGCGGATTGAGCGAGGCGTTGGGATCCTGGAACACCATCTGGATGCGCCGGTAGATACCGGCCAGCAGGCGCGGCTGCAGCGGCAGGATTGATTTTCCGTCGATCACCACATCGCCGCCGCTCGGCTCGATCAGGCGCACGATGCAGCGCGCGACCGTCGATTTTCCCGAGCCGCTCTCGCCGACCAGTGCCAGCGTCTCGCCGGCGGCGACGTCGAGGCTCACGCCATCGACTGCGACCAGATGGCGTCCGCCATCGACCGGAAAATTCTTGCGCAGCCCACGCACCTGCAGGAGCGCGTTGCCGGCCGTCATGCCGCCGCCTCGACGAGCTGGCTCGCCGCCAACAGGCGCCGCGTATAGGGATCCTGCGGCTGGGTGAAGATCGCCTGGGCACTGCCGGTCTCGACGACCCGCCCGGCATTCATCACCACCACCTCGTCGCAGGTTTCGGCCACGATGCCGAGATCGTGGGTGATCAGGCAGGTGGTCAACCCGCCGACGCGGCAGAGGTCGGTGATCAGCTCCATGATGTCGGACTGGATCGTCACGTCGAGGCC
>DASZJU010000276.1:0-3420 GCA_035947815.1 Reyranella sp.
TGCATGACGCGAAAAGCGGCCGGATCTGGCGCGCCAAGACGCCCAGCGTGCCCGCCGATCCCTCCCAGGCGTTCCTGACCGGCATGCGCCTGGCGCTGGCCGAAGCAGGCCATGCGGCGCCTTCCCTGGAACGCGTCCTGCACGGCACGACCGTCGCCACCAACATGATCCTCGAGGGAAAAGGCGCCAAGGCGGCCCTGGTGACGACTCTCGGCTTCCGCCACGTCCTGACCATCGGCCGGCAGGACATCCCCCGCCGCTCGAATTTCAACGCCTGGGTGAAGCCGGCACGGCCGGTGCCGGCCTCGCGCGTGCTCGAGGTCAGGGAGCGGATCGGCGCCGGCGGCGCGGTGGTCGAAGCGCTCGACGAGGCGAGCGTGCAACGGGCGGCGGCCGAGTGCCGTGCGCTCGGCGTCGAGGCGGTGGCGGTCTGCCTGCTGCACTCCTTCGCCAATCCCGCGCACGAGCGGCGGGTCGCCGAGATCCTGCGCGAGGCGCTGCCCGGCATCGCGGTGACCGCCTCGGCCGACGTGCTGCCCGTGGTGCGGGAATACGAACGCTCGCTGGCGACGGTGCTCAACGCCGTGGTCATGCCCGGCGTCTCGACCTACGTCTCGCGACTCGAAGATCGCCTCGTCGAGGAGAAGGTGAGCGCGCCGCTTCTGTTCATGCAGTCGAACGGCGGCGTCGCCGGCGGCGTCACGATCCGGCGCGCGCCCGCGCTCACCGCCCTGTCGGGGCCGGCCGCCGGCGTCGTCGGCGCCCGCGACGTCGCGGCAGCCTGCGGCATTGCCGACATCATCACCGCCGATATCGGCGGCACCAGCGCCGACATCTGCCTGGTCAAGGATGGCAGGATCGACCTCACCCAGCGCGGCCATGTCGGCGAATGGCCGCTGCCGCTGCCGATGGTCGACATGGTGACGATCGGCGCCGGCGGCGGCTCGATCGCCAGGCTGGCGGCCGGCACGCTCACGGTCGGCCCGCAAAGCGCCGGCGCCGATCCCGGCCCCGCCGCCTATGGCCGCGGCGGCGAGGAGGCGACGGTCACCGACGCCCATGTCGTGCTGGGCCATCTGCCGGCGAACCTTTTGGGCGGGCGGATGACGCTCGACGCCGACGCGGCGCGCCGGACGATCGAACGCCAAGTCGCAGCCCCCCTGGGGCTCTCCGCCGAGGCGGCCGCGCGCGGCGTCCTCGCCATCATCGACAATCACATGGTGGGGGCGCTGCGCATCGTCTCGGTCGAGCGTGGCCACGACCCGCGCGATTTCACCCTCGTGCCGTTCGGCGGCGCCGGACCGCTCCATGGCTGCGCCCTGGCCGAGCTTCTGGGGATCACGCGGGTGCTGATACCGCCGGCGCCGGGCGTGCTGTGTGCCGACGGGCTGTTGGCAGCCGATCTTAAAGCCGATTTCAGCCGCACCCTGCCCAAGGCCGGCCCGATCGACCTTTCAGCCGCGCGCGCGATCTATGCCGAACTCGGACGCCAGGCCGACGACTGGCTCACTGTCGAACAGGTCGCGGCCGGCGACCGGCAGCAGAGCCGCGTCGCCCTGCTGCGCTATCACGGCCAGGGCGGCGAAGTCGCGGTCGGCTGGGTCGATGATGCAGGCCAGGTCGAAGCCGCCTTTGAAGCAGCGCATGAGAGCCTGTACGGCTTCGTGCTCGACGCGCCAGTGGAGCTCGTGACCCTGCGCACGGAAGCGACGGGCCGCATGCCCCCGCCTCCCCGTCCGGTCCTGGCCACTGGCTCGGGGGCGGTCGAGGAGGGCCGTCTCCCCGTGCATTTCGCCTCGGGAACGACTCAAGTGCCGCTCTTCAACCGGGCCGCCTTCGGCGCCGGCGATCGCTTCGCCGGTCCGGCCATCATCTCCCAGCTCGATGCGACGACGCTCGTGTTGCCAAACTGGACGGGCGAAGTGCACCCCTCCGGCGCGATCCTCCTGACGATGCGAACGGCGCCCTAAGCCCAGCGACAGAGTGTTCAGTTGGGGCTGGCTTGAGTCTGATTCGGATTTTCAGGGACTACTGTCACGGCCAACGTTGTGGTGGTCGTGGTCGTGGTGATGGGTGTAGCCGTATTCGCAACGATGATCGCTTGTATGAGGGCCTGCAGCGTGACCGCGTTGCCGAGGTTGCTGGCGACGAGCGTCTGGATCGCGGCGACCGTCGCTGCGGATGCCGTCGAGTTGCCCGTGAGGGTCGCCAGCGCCGCGGCAAGGCTGCCCTGCACGGCAATTGTCGGCGCGCCCGGCGTGCCGCCGGTGGGGGTAGTCACCGACAAGCCCGGCACAGTTATAGTCTGGGTCACGCCGCCTGCGGTCACCGTCAGGCTGTTGCCAAAGACGAGGATCGAGGTCGTGGCCGACGCCTGGACGCCAAAGACCGCAATGCCGCCGCGAATACCCATCGTTGCCGCAGGTGTGGTGACGGCGATCGTCGATGTCTTGCTGATCCTGCCGCCGATGAGGCGGAACACGCCCTTGGTGGCGTTGACCGCCAACTCGCCCTTCTGGGTCGTCGGATCGTAGACGAACTTGTCGATCGTCATTTGGGAATCGGGTCCGATCGTCAACGTCGTCCCGTCGAGAAACACCAGGTGCGCTCGATCGTTGGCTGTCGTGGAGATGATTTCGTTGGCCTGAACGTCGGTCCCGACACGGAGCACGCGGTCGACCCCGCCGGGCGGCTTACCCATTGGATCGTTCTGTATCGACTGAGTGACGCCGATGCGCCCTTGGGCGTGCGCGGTGCTGAACAGACCCAGCACGGCCGCGCCGACAAGGAAGGCGCGCAACAGCAGCGGAACGACGGCTTTGGACTTAAACATGATCGTTTCCTTTGTCGGCATTACCGGGTCAGGTGCGCTGGGACTTGGACTGCTTCGGCATCTTCGCCAGCAGCAGCTCGGCCGGTTTGCGGACTTCCGCAGGGAGAGAGGGCGACGCGAGCGCCCCTTCTAGATAGACACGCGACGTGTCGTAAGATTTTAAACGATAATAGAGGATCCCGAGTTCGAGCTTCACCCGCGGCAGATTGGAGTCGACGAGCAGCACGCTTTCGTAGGCCCCGACCGCGCCCTCGTAGTCACCGGTCTTGGTCGCCACCTGGGCGTAGGCCATCACCACGTCCAGGTTGCCGGGATCCTTCAGCATCGCCTGGAACGCCGCGTTGTACTGGCGCTGCATCTCGGGCGATGCTTTTTGCACAGGGTCCGCCGATTGGCACCCGACAAGCACCGTCGCCAGAAGCAGAAATGTTCCTAGTTTCTTCAACCCCAACTCCCCAGTCCCACAGCCCTACTTAGCACCAATTTATCACAACTTGCAGCAACAATTACCTTAAAAATCCGCCCAAGTTTGCGCTGAATCGCCCCAGCGGCAGGGGGTAAATAGCAGTCTCCCACAGGCTCAACCT
>DASZJU010000277.1:0-5244 GCA_035947815.1 Reyranella sp.
CGTGCCGCGCACGCGGCTGCGCGAGATCTGGCGCGTGCCCGAGCCCTTCCTCGAACAGGCGCAGGACGATGCCACCCTGCTTGCCATCCGCGACATGGAGCGCGCGGGCGTCGACATCATCACCGACGGCGAGATGCGGCGCGAGAGCTACTCCAACCGCTTCGCCACGGCGCTGGACGGGATCGACGACGAGCATCCGGCCGAGATCGTCAACAACCGTGGCCAGAAGACGGCGGTGCCGCGCGTGGTCGGCAAGGTCAGACGTAGCAAGCCCGTCGAGCTGCGCGACATGCAGTTCCTGCGCGCCAACACCGACAGGCTGGCCAAGATCACCCTGCCCGGCCCCTTCACCATGGGCCAGCAGGTGAAGGACGAGTTCTACAAGGACGCCGAGGCGATGTGCATGGACTACGCCGCGGCGGTGAACGAGGAGGCGCACGAGCTGGTCAAGGCCGGCGCCGACGTGATCCAGCTCGACGAGCCTTGGTTGCGCAACAATCCCGAGGAGGCCAAGCGTTACGCGGTGAAGGTCATCAATCGCGCGCTGCAGGGCATCACGGTCCCGACAGTGGTCCATCTCTGCTTCGGCTACGCCGCCGTGGTGACCGGCGGCAAGCCGACGGGCTATGCCTTCCTGCCGCAGCTCGCCGACAGCATCGCCCAGCAGATCTCGATCGAATCGGCGCAGCCCAAGCTCGACCTCGGTGTCCTGAAGGAGCTGGCACCCAAGAAGGTGATGCTGGGTGTGATCGATCTCAACGATCCCGAGATCGAGACACCGCAAAAGGTCGCCGACCGCATCCGCGCCGGGCTGAAATTCATGGCGCCCGACAAGCTCCTGCCGGCGCCCGATTGCGGCATGAAATATCTGCCGCGGGCGACGGCGTTCGGAAAACTGAAGTCGTTGGCCGAAGGGGCGGCGATCGTGCGGGCGGAGCTCGCTTAGATTCGTGTCGTCCTGAGCGTAGCGAAGGACCTCATCGCCGCTTGCAACTGGCACGAGATCCATCGCTGCGCTCAGGATGACAGAGTGGAAGGCCCGCGGTCCGCTTACCTCAGCGTGCGATGACGTCGCCTTTCGGACTGATCGTCACCTGCTTCTCAACTCCGTTCTGCGTGGCGTTGCCGGTCCATTGGCCGTCGTAGCCGCGCCGCAGGTCGTGCACGTCCCCATAGTGCAGCGCCTCGAGGTGGGTCTTCACGCCCGCGGTGCCCATCATGCCGCCGGGAGCGGATTTGCTCTGCGCATCGGCCGCACCGGCAAAGCCGATTGCGATCAGGGAGAGAAGAAGGGTTCTCATGACGCGAGTTTACCCTTCAAAACATGGCCGAAATATGCGCCGGTCGCTTCGCCGTCCTCGAACGCCACGGCGCCGTTCACCACGGTGGCCTTGATGCCTTCGGCCTTCTGCACCAGCCGACGCGCCCCGCCGGGCAGGTCCTTTTCCACCGTGGGCATGGCGGGCCGAATGCCGTTCTCCTCGAACAGCACCAGGTCGGCGTGGTAGCCCTCTCGCACCAGCCCACGGCCCTTGAGCTCCCAGGCCACGGCGTTGTCGTGCGTCAGCTTTTTCACCGCCTGTTCGAGCGTGAAGGCGCCGCGTTTGCGCACCCAATAGCTGAGCATATGCGTCTGCAGCGACGAGCCCATCTCCTGGCAGACATGGGCGCCCGAGTCCGAGAAGGTCGCGAGCGTGCGCGGATGCTTCAGGATGCCTAAAACGTCGTCGGGTGATTCGTTGACGATCGGCTGGATATAGACCTGATCGTCGTTGGCCAGCGACAGATCGATCATCACCTCGACCGGATGCTGGCCGCGCGCCCGGGCGAGCTCGGCCACGGTGGGGTCGTCCCAGTCGACGTCCTTCATGGCGAACAGGTTGGCGTAGTCAGGCTTGCGCGGATCGGTGGTGGCCGCGCCGCCGCCCTGCACGATATTGTCGCGCGGCTTCATCTTCGCCTCGGCCGCCACCAGCTCACGCCGCACCGCCGGGTCGGCCAGCCGGCGCTTCTGCTCGGCCATCGGCAAAGCGCGAAGCTCGCGCCAGCCCGGCAGCACGTCGAACGGCAGGTAGGATTTCAGCGAAAAGATCGCGTTGATCGACTTCGTCGTGCCCTGCCCGAACATGCGGCCACCCGCCGCCACCGTGTCGTCGATGTATCTGGTCTGATAGTCCCAGCTGTTGGGATCTTCGCCCTGTCGGGTCGCCAGTACGCCGAACATGATTGGCCGCTTGAACTGCAAGGCGACCTGCCGCAGCCGCGCCAGAAAAGCGCGATGGGCCGCGCCGCTGCCGATATCGGGCCCGATCTGGAAGATGCCGGCATCGAGCTCGGCCATGGCGCCGATGATGCGGTCGATCTCCTCCCACTGGGCGATGCGGCTGGCGACCGGCGTGTCGTCCGGCGTCACGTGCGTGGAGGCGCGCGAACTGGAGAAACCCATGGCGCCCGCCTTGAGCGCCTCCTGCACGGCAGCGGCCATGCGGCTCATGTCCTCTTCGCTCGCCTTCTCCGACAGAGCGCGCTCGCCCATGACGTACATGCGCAAGGCCGAGTGGCCGATATACATGCTGTAATTGATCGCCTTGGGCAGGCGTTCGACCGTCGCGAGATATTCCGGGAAGGTTTCCCAGGTCCAATCGATACCGGCGGCCATCGCCTCGGTCGGGATATCTTCGACGGCGGAAAGACAGCGCGCATACCAGTCGCGGTCGGCGGGCTTGCAGGGCGCGAGCGCAAAGCCGCAATTGCTCATGACCACCGACGTGACGCCGTGCCAGCATGAGCAGCTGCCCAGCGGATCCCAGGCGACCTGCGCGTCCATATGTGTGTGGCCGTCGATGAAGCCCGGCGCCACGATCAGCCCGTCGGCGTCGATTGTGCGGGCCGCGCTGCCGCTGACCCGGCCGATCTCGACGATACGGCCATCCTTGATGCCGAGGTCGGCGCCGAAGCGTGGCTTGCCCGAACCGTCGACGACGGTGCCGCCGCGGATGACGAGGTCGAGGGCCATCAGAGTCGGTCCTTGTGCTCGACGATCTTCCAGTAGGTATCCTTGGCGCAGATCTTCCCACCGCGGAAGGTGTAGATGTCGCAGCCCTGGTAGTTCAGCTGCTCGCCGTCAGCGCCCTTGCCCCTCACGGTCCAGATCGAGATCGCGCGATTGCCGGCGTAGATGTACTCCTTGTGGTCCCAGCGCATGTCGGGAATCACCTTGAAGCGGTCGGCCAGCGTCTTGCGGATGGTCTCCTTGCCTTTCAGCGTGCGCCCGACTGGCTCCGGTCCGCGCGCCAGCCAGAAAGTGGCGTCGTCGGTGAAGTGCGAGACAATGCGATCGACGTCGCGGCTGTTGAAGGCGGCGGAAATCGACTTCATGAGTTCCGGTGTGGCGATGTCGGGATTTGCGGCTGTGATGTCCGGCATACGAAACGTCCCTCGCGGCGGCTCACAAACGATTGCAGGCTTGCTGCGCGGCGGCAAGGCTTTACGCCGAAAACCCGCCCCATCTTGCGACGAGGCGGGTCCGAACCGGGCTGAGGGTGGTTCGCTAAAGACTACTGGGACGAGACGTTGCCGCGACTGTCGACGACGACGCCGACCATTGTATTGCCGCGCATCGCCGTTCCATGCCACTTGCCGTCGGTACCGCGGGTCAGGCCTTGGACGTTCTTGTAACCGTCCATCTGGATCTTCTTGGCGGCGCTGTTCGAGCCGGGGGCGTTGGGAAGCGCCGGGGAATTGGCCGTGTTCGGTGCCATAGCGGGCGGCGGGTTCACGCCCGATGTGCTCATCTTCGGCGGATTGACCGGGGGCGTCGTGACAGCGCCGGAGCTGGCCGCTGGCGGGGTGGCCGTGGCGCCGCCTACGGAGGGCGGGATGGCGGTCTGGGCGCCGGCGGTGCCGGCGGTGGCCACGAGGGCCAAGGTAATGAGCGTGCGCTTCATGAAGGTGCCTCTTCTCTCTGTTTGGGTTAACGAATGTGAACGCGGGGACACGGCTGGTCGTTGCGGGCAATATTATCGGTGTCGCCACATTGAGCCGCAGGCGTGCTAGCGTCCCCCCAAGAACGAGACCAACAAACTGGGGAAATGCCTGTGTACGACTACATCATCGTGGGTGGCGGCTCGGCCGGCTCGGTTATGGCCCATCGGTTGTCGGCCAAGAGCGCCAACAAGGTGCTGCTGTGCGAGGCCGGCCAGGACACGCCGCCGGGCAAGGAGCCGCCCGAGATCGCCGACAGCTATTCCGGCACGGCCTACTTCGACCCGCGTTTCCATTGGACCGAGCTCAAGGTCCACACCCAGGTCGTGTCGCACAACAATCCGCAGGAGAACCGCCCGCCACTGCGCAAGTACGAGCAGGCGCGCGTGCTGGGCGGCGGCTCGTCGATCAACGGCCAGATGGCCAATCGCGGCGCGCCGACCGACTATGACGAGTGGGTGAAGCGCGGCGCCGAGGGCTGGGGCTGGAACGATGTGCTGCCCTACTTCAAGAAGGTCGAGCGCGACCTCGATTTCGACGGACCGTTCCACGGCAAGGATGGCCGCATCCCGGTGCGCCGCATCCCGCCCGAGCATTGGACCGGCCATGCCAAGGCAGTGGCCCAAGGCTTCGAGGCCAAGGGTTTCAAATTCCTGCCCGACCAGAACGGCGAGTTCGTCGAGGGCTACTTTCCGGTAACCCACTCCAACGCCGACGAGCGGCGCGTGTCGGCGGCGATGGGCTATCTCGACGCCGAGACGCGCAAGCGCTCCAACCTCACGATTTCGACCGACACCCAGGTGAAAGGGCTGCTGTTCGAGGGCACGCGCTGCGTCGGCGTCACCGCCATGGTCGCGGGGCAGGAGCAGGAGTTCCGCGCCACCCGCGAGGTGATCCTCTCATCGGGCGCGATCCACACGCCGGCCCATCTCATGCGCGCCGGCATCGGCCCGGTCGGGCATTTGAGCGACCTCGGCATCCCCGTGATCGCGGCCCTCCCCGGCGTCGGCCAGCGCCTGATGGACCATCCCTCGATCGCGCTTTCTTCCTTCATCCGCCGCGGCGCACGCATGAACAAGCATACGCGCCGCCACATCCATCTCGGGCTACGTTACTCCTCGAAGCTGCCCGGCGTACCCATGGGCGACATGTTCGTGGCAGTGATCAGCAAATCGGCCTGGCATGCGGTGGGCGAGCAGATCGCCTCGTTGCTCACCTTCATCAACAAGACCTACTCCGAGACCGGCCAGGTGAAGCTCG
>DASZJU010000278.1:0-23258 GCA_035947815.1 Reyranella sp.
TCGAACACGACGGCGGCCAGCACCGTGGTGCCGCCGTAGGTCGCCAGCACCGCGCCATCGGCCTGGCGCGCGATCTTGCCGGTCTCGAGCACGAGCTTGCGGCCGGCCCATTCCACTTCCTTGCGGAACACTTGAAACATATCACTCATATCCATCTTCCTTTCCTACACGGCGTTCGCCCCCGTCTGGCGACTGCCGCCCGCCGGCGCCCTTGCGCCGACAGGACCGGGCCGGGCCTTTGCTCTCGCCCCTGCCCTCCCGGTTACTGCGAAGTCGCGTCAGCCGGCCGAATTTTACGGGGACCGGACGACGCGACGCGAAAAGGCCCCGCCGTAACGACGAGGCCGTGAAATCAACGCCTGAGACCCAGGCGCTCGATCAAAGAGTCGTAGCGCTTGCTGTCACGGGACTTGAGATAGTCGAGCAGACGGCGGCGTTGGCCGACCATCTTGAGCAGGCCGCGGCGCGAATGATGATCCTTCGCGTGGCCCTTGAAGTGCTCGGTGAGGTTGGAAATGCGCTCGCTCAGGATGGCGACCTGAACTTCCGGCGAGCCGGTGTCGTCATTGCCCTGGGCATACGACTTGATCAGCTCCGCCTTGCGCGCGGCTGTAATCGACATCGGGATCTCCATTACTTAAAGGTTGAACACGCGCACCGGCTTGAGAGAGGCGCCGTCCGAACGGACCAGCGCCACCAGCCTGCTGCCGCTCTCGGCGCGCAAAAGCGCGCCGGACGGCGGTGCGTCCCGGGTCAAGAGCACCGGCTGGCCTTGGCGCAGCCGGTCCGCTTGGGCCTCCGTCAGGGCCAGCGCCGGGATGTCGTCCAGCGCGGTCGCGACGGGGGCCAGGACCCCGAGAAGCGCGGGAATATGCCCGAGGGCCTCCAGTTTGGGAAGCGAAATGGCCGCCTCTTCGCGGAACGGCCCAACGGCCGTTCGACGCAGTGCCGACAGGTATCCGACAGTCCCCAAGGAGAGCGCCAGATCGCGGCCCAATGACCGGATGTAGGTGCCTTTGCCGCAGGAAACCACGAAATCTGCATGATCCGTGTCCGGTCGGCCCAAAAGCGCCAGGCGTTCGATCAAGACGCGGCGGGGCTTGAGATCGACCGGCTCGCCGGCGCGCGCCAGATCGTAGGCGCGCTTGCCCTCAACCTTGAGGGCCGAGAAGGCTGGCGGGACCTGCTCGATGTCGCCCACGAAGGCAGCCAGCGCGCGGCGGATCGCCTCGTCGGCGGGACGAAGGTCGCTGGTGGCGGTGACCTCGCCCTCGGCATCTTCCGTCGAGCGCGCTTGCCCGAAGCAGAGCGTGAAGCGGTATTCCTTCCGGCCGTCCATGACAAAGGGCACGGTCTTGGTCGCCTCGCCCAAGGCAATCGGCAGCACGCCGCTGGCCAGCGGATCGAGCGTTCCGCCGTGGCCCGCCTTCCGCGCGCCGAACAGGCGGCGCACACGGCTGACGGCGGGAGTCGACCCCAGCCCCACCGGCTTGTCGAGGATCACCCAGCCGTCGACCTTGTCGCCCGTCTTCCTGCGGCTCATCGCCTTGGCGGCCTTTCGGCGCTCACTCGTCCTTGAGGTCGCGCGCCACGTCCGGCCGACGCAGCAGGCTGCCGATGCGATCGGCCTCGTCGAACGTGCGGTCGATCTCGAAGCGGATTTCCGGCGCATAGCGCAGGCCGGCGCGCTCGCCGACCCGGGCGCGGAACCACGGCGCGGCGCGGCGCATGGCGGCGAGCAGGCGCGGCTCGTCCTGGCCGCCCAGCGGCATCACGAAAGCGATGGCATTGCGCAGGTCGGGGCTGACGTCGACCGCGGTGACGGTGATCGACGCGCCGCGCAGGTCGGGGTCGCGCATGTCACCGCGCTCGAGAAGCTCGGCCAGGAGATGGCGCAGCTCCTCGCCCACGCGGAGCTGGCGCTGGCCTGGGGCTCGATTTTCGCGTTCAGAAGCGCGGCGCCGGGGCATCGTCCGATCCTCCGCTGGGGGCGCGGCACTCCAGTGCCGCGTCTTTTCTTGGTTCATGATCGCGCCACTGGAGTGGCGCGCCCCCAGCCTAGAGGGTCGACTGGACTTCCTCGACGTCGAAGCATTCGATCACGTCGCCGACCTTGATGTCGTCGTAGTTATCGAACGCCATGCCGCACTCGAAGCCGTGCTGGACTTCGCGGACCTCATCCTTGTGGCGCTTCAGCGTCTTCAGCGTGCCCTCGTGGATCACCACGTTGTCGCGCAGCAGACGGACCTTGGCGCCGCGCTTGACCATGCCTTCGGTGACCATGCAGCCGGCGACGTTGCCGACCTTGGTGATGCGGAAGACTTCGCGGATCTGCGCGTTGCCGAGGAAGGTCTCCTTGTAGGTCGGATCGAGCAGGCCGATCATCAGGGCCTGAATGTCCTCGGTGACCTTGTAGATGATGCTGTAGTAGCGGATATCCACCTTGTCGCGCTTGGCGATCTCGCGCGCCTGCGGGTTGGCGCGCACGTTGAAGCCGATGATCAGCGCGCCCGACGCCTTGGCGAGCGTCAGGTCGGCCTCGCTGATGCCGCCAACGCCGCTATAGACCACGCGGGTCGCCACCTTCTCGGTACTTAGCCGCTGTAACGCGCCGGCCAGCGCTTCCGCCGAGCCCTGCACGTCGGCTTTGATGAGGACCGGAAGCTCCTTGGCCGTGCCCTCGCGGATGCCCTTGATCATCTCCTCAAGCGTGCCGCGGCCGCCCGCGGCGCGGGCAAGCTGGGCCTGCCGGTCGCGACGGGCGCGGAAGTCGGCGATCTCTCGCGCGCGCGCCTCGCTCTCCACGACATGGAACTCATCGCCCGCCTGCGGCGTGCCGTCGAGACCCAGGATCTCGACCGGAACCGCGGGACCGGCGCTCTGCACGGCGTTGCCGCGGTCGTCCATCAGGCGACGCACGCGGCCCCACACGGCGCCGGCCACCAGCACGTCGCCCACCTTGAGCGTGCCGCGCTGGACCAGCACCGTCGCCACCGAACCGCGGCCCTGGTCGAGCTGCGCTTCGATCACGACGCCGTCAGCCGGGCGGTCCGGGTTGGCCTTGAGCTCGAGCACCTCGGCCTGCACGACGATCGCCTCCTCGAGCTTGTCGAGGTTGGTCTTCTTGGTCGCCGAGACCTCGATCGACTGGATTTCGCCGCCCAGCTGCTCGACCTGCACTTCGTACTGCAGCAGCTCGGTGCGGACCCGGTTGGGGTCGGCACCGGCCTTGTCCATCTTGTTGATGGCGATGATCATCGGCACGCCTGCAGCTTTCGCGTGGGCGATCGCCTCCTTGGTCTGTGGCATGACGCCGTCGTCGGCCGCCACCACCAGGACGACGATGTCCGTCACCTTGGCGCCGCGGGCGCGCATGGCGGTGAAGGCCTCGTGGCCCGGCGTGTCGAGGAAGGTGATCTTCTGGCCTGACGGCAGGGTTACCTGATAGGCGCCGATATGCTGGGTGATGCCACCCGCCTCGTGCGCCGCCACGTCGGTCGCGCGCAAGGCATCGAGCAGCGACGTCTTGCCGTGATCGACATGGCCCATGATCGTGACCACCGGCGGCCGCGCCACCAGCGTCTCCGGGGCGTCCGCTGTCTCGGCGAGGCCGGTCTCGACGTCGCCCTCGGCGACGCGCTTGGGCCGGTGGCCCATTTCCGTAACCACCAGCTCGGCGGTGTCGGGGTCGATCGCCTGGTTGATGGTCGCCATCACGCCCATGCGCATCAACGTCTTGATGACGTCGGCGCCGCGCTCGGACATGCGCGAGGCGAGCTCCTGGACCGTGATGGTCTCGGGGATCGTGACCTCGCGATAGACCTTCTGCTGCGGCTCGTCGTCATGCTCGCGACGGCGATCGCGCTCCAGACGGCGGCGCATCTGCGCCGCCGACCGGCTGCGGAAATCGTTCTCGCCCTCGACCGCACGGCCGACGTCGATCTTGTCGGAACGGCGCTTGGGCACCTCGCGGCGCGCGCCCGGCGGCTGCGGCAGGCGCTTGTTGATGGCAGGCCGCATCGGCGGCCGGCGCAGCGCTGCATTGGCGGTCTGCGCAACGCCCGGCGCGATCGGCGGCCGCCGAATCGGGGCGGGTGCGCTATCTGTCGTCGCCGCGCCGGTGCCGATCTCCTGGGCCTGGCGCGCCGCCGTCGTCGCGGGCGCGGCCGTCGCGGCCTGGTCGAGACGCTTCTGGACCAGCGCGTCGGCCTTGCGCTTGACCTCTTCCTCGATCTTCTTGCGCGCCTCTTCTTCGGCCAAACGCTTCTTGTGCTCGTCGTCGGCCTTCTTGCGGGCCTCGTCCTCGACGGCCCGTCGCGCCGAGTCCTGGGCGGCGCGCTGGCGCGCGGCTTCGGCGTCGCGGTTGGCGTCGACCAGGGCCCGCGTGCGGGCTTCCTTTTCTTCTTCGGTGAGGGTGCGCAGCACGATGCCGCGGCCCCCGGGGCCGGTGCCGTCGCCGGAGGTCGACCGCGTCGAAAGGGGCGCCCGTGCTGCCGCCGCCGCGCCGCCGCCCAGCTTCAGGGTGCGGGCGGTCGGTGCCGCAGCAGGCGCCTCGGACGCCGGGGCAGGCGAGGGCGCCGCCGCAGGCGTGGCGCCGCCGCCGACGCGCTTGACCGGCTTCTTGACCTCGACCGTTACCGCCCGCGTCCGCCCGTGCGAGAATTTCTGGCGCACCTGCGTCGCGTCACTGCTCTTGGCCGCGCCCGCGCGAGCCGTGGTCGAGAGGGTGAGCGGCTTGGTCGGCTTGGTCTCTTCTTTTTGTTCCGTCATATCGCTTGTTGTCCTTGGTCCGCTCCGGCGCGTCAACCGGTGCTGTTCAATCGGTAACCGCGCCAGCGCGCTGCCCCGACCTCAATTCGCTCAATGAACTCACCACCCGCATCGTCGCGGGCGACCGCCGCATAAACCGTCTGCTCGCGGCCGAAGATGCCGCCCAGCGCCGCCGCGTCGCCCAGGCGGGCGATTGGCAGGCCGCTCACCTGAAGCTTGCCCAACCCGTCGCCCTGGGCCTCGTCGGCCACGATCAACAGGCCGGCCCGCTGCCGGCCGACCATCTGCTCGACCTTCACGAAGCCCGCCACCGCCCGGCCCGCCCGGCGCGCCCGGCCGAGATCGGCCAAGGCCCGCTCCAGCAGCAACCGCTCGACCCGCTCCGGCAGATCGGCCGCCGGCCTCACGGTCGCCTTTGCCGACCTGGCGAACAGGTTCTTCGCCACGGCATGCTCGACCGCCGCTCGCTCGGCCCGCACCCACATGCCACGCCCCGGCAGCCGGCGCGCCAGATCGGGCACGACGTCGCCCTGTGGCCCGACGACGAAGCGGATCATCCGCTCCGGCGTGCCCTCCTCGCCGGTCGCGATGCAGGTGCGCAGCGGACCGGTGACGGCGGGCGCCGTGGGCTCGATCTGGGTCATGGCGATGGCAAAAGCCAAAGGCGGCGATCTCCGTTCAGGCCTTGGCCGCTTCGGCGGCCGCGGCGTCCTCGGCCGCGAACCAGTGCTCGCGGGCCTTCATGATGATGGCGTTGGCGGTGTCGTTATCCATCGCGCTCTCGCCCACGATCTCGCGCAGCTCGTCGGAGGCGAGATCGGCGAGATCGTCGCGCGTCTTCACGCCCTTCTCGCCCAGCGCCACCAGCATCGCGAGGTTGAGGCCCTCGGTCGAGCGCACGTCCTCGTCCATGCCCAGCTCTTCGAGGCGGGTGGCGAGCTCGGCGTCGCGCTTGTCGATATATTCGCGGGCGCGGCGCTGCAGCTCGGTAGCGATCTCCTCGTCGAAGCCTTCGACGCCGGCCAGGTCCTCGACCGCGGAATCGGCGATATCCTCGACCGCGCCGTAGCCCTCAGCCACCAACAGATGGGCGATCACGTCGTCGACATCAAGGGTGGCCTTGAACAGCTCGGTGCGCTCGCGCGTCTCCTTCTGGCGGCGCTCGCTCTCCTCGGTCTCGGTCATGATGTCGATCTCCCAGCTGGTGAGCTGCGAGGCGAGCTTCACGTTCTGGCCACGGCGGCCGATGGCGAGGCTCAGCTGGTCGTCGGGCACGACCACCTCGGTCTTGTGCTTCTCCTCGTCCATCAGCACCTTGCTGACCTCGGCGGGGGCGAGCGCATTGACGATGAAGTTGGCGGTATCGTTCGACCACGGGATGATGTCGACCTTCTCACCCTGCAGCTCCTGCACGACGGCCTGCACGCGGCTGCCGCGCATGCCGACGCAGGCGCCGATCGGATCGATCGAGCTGTCATGGCTCAGCACGGCGATCTTGGCGCGGCTGCCCGGGTCGCGCGCCACGGCCTTGATCTCGATGATGTTGTCGTAGATTTCCGGCACTTCCTGCATGAACAGCTTGGCCATGAACTGCGGATGGCTGCGCGACAGGAAGATCTGCGGGCCGCGTGGCTCTTCGCGCACGTCGAAGATATAGGCGCGCACGCGGTCGTTCACGCGCAGCGACTCGCGGGGGATGGTCTCGTCGCGGCGGATCACGCCTTCGGCGCGCTGCAGGTCGACGGTGATGTTGCCGTAGTCGACGCGCTTGACCACGCCCGAGACGATCTCGCCGACGCGATCCTTGAACTCCTCGTACTGCCTCTTGCGCTCGCTTTCGCGCATGCGCTGGGTGATGACCTGCTTGGCGGTTTGAGCGGCGACGCGGCCGAAATCGATCGGCGGCAGCTCATCCGTCAAAAAGTCGCCGACCTGGGCCTCGGGATTGCGGCGCTGCGCTTCGACCAGCGGCACCTGCGTGTTCTCGTTCTCGACCGGGTCGGCCACCTGCATGTAGCGCAGCAGCTTGATCTCGCCCGACTTGCGGTCGATCTCGGCGCGGATGTCGTGTTCCAGCCCGTACTTGGCGCGGCCGGCCTTCTGGATGGCCTGTTCCATCGCCTCGAGCACTTCCTCGCGCTCGATGCCCTTCTCGCGGGCGACCATGTCGGCCACCTGCAGCATCTCGAGGCGCGGGATATCGGCAGTCGTTGCCATGCTATGTTCCTCTCTTGCAATTCATCTAATGCGCGTGGCCCGCCCCCTGCTGGGCGAGCCGGTGTTCTTCGATCAACGCGTCGGTCATCTCGAGCTTGGCCCGGGTGACGGCCGACAGCGGCACGTCGGTTTCCTGGCCGTCATCGAGGCGCAGCTTCACCACATCGCCTTCAAGTCCGAGCAGCGTGCCCTTGAAGCGGCGGCGACCCTCGATCGGTTCGGCGGTCTCCAGCCGGGCGAGGTGGCCCGCCCAGCGGGCATAATCCTTGGGTCGGGTCAGCGGCCGGTCGATGCCGGGCGAGCTCACTTCCAGCGTGTAAGAACTTGGTATTGGATCCTCGACGTCAAGCACGGCCGAGAGTGCGCGCGCCACCGTGGCACAGCCCTCGACATCCATCGCCCGGCCGTCGGCCGGTTCGATCATGATCTGCAAAGTGCCGCCGCCCTTGCTCAGGGTGACGCGAACCAGCTCGTAGCCCATGCCGACGATGGTCGGGGCGACGATGTCTTCGATTCGACGCAGCAATTCGGTCACGCGGGCCTGTTTTCTCGACGTTTTGGGTCGGCGGGGCGTTTCACAAATGAAAAGAGCGGGTTTTCGGCCCACTCTTTTTCTTTGGTTCGTCCCGCGAACCCGATGAGGATGGCGCGGATATAGGCGGAGTCCTGCCAACTGGCAAGAGAATCCGGCGCATTTCTGAGCCTTTCCGGCCGTCACCAACAATTCTTGCGTACCGCTAGGGACTGTCGGAAAAAATGCAGGCCTAGGCGACGTCTTAGGCTGAAAACCATTTCAATTCAATTACTTAAGGTACTTTCGAACCAGGCGCAGGAACACCGGCCTGTGGCCGGCCAGCATCTTCCGCTCGTAGCGGGTCGGCGGCCAGTCGGCCGGCCGTTCGCGCCAGTCCGCCGGACGTTCGGCCAGCCAGTCGAAGGCCGGGTGGGTGCAGGCATGCTCGACCATCCACGGCAGATAGCTCGGGTCGTCGGTCGCAAGCCTGAGCTCCGCGCCCGGGATCATCAGCTCGGCCAGCCTGTCGAGGTTCTCCCGCTGCACGAAGCGCCGCTTGTGATGGCGGGTCTTGGGCCACGGATCGGGAAACAGCACGAAGACGCGCGACAGTGAATGGGGCGGCAGCGCCGCCATCACGAAGCGCGCATCGTCGGTGAACAAGCGGATGTTCCCGACGCCCGCGCGCTCGATATGAGCGAGACATTTGGCGACGCCGTTCATGTACGGCTCGCAGCCGATCAACCCGACGCCCGGACGTTGCTCGGCCTGCCAGACGAGATGTTCGCCGGCGCCAAAGCCCACCTCCAGCCACACGCCGTCGGACGGAAGCTTGCCGCCGAAGGCCTGGGCGAGATCGATCTTGGCCGGTTCCGCGGGCAGGGCCAACAAGAAACGGGGCAGCAGCGTGTCGAGCAGCGACTGCTGCCCGGCCCGCAGTTTCTTGCCCCGACGACGACCATGCAGCGTGCGTCGACGGGCGTCCTCCATCGCGGCCTTACATCACCACGTCGATCAGGTACGGACCCTTTTGCGACATGGCGTAGGTGAGATGCTTGGTGAGCTCTTCGAGGTTGTGCGCCTTGCCGCCCGGCACGCCCATGCTCTTGGACATCATCGAGAAGTCGAGCGTCGGACGATCGAGAGTCAGCATGTCGATGGCGCGCGGACCGGGATTGGCGGCACCGACATCGGCGAGCTGGCTGTAGAGGATGTTGTAGGAGCGGTTGGAGAAGATCATGACGCAGACGTCGAGGCTCTCGCGCGCCATCGTCCACAACGCCTGGATGGTATACATCGCGCTGCCGTCGCCGATCATGCAGATGACCTTGCGGTCGGGGCAGGCGACAGCGGCACCGACGGCGACGGGCGCGCCGAAGCCGATCGAGCCGCCCATGTTGTTCAGCCAGTCGTGCGGCGGGGCGCCGGCGCTGTAGGGGAAGAAACCACGGCCCGTGGTCACTGATTCGTCGACCACGATCGCGCCTTCCGGCATCGTGGCACCCAGCGCCTGGCCCAAGCCCTCGAGCGTGAACTTGCCGGTCGGACGATCCGGCCGGCTCGGCTGGGCGACGCCCGCCGGCTTTTCGTTCAGGGCGCCGAGCTCGGCCGCCAGCGCCTCGAGCGAGGCCAGCGGATCGCCGTCGACCGGGCAGAGCGTCGAGATCTCGCAGTCCTCGGGCGACAGCACGCTGGGCTTGCCGGGATAGGCGAAGAAGGCATAGGGCGCCTTGGCGCCGCACAGCACCATCTGCTTGGTGCCCTTGAGCTGCGCCTGGGCATTCTCGATCACGAAGTGCAGACGCAGCACCGGCACGCGGCCGGCGCCGCGCTCGATGCGCGCCGTGCCGCCGGCGCCCTGCACCTTGCAGCCGGTCTTGGCGGCGATCTTACCGGCGAGTTCGAGACCGCGCGCCCGCAAGGCGCGGCCGCCGATGAACAACATCGATGTCTGGCCGCTCTTCAGCGCCTTGGCCGCCGCGACCACCGCCTCATTGGCGGGCTTCTGCGGCTGCGGCGTCTCGGGCGTCTCGGCGGCGCCATCGGCTTCGGTCCACGCCGTGTCGGCGGGCAGGATCAGGGTGGCGATCTGGCCGGGCGCCACGCGCGCGGCCTGGATGGCGGCAGCCCCGTCGGTCGCCACGGTCTTGGCGGTGGGCGAGGTCTTGACCCAGTGCGAGAACGGCCGGGCGATGCCTTCGATGTCGGCGGTGAGCGGCGTGTCGTACTTGATGTGATAGAGCGCGTGCTCGCCCACGATGTTGACGATGCCCGAACCCGCCTTCTTGGCGTTGTGCAGGTTGGCGGCGGCATTGGCGAGACCGGGGCCGAGATGCAGCAGGGTCGAGGCCGGCTTGTCGGTCATGCGGTAGTAGCCGTCGGCCGCACCGCTGCACACGCCTTCGAACAGGCCGAGCACGCAGCGCATGCCCTCGACCCGATCGAGCGCGCCGACGAAATGCATTTCCGAGGTACCGGGATTGGCGAAGCAGACTTCGACCCCGCCCTTCACCAAGGTCCGCACCAGACTTTCCGCTCCGTTCATCGCCCGCCCCCGAACTTTTAGGAATGTGTTTGCGGCGGCACCCTAGGCCAGTGGCCAGGCGAACCCAAGTCTTTGCGATTCCAAGATAATTCCAGAGAGCGGGCGTTCTCTCTTTATTCTCAACGATTTATTCAGTATACTTGAAGCAATATTGCAGTTCTTAAGAACGAAAGTCATTGATCCATGAGCCATTCGGTCCCCTCCGAGAGCTCGGCTGTCGATACGACCTTCATCGTCGGCGCCGATCTGGTCCAATTCGACCGTCCCGAACTTCCGATCTATCAGACGCCCGAATCCCAGACGCCGGGATCCAGGTGGGCCGAAGCCTGCTTCGACGAGGCGCCGTACGGCGCGCCGCTCGATCGCCTGTTCGGCGAGCCGGGTGACCTGCATATCGACAGCGTCGTGCGCGACGAGTCGCAGGCGGCCCTCACGCCATTGCCGAGCGACGACCCGCTGGTCGTTCTGGCTGCCCTCTCCGACGGGTTGATGCTGCCCGCCTCGGAACCGGCGGCGGAGATCGCCACGGCCGTCGACTTCGGTACCGACGCCCATCCCATCGTTCACCTGCACGATGGCTGGAGCTGGGACATCGCCGGCGCCGACTGGACGTTCGACTTCCACGCCTGAGTTCTTCGCTGGGCGCGCGCGACTCCTCGGGCGAAGTAACCTTCGCCTTGTGTCGCGCGTCTTTGCCGATGACAGCGATGATCGCGCCACTGGAGTGGCGCGCCCCAGCACTAAGCGGCGTCGCCCAGCTCGAGCTGGACGAGGTTCACCCAGTAGGCCGCGCCGGTCGTCAGGATCGCGTCGTTGAAATCGTAGAGCGGTGAATGCACGTGATGGCAGCCGCCTTCTTCGCCGCCGCCATTGCCGATCATGATGTAGGCGCCGGGCTTCTTCTCCAGCATGAAGGCGAAATCCTCGGCGCCGGTGATCGGCGGCGTGTTGGGCTCGACATTCTCGCGGCCCACCGTGAGCGCTGCCGCTTCGACCGCGAGCGTCGTCTGCTCGACTGAGTTCACGAGCGACGGATAACGCCGGAAGTACTTGTAGTCGGCATCGCAGCCGCCCGACTGGGCGATGCCGGCCGCCACCTCGCCCAGCCGGCGCTGCAGCAAATCACGCACGTCGCGCGAAAAACTGCGCGCGGTGCCGCGGACCAAGACCTCCGACGGGATGACGTTGGGCGAACCGAAAGTGCCGGCCTGGATATGGCCGACGCTCAGCACCGCCGCCTGGGTGGGCGGCACGTTGCGGCCGACGATGCCCTGGACGGCGACGATGAACTGCCCGGCGACGAATGTCGGATCGGTACCCTGGTGGGGCATCGCGCCGTGGCCGCCGGTGCCCTTGAAGGTGACCTGCCAGCTGTCGGACGCCGCCAGCATCGGGCCGGAGCGGATGGCGAAGCGGCCGGCCGGGATGCCCGGCATGTTGTGCATGCCATAGACGGTGTCGCAGTTGAACTTGTCGAACAGGCCCTCCTCGATCATCACCCGCGCACCGCCTTCGCCCTCCTCGGCGGGCTGGAAGATGAAGTGGATGGTACCGGCGAAGTCCGGCGCCGCCGCCAGATGCTTGGCGGCGCCCAGCAGCATGGTGGTGTGTCCGTCATGGCCGCAGGCATGCATCTTGTTGGCGTTCACCGAGGCGTAGTCGAACTCGTTCTTTTCCTGCAGGTGCAGCGCATCCATGTCGGCGCGCAGCCCGATCGTCTTCTGGCCCGGACGCTTGCCCTTCAAGGTGCCGACCACGCCGGTCTTGGCCAGCCCGCGATGCACCTCGATGCCCCAGGAAGTGAGCTTGTCGGCCACGATCTGCGAGGTCCGCTGCTCCTCGAACGCGGTTTCGGGATGGCGATGGATGTCGCGGCGGATGGCGCTGAGCTGGGCCTGCTCGGCGGCCAATAGATCGGGCGTGAATCGGGTCATGGTCTTCCTTCCGTAAGACCAAGACTAGCCGCGATGCTGGCACGACGTCGAGCGATGACCGATTGCATTCCTCTCGTCTGCCGGTCGATCGACCTTGCCGGCCGCTGCGGCTGGTACGTTTCTCTGTCGCGACAGTGAGACGGCGCTGATCTGCATCATCCACGACGTCGCCGTGGTGGCGGGCCTCGGCGGCGTAAGACGCACGAAAGCTTCACTCAAGCGGCATTAGGTAGCAACGAATGCATGGCCGAAGGCCACTGTGCGGACGCATTTCCATGCCACCTATGCAGTCCCCTCAGCCCGGTCCTCGCGGCCGGGCGCCTCCTTCGTCTCTCGACAGAAAATTAGACGGAGACACCTGTGTCCAGCTCCAAAATCGTTCACCGCAAGAAGACCATGGCCATCAGTGAAAGTGCCCTGCTGGCCGTCACCCGCATCGTCGGAAATCAGCAGGACATCCTGCAAAAGTGGCTCCGCCGCAGGGATGTGCGGCATCAACACCGCAGTCCCGCAGCCAGCGGCTACCCGACGCTCATAAGGCACTAGGCGGCCAAGCGTACGCCGCGTCGCGGGCAGCAACCGCCGTCCAGCGGCGCCTTCCACCCGTGCTACCCGCATGCCATGGCCCGCTCTAGGTCGAGCGGCCGGCCCTCCGGGAGGTCGCAGCCGGCCGCACAAGCGCCTGTCACCTGAACGACGCCTGGGCTAGACTAAAATCCGGTCCACGGTGGGTCGCAGGGAAGGACGCTTCGCATGACCTACAGACTATGGTGGACCGTCGGTTACACCTGCAGTTCGGAGCGCGAGTTCCTCGCCGCCAAGCATCGGCTGCTGCCGGCGACCTATGAAATGCTGGACGATGCCTTGCGCCGCGCCAACCAGGTCGGCCGGGCTGGCGGCGTGGCCTGGCTGATCGAGGGCGACGACAAGACGCGACTCGAGCGCGGCCTGATCGAGAAGACCCTGAAGAAGCGCGGCCAGGAACTGGAAACCACGGCGCCCGCCACCGACCGACCGCACGACCGGCGCGGTCCCGACCAGCGCCGCGACGATCCGCGCCATGATGGGCCGCGCCATGACGGGCCGCGCCATGATGGGCCGCGGCGTGATGGGCCGCGGGATGACAGGGGCAAGATGACGCGCTAAATCCGCGCCGCGATGATTCTATTCCCTGCCATCGATCTCAAGGACGGCAAGTGCGTGCGCCTGCTGCGCGGCGACATGGCGCGCGCCACGGTGTTCAACGACAGTCCGGCCGCCCAGGCCAAGGCCTTCGCCAATGCCGGCTGCGAATGGCTGCACCTGGTCGATCTCAACGGCGCCGTCGAGGGCCATCCGGTCAACCGCGCGGCCGTCGTCGAGATCCTGCAGGCAATCGAGGTGCCGGCCCAGCTGGGCGGCGGCATCCGCACCATCGAGAACATCGCGCGCTGGTTCGAATCGGGCGTCAAGCGGGTGATCCTGGGCACCGTGGCGGTCAAGGAGCCGGGCCTGGTCAAGGCCGCCTGCAAGCAGTGGCCGGGCCAGATCGCCGTCGGCATCGACGCGCGCGACGGCATGGTGGCGGTCGACGGCTGGACCAAGCAGAGCACGGTGCGCGCGCTCGACCTCGCGCTGCGCTTCGAGGACGCCGGGGTCTCGGCCATCATCTATACCGACATCGACCGCGACGGCGCGATGGGCGGCGTCAATGTCGACGCCACCATCACGCTCGCCCAGCATCTCACCACGCCGGTGATCGCCTCGGGTGGCGTGAGCTCGCTCGACGATCTCCGCGAGCTTCGCCCGGCCGAGGAGTACGGCATCGTGGGCGCCATCGTCGGCCGCGCGCTCTACGACGGCCGGGTCACGGTTCCCGACGCCATCCGCGTGCTGAAGGGAGACTGAGCGGTGCTGAAGGTCCGCATCATCCCCTGCCTCGACGTGAAGGACGGCCGCGTGGTCAAGGGCGTGCAGTTCGTCGGCCTGCGCGATGCCGGCGATCCGGTCGAGCAGGCCAGGATCTACGATGCCGCCGGCGCCGACGAGCTCACCTTCCTCGACATCACGGCGAGCCACGAGAACCGCGACACCATCCTCGACGTCGTCGCCCGCACGGCCGAACAGTGCTTCATGCCGCTCACCGTGGGCGGCGGCGTGCGCGCCGTCGAAGACATCCGCCGCCTGCTGCTGGCCGGCGCCGACAAGGTCTCGATCAATTCCGCCGCCGTGGCGCGACCGGACTTCGTGCGCGAGGCCGCCGAAAAATACGGCGACCAGTGCATCGTAGTGGCGATCGACGCCCGCCAGACGGCGCCTGGCAAATGGGAGGTTTTCACCCATGGCGGCCGCAAGGGCACCGGACTCGATGCCGTCGACTGGGCGCGCCGCATGACCGCGCTGGGCGCGGGCGAGATCCTGCTGACCTCGATGGATCGCGACGGCACCAAGTCGGGCTTCGACCTCGAACTGACCCGCGCGGTGTCCGACGCGGTGCCCGTCCCGGTGGTGGCCTCGGGCGGCGTCGGCACTCTGGATCACCTGGTCGAGGGTGTGACGCAGGGCGGCGCCTCGGCCGTGCTCGCCGCTTCGATCTTCCATTTCGGCGAGTTCACCATCGCTGAGGCGAAGGAGCGTCTCACCCAGGCCGGTGTCCCGATCCGACAAATGTCGCGCGCGGCATGATTTTGGCGTAAAATCACGGCAGCGTCCGTTCAAGAGGCGCTTTTAGAGAAGAGTCGATCGCCCCTCCCCTGGGCGACGGAGTTTCCCCTCGGATGGCAAAGAACAAGAAAGCCAAGAAGAAGGCGCACGGGAAAAAGCGTCTGAACGGTCCTGCGGCTTTGGACGAGCACGTGCTCGACCGCCTCTATCTCGTGATCGAGGGGCGCAAGGGCGCCGATCCCGACACCTCCTACACGGCCCGCCTGTTCAGCCGTGGCCGCCAGCAAATCGCCAAGAAGCTGGGCGAGGAAGCCGTCGAGGCGCTGATCGAAGGCATCCGCGGCGACAGGCCCAAGCTCGTGGGCGAAAGCGCCGACATGCTCTACCACCTGCTGACGCTGTGGGCGTCGCTCGGCGTGAAACCCAGGACGGTATGGGCCGAGCTGGCACGCCGCGAGGGACTTTCGGGCATCGCCGAGAAAGCTTCCCGCAAGAGCAAGTAGCCGCAGGAGCTAAGACGTTGCCTTCCCTCGCCGGCTGAGGGACCTTTCGGACCCCATCCGGAGTCCTCGATGCCCGCCTATAATCGCAACAACATCTTCGCGCGCATCCTGCGCGGCGAGTTGCCGTGCAAGAAGGTCTACGAGGATGCGTTTGCGCTGGCCTTCCATGACATCCATCCGCAGGCGCCGGTGCATGTACTGGTGATCCCCAAGGGCGAGTACATCTCGCAGGCCGATTTCTGCGCCGAGGCGCCGGCCGAGCTGCTCGTCGGATTCTGGCGAGCGGTGGCCAAGGTCGCGCAGGACCTCGGGCTCGAGCCCGAGGGATATCGCATCACCGCCAACCACGGCCCCCACGGCGGGCAATTGGTGCTCCATTTCCATGTCCATATCGTCGGCGGCCGGCAGATGGGTCATCGCATGGGCAACATGGCGCGGGCCGGCAACCCGGGCGGCAACAGGGGTGGCGAGCAGCAATGATCGGCCGGCGCGCGCTGCTCGCGGCCGGACTTGCGTTCCCGCTGGCCGCGCACGCAAACAGCCCGTGGAAGGGTTACTACGCCTCGGGCATGCATCAGCGTGCGGTGCACTTTGCCGGCGGCGACGGTGCAACGCTGGCCGGCACCCTGCTGCTGCCGCTGTGGAGCGAACTGCAGAAGGTGCCGGGCATCGTGTTGGTGGCAGGCAGCGGGCCGACCGACCGGGACGGCAACAATCCGCTGACGCCCGAGCGCACCGACGTCCTGAAGCGGATCGCCGAGCTGCTGGCCGCGGCGGGAATCGCCACGCTGCGCTACGACAAGCGCGGCATCGCCGGCTCGACGCAGCGCCGGCGCGGCACGCTCGAGGAGCAGGAGCGGTTCTTCGCCTGGGACAATTTCGTCGGCGACGTCGCGGCGGCGCACGGCGAGCTGGTGAAACACGACGAGATCAAATCCTACGCCACGGCGCTGCTCGGTCACAGCGAGGGCGGGCTGCTGGTGCTGGCCGCGGTGCCCTCGATCGGCAAGAACCGGCCGCACGGCATGGTGCTGGCATCGACGCCCGGCCGGCCCATGCGAGAGATCGTGCATGCGCAAGTCGCCCGCGGCGCGCCCCATCTTGTCGACGCCGTGGAGCGCACGATGGCGACGATCCAGGCCTCGGGGCACGTGCCGGCCGACCTGCCCATCGAGCTGCAGGCGCTGTTTCCGCGCTATGTCGGTCCGTACCTGCAACGCATGCTGGCCTTCGAGCCGGCGCAGGCGCTGCTCGGCCTCGACCTCGCCTGCCTGCTGCTGCAGGGCGCCGCGGATCGTCAGGTCGTGCCGATGGAGGACGTGCAGCCGCTGATCGATGCGCTCGGCAAGCGCGGTACGCCCGGCGAAGCGGTGATCGTCCCCGGGGTCAGCCACAATCTCAAGCTCATGAACTGGCCGAGCGATTCGGGTTTCGGCGGACCGCTCGCGCCCGCCGTCGCCGCCAAGCTGGTCGACTGGCTCGTGCCGATGCTGGGTGCTTGATCGAACGCACCAGCGGGTCGATCATCGCGCCAACGATGGAGGACGCGACATGGCGGTGACGGTTCGCGCGGTGACGCCGGCGGTGGGAGCGGAGATTTCCGGCGCCGACCTCAGGCACTTGAGTGACTCCGATTTCGCAGCGATCGAGCGCGCCTGGACCAACCATTCGATGATCCTGCTGCGCGGCCAAAAGCTCAGCGACGACGACCTGCTGGCCTTCAGCCGCCGTTTCGGCGCGCTCGATCCGCCGCCCAACCAGGAGCGCGGCCGCATCAGCCCGCCGGGCTATCCCGACATCTATGTCGTGTCCAACGTGCTCGACGGCAAAGGCGATCCGATCGGCGCGCTGGGCGCGGGCGAGGCGGTGTGGCACACCGACATGAGCTACCTCGACACACCGCCCGATGCCTCGATGCTCTATTCGCTGGAGATTCCACCCTCCGGCGGCAACACCTGGTTCTGCGGCATGCAGGCCGCTTGCGACGCGCTGCCGGCCGACCTTTTGGCAAAGATCGAAGGACGGCGCATCAAGCACGACGGCACCTACAATTCGGGGGGCTATCTGCGCAAAGGCGTGACGCCGACCGACGATCCCATGGCCGCGCCCGGCGCCTGGCATCCGGCGATCCTGCGCCATCCGGCCAACGGTCGCGCCACGCTCTATCTCGGGCGGCGGCGCAACTCCCATGTCGAGGGCTATTCGCGGATGGAGTCCGATGCGCTCCTGGAGGCGCTGTGGGCGCACGCCACCCAACCGCGCTTCGTCTACGAGCATGTCTGGAAGCTGGGCGACCTCGTGATGTGGGACAACCGCTCGACCATGCATCGCCGTGACCCGTTCGACGGCGAGGCGCGGCGCATCATGCATCGCACCCAGATCAAGGGCAGCCACAAGCCGGTGGCCTTCGCGGCCTGAACGAACAAGAAGAACATCGGAGGAAACATGCGGCGGCAGAAGAAATTCTATGCCTGGGGCTATGCCGACGAGGATCTGACGCCAGACGAGATCAGGCCGTGGGAAGCCGAGATCGCCGAGCGCTACGGCCTGAATGGCTTCGACGTGACGCCGCCGCCCAAACCGGAGGAAATCACGCTGCGCGCCCCGCGCGTTTCTGTGCCGCCGGCGCTGCAGTCGATCGTGCGCACCGATCACCTGACCCGGCTGGAGCACAGCTATGGCAAGGCGGGCTTCGACACGCTCCGCATGTTCATGCGCTCCGTACCCAACCCGCCGGACGCCGTGGCGTTTCCCGAGAACGAGCAAGACGTGGTGCGCGTGCTCGATTGGTGCGATTCGATCGGCGCGAAGGCGATTCCCTATGGCGGCGGCTCTTCGGTGGTGAAGGGCATCGAACCGCCGGCCGCCGCCGGGAAGGCCGTGACCATCTCGACGCGCCACATGGACAAGGTGCTCGAGGTCGATGCGGTGAGCCAGGCCGCGCGCATCCAGGGCGGCATCTATGGTCCCGCCATCGAGGACCAGTTGCGCGATACGCCCTTCACCATGCGCCACTACATGCAGGCCTATCGCTGCTCGACCTTGGGCGGCTGGATCGCGACGCGTTCGGGCGGCCACTACGCCACGCTCTACACCCACATCGACGATTTCGTCGAAAGCATGCGGGTCGTCACACCGGCCGGCGCGCTCGAGACGCGCCGCTTGCCCGGGTCGGGCGCCGGTCCCAGCCCCGACCGGATGTTTTTAGGCTCCGAGGGCATTTTGGGCATCATCACCGAGGCCTGGGTGCGGCTGCGCAAGAAGCCCGCGTTCCGCGCCTCGGCCTCGGTGCGCTTCAAGACCTTCTTCGACGGCGCCGATGCGGTGCGCGACATCACCCAGGCCGGCCTCTATCCCGCCAACTGCCGGCTGCTCGAAGCGCGCGAGGCGCTGCCCGGCATCCCGTGGAGCAGCGAGGAGGCGGTGCTGGTACTGGCCTTCGAAGGCGCCGACCATCCGCTCGACGCCTGGATGGCGCGGGCGCTGGAAATCTGCCGCGACCATGGCGGCGTGGCCGATCCCGCGGGTGACGACGAGAACGCCCACCGCTCAGGCGCCGCCGGCGCCTGGCGCAACAAGTTCATCCGCGCGCCGCACTACGGCGAACACGCGGCGGCCCGCGGCGTCCTCAGCTCGACCTTCGAGACGTCGATGACCTGGGAGCGCGTCCATGACTTCCACCAGAAGATCACGGCGATCACCCGCGACACGATCAAGCGTGTGACGGGGCGCGACGGCACGGTGACCTGCCGCTTCACCCACGTCTATCCCGACGGGCCGTGTCTCTATTTCACTTTCGGCGGCATTTTGGACAAGCGCATCGCGTTGGAGCAGTTCATGGAGGTGCTGTCGACCTGCACGGCGGCCACTGTCGAGCATGGCGGCACGACCACGCACCATCACGCTGTCGGCCGCTTCCACCGGCCGTTCTACGACAAGCAGCGGCCCGAGCTGTTCGCCCGCGCGCTGCGCGGCGCCAAGCGCGAGCTCGATCCCAAGGGCATGATGAATCCCGGCGTGCTGATCGATCCGTGAGGCGGCGATGGAATATCTCACCGGTCCCCTGCTCGCCTTCCTCGGTATTTCTGCCCTGGTGATCATGACGCCGGGTCCGGACACGGCCATCACCATCCGCAATACCTTGACAGGGGGCCGCGCCGGCGGCGTCGCCACGGCGCTGGGCGTCGCCACCGGTCAGGCGATCTGGGCGCTGGCCACCAGTGCCGGTATCGTGGCCCTGCTCGTCGCCTCCGAGCCGCTGTTCCTGGCGGTGAAATATGCCGGCGCCGCCTATCTGGTGTGGCTTGGCCTGCAGTCGCTGCGCGCAGCCTTGCGGCCGGCGACTGGCCGGAGCGCGATTGCGACCGCGCGACCGCTCACACCGGGCAGCGCCTTCAGCCAGGGTTTGGTGAGTGATCTCAGCAACCCCAAGATGGCGGCCTTCTTCACCAGCCTGTTGCCGCAGTTCGTGCCGCCCGACACGGCGAGCTTCGCGGGCCTGATCCTGCTCGGGCTGTTGTTCAGCCTGCTGACACTTTTTTGGCTGGTGTTCTATACGCTGGCGATCGCCCGAGTCGGCAACGTGCTGCGTCGCCTGGCGATCCGACGCGCCCTCGAAGGCATCACGGGTGCGGCGTTGATCGGCCTTGGGCTGAAGCTTGCGACGGAAGACCGCTGAAGGAGATCGAACGATGACCAGGACCTACAAGGGAAGCTGCCATTGCGGCAAAGTCCGCTACGAGGCCGACCTCGACTTGAGCGCCGGCACGGGCAAGTGCAACTGCTCGATCTGTTCCAAGCGGCGCTACTGGGGCGCCATCATCAAGCCGGAGGCGTTTCGCCTGCTCTCGGGCGAAGGCGAACTGGCCGACTATCAATTCGGCACCAGGAGCGGCCATCACAGGTTCTGCCGGACGTGCGGCGTCCCGGCGTTCGGCCACGGTCACATCGAGCAGATCGGCGGCGCCTATTATTCGGTGAACCTCGCCTGTCTCGACGATCTCGAGCCGACGGAACTTGCCGAGGCGCCGGTGAAATACATGGATGGCCGTCACGACAACTGGTGGAATGCGCCGGCCGAGACGCGGCATCTGTGACGGAGTCCGGCTTGGCCCGCCAGATCATCACACGAGCGCCCTGGCAAGGTGTGCCGCGTCGAGCAGGAAATGCCGGAGATCGGCGAACAGCACGGCGACCTCGAGGGTGAGCAGCCAGGCAATCGCATAAAATACCGGGGGATGCGCTGCGCTGAGACGCAACACCTGATCGGGTAGTCCGGTCGCGCCGATAAGCCGGCACAGCACAAGCATCAGGGCGACGCCGATGACCGCGCCGGCGATCACATCGCTCGTCCAATGATAGCCGAGATAGAGCCGGGGCAAGCAGATCACCAGGGCCGTCCAGAGAAACGCCGCCGCGCCAAGCCACCGCGAGCGCTTCCAGAGCGGAACGCTGAGCGCGAAAAACAGGACCGCGTGGTCACTGGGAAAAGAACTGAAGTCGTTGAGCGTAACGGCGTCGACGCTGAGCGGCATGTGCATCCCGAGTCCTGGCGTGTGCAACGGCCGAAGGTGGAACGGCAAGGAGATCTGCAGCACGCGGGAGGCAATTGCCGCGACGGTGCCCGCCAGAAGCGCCACCACGACATTGCGCCGTTGGGCATGAACGCCGTCCCTGTCGACCTCGAACCAGAGCCACCAATAGGCGGCGAGGAACACGCCGCCTTTCAGCATCGGCGAATCGGCAATGTCGTAAACCAACGTATCGAGCGAGATATCGCGGCCGGCAAATCGATTGGCAGATAGCGTGAGGACGCTATCAACCTGTTCGAGCGCCGTCATGGCGTTGTCTCCTTAGAGCAATACTTCTGTAATGCTAGGGAGTCGAAAGCGCGGTCGCCTGTGACATTATTATAACGACGCCACGCCGCCCTTGCGATTTACGGGTTTTTGCATTCGCACAAGCGAGATGCTTGTCCGATAAATTGCCGATGAGACGCCTAAGCGGCCATCACAGGTTCTGTCGGACGTGAACGCGCCGGCAGAAACGCGGCACCTCTGACGTGACGAGGGGCGAGTCCTGCCGATGAAACAGCCGCGGTGCCTACTCCGTCCCGAACAGCTCGCGCGTCGCGCGAATCTTGCCGCTCTCTATGTCGCGCACGCTGACCATCGCGTAGCCGACGCTCGCGTTGGCGCTGTCCAGCCAGGCCTCGACGATCATGTTGCGCGCAGCCGTGGCGCCGGCCGCCAGCCGAGCCGTGGTGAAGGCGATGCCGCGGGGATCGCCGCGCGTGAAGCCGCCCTCCTTTTCCAGCGCATAGAGCGGGCCGACCTGGGCGAGACTGGCGAGGATCAGTGCCTTGGTTTGCCCCTCGATCGAGCACCCGCAGGACTGATAGAGACCCACTTCTGCCGCGACCGCCGGGCGGGAGAGATTGCGCACCACGAATTCACCCTCGAAGTACGAGTGAATCTTCTTGGTCGTGTAGCCGTGCGGATTGGTGTAGTTGCCCCAGCCGTCGAAATGCACGGAGACGTGCAGCGGCTGGGAGGCGTCGGCCGGATAGTGGCTCCACACGCCGATATCGCGCAGGGCGAGCTTCTCGCGCAGCTTGCGGTCGGCCTCGAACCAGGCCCGCTCCTGCGGCGTGGCCGCGGTCTCGGCGCCCTTCGCGGCGACGCGCCAGTAGGCGAAGTCCTTACGAACCTGCTGCCAGCCATCGATTATCGCATAGGGCAGGTAGCCGGCCTTGTACTGAGTGAGACCCTTGGCGCGCAGGAGCGTGTCGTATTCCTCGCGGGTCGGTGGCAGGTCGCGGAGCGGCAGCACGCCCATGACCGCGCCATCGTCGGCGAGGTTGATGAAATGCGCCGGATCGCGCTCCGCGTCGTGCGTCCGGCCGGCGCCCTTCCAGAGGTCAGGCTCGTTGCCCATCAGCGCGATCTCGGCCGCGGCCTGAGGCGTGCGCACGAATTCGGGAACGCTATCGGGCAGCTTCTCGATCGCGATGCCGCTGATCCATTCGTGACCCGTGTACTCCCAGGCCCGGCACTCCGTCGTGGCGGCGATAGCCGTTACAGCGGCCAGCAAAGCTGCGCGCAGCGTGAATCTCACTTGCCACCTCCACGCCGTATGGTAGTATTATCCTTACGCAACGCTACCGGTCTTTGGGATCTGGGGTGTGCTTTGGTTTCGTTGAGTGTCGCTCCGCCGGCCTTGGTGGCAAGCGAGGACCTGCTCTGACCAGGAGATCACCATGGAGCCAATCCAGCCGGCAAGGAAAACGTGCTTCCTGATTGGGCCAATGACCGGCGACCCTGAGATCAAGAGGCAGGAGCGCCTGGTGGCGATCATGAAAGATGCCTTCGTGGCCTTGGGACGCTCCGATTTCGACGTGATCACGCCCATCCGTCCCAACCGCGGCGACATCGTCCAGCAAGTGATAAAGGAGCTGGATCGGGCGGACCTCGTGGTCGCCGATCTGACCAACAACAATGCGAGCGTGTTCTACGAGCTGGCCGTGCGGCATTGTACGGGGCTGACTCCGGAAAACTTGCCTTCGACATAGCGCATGACCGTTACGTCGACGTGGACCTGGATGCGCAAGCGGGCGAGCACCCTCTTCTGGTGAAAATGCTCGACTCGGTACTGAAGGAAAAACCGGACCCGTCCAAGGCGCCCCTGGATCCTGTTACCACTTACTTCAAGGTGCCTCTGGCCGACGCGTATCCGGCATCAGGTCTGGCCAAGGGCTATTGCGAGAATTTCGTTGTCCGTACCGCCCGCAGTGTCGCGACGGCCAAGCAGAAGAGACTGCCGATCAGGATCAAGGTTCCGGACAGGAAAAAAGAAGCCAAACACGCCGCCGAGGCCGCAAAGTGGCGGGCGTCCCTGCCGCTCACCGATGAGGAATGGCGGCGGATAGAGTGGTGCGATGAGACGCTGCAACATAGCGGCGTTCTGAAGCGGACAGGGGAGTTCTACGACGCGACCATTTTCGATCCGGAGAAGAATTTCCGGGACATATCCGCCCTGGTTCGACGAGACACGCTGCAGGTCATCGACATCCCGACGACACTTCTGGCGATTTCCACAAGCGTCGACGGGTATTCCCAGTCGAAGACCGTCGA
>DASZJU010000279.1:0-1883 GCA_035947815.1 Reyranella sp.
GGTCTTGTCTGTGGCCAACAAAGACGCGCCACTGGAGTGGCGCGCCCCCAGCTATGAAACGACCGCGTTCCGCCGCTTCAACCGCAGCAGCGAGGCCGTGCCGCGGCCATCCTCGGTGGGCTGATAGACGACACTGAACAAGGTCCGTGCCCTGGCGAGCGCCTCGCCAAATCCCTTCTGCTCACTTTCGAAGGCATCGAAACCGCAGCGCAGCATGAACGGCGCCTGATCCTGCAGGACGTTGCCGGTGGCGCGCAGCTCGCCCTGATAGCCCAGCCGCTCGCGCAGCAGGCGCGCCTGGCTATAGGCGCGACCGTCGCTGAACTTGGGGAAGTGCAGCGTGATCAGGTCGAGCCGCGAGGTGTCGGAGGCCAGCGCCTCGACTGGATCGGTGTTGGCAAGCGCCACGCCAACCGGCCCGCGCCGCGCCAGCAAGGCCGCCCGCGCCTCGCGCCATCGGGTAAAACCCACCAGCACCAGGCCGTCGGCCGGCACCGGCGCGTCGTCGTCGAGCCTCTGCCAGGGATCGTCGACGATCCCGGATTCCCTAAACAACGGCATAAACGCGATCCTTGAAAGGTTTTACGCCGATGCGCCGATAGGTGTCGACGAAACGCTCGCCCTCGCCGCGCGCGTCGAGGTAGGTCGCGACCAGGGCATCGACCGCCTCGACCACCTTGTCGGCGGTCACGGCGGGTCCGAGGATCGTGCCGAGGGCTGTCTTGCCGAAATCGACGTCGCCGCCCAGGCTGATCTGGTAGAGCTCGACCCCGTTCTTGTCGACGCCCAGGATGCCGATGTGGCCAACATGGTGATGGCCGCAGGCATTGATGCAGCCCGAGATCTTGATCTTGAGATCGCCGATGTCGTGCTGCAGGCCGATCCTGGCGAAGTGGTTGGAGATACGCTGCGCCACCGGGATCGAGCGCGCGTTGGCCAAGGCACAATAATCGAGCCCCGGACAGGCAATGATGTCCGTGATCTTGCCGACATTGGCTTCGGCAAAACCGAGCCGGCCCAGCGCCAGCCAGACCACCGGCAGATCCTCGACGGCGACATGCGGCAAGACCAGATTCTGCTCGTGGCTCACCCGGATTTCGCCCTGGCTGTAGGCGTCGGCGATGTCGGCCACGCCTTCCATCTGCACCGAGCTCGCATCGCCCGGCGGCGCACCGGCGGGCTTCAGCGAGGCGGTGACGATACGGTAGCCCGCCAGGCGATGAGCCGACACGTTGGACTTCAGCCACAGCGCGAAATCACGGTCTTCGAGCTTCAGCGCTTCCACCGTGGCAACCACGGCCGGCCGATGCGGCAGCGCCGGCGGCGCGAACTGGCGGGCGATCGCCTCGATGGTCTCGGCCGGAAGTTTCAGCGCGCCGTCCTTGATCTCGGCGTACTCGGCCTCGACCTCCTCGCGCATCTTCTCGGCGCCGACTTCGTGCACCAGGATTTTTATGCGCGCCTTGTAGAGATTGTCGCGACGTCCATAGCGGTTGTAGACGCGCAGCGTCGCCTCGAGATAGGCTAAAAGCTCGTCCTTGGGCAGGAACTCGCGCAGGGTCTTGCCGATCATCGGCGTGCGGCCGAGCCCGCCGCCCACGATCACCTCGAAGCCCACCTGCCCCGTCTCGTTGCGCCACAGGCGCAGCCCGATGTCGTGCACGCGCACGGCAGCCCGGTCGTTGGGCGAGCCGGTGACGGCGATCTTGAACTTGCGCGGCAGGAAGCTGAATTCGGGATGGAGCGTCGACCATTGGCGCACGATCTCGCACCAGATGCGCGGGTCCTCGATCTCGTCGATGGCGGCGCCGGCGAAATGATCGGCCGTGACGTTGCGGATGACATTGCCGGAGGTCTGCATCGCGTGCATGTCGACTTCGGCC
>DASZJU010000280.1:0-4632 GCA_035947815.1 Reyranella sp.
TCGGTCTCACGGTTGAGCGTGCGCCCGGCGAGGATGAACACCCGCTGGGCGCCCAGCCGATCAGCCGCCTCGGCCACAGAAGCAGCGGCGGGGCGGCCAAACACCACGCGTTCCATTCCAGTGAAGACGATCTCGCCGGCACGCATGGGATCAGAAGCTATAGGCTGGCCAGGCGGAGGGGAAGGTGGGCCTCTCCGGTCTCTCGCCATGTCTTCACGGCAAGTCGTCCGACTGCTAGCGTTGAAACGGCTCCAAGGATCCATCTAGGGAATGTCGGATGAGACGTGTCGGCTGGCTGCTGCTGACGGCGATCCTCGCAGGGCCGGCGTACGGTCAAACCAGGAGTGGCCAGACCGTGAGTGGCCCGACCGCGAGTGCCCAGACTGCGAGTGCATTGACCTGCGGTGTCCTGCAGGCGGAGTCCTCGCGGGCCTCCTCGACCTCCCAGTGGACGGTCTCCGGCCCCGCGGGGAAGACCACGGAAACCGGCGTCCTGCGCAGTGGTCCGCGCTTCGAATGCATCGACGGCGCCATCCTGGTCGTGGAGTTTACCTCGACGGCGGGATATTCGTTCTTCGACGCCTATTTCCCCGACGGCACCAATATCGGCTATGGCCGCCAGCAGATCGACCGGCGCGGCAGTCGCTTCGTCCTTCCCATCCAGGCCAAGGCACGCATTGCCGCGCCGTTCCGGGCCGCGTTCGACTATCACTGTCGTCTCAATATGCCGGCCGATCCCATCCAACCGACCGCTCGGGCGGACTGCATCTTCTAGAGCGCGACGCGTCGATGGACGGGCGGAGGATCATCCCTTGACGCAGAAGAGCAACAGCATCGACCAGATCGCCGCCTGGGTGGGCGCGCTCGAGGCCAGCCAGGTGCCGCCGGCCGCGTTCGCGCTCGCGAAGAAGGCTTTCCTCGACACGCTCGCGGTGTCGCTGTCGGGCTCGCAGCTCGACTCGGCACGTATCGTGACCGCGCTGGCGAGTGAGCTCGGCCAAGGGGGCGGCCAGGGTAGCGGCCCCTGCTCGGTGATCGGCCATGGCCGGAAGGCCGACGTGCTCGCCGCGGCGCTCGCCAACGGCACTGCCGCTCATGCCGAGCTGTTCGACGACAACAACGAGCCGATGATGTCGCATCCCAGCGCGTCGCTGGTGTCGGCGCTGCTGCCGCTCGGGCAAGCGCGCGGCCTCGGCGGCGCCGCGGTGCTGCTGGCCTACGTCGCCGGCTTCGAGGTCAATGTCGTGCTGGGACGCCAGCTCAATCCACGCCTGTACGAGGCGGGCTGGCACGTGACGCGCACCCTGGGAGTCCTCGGCGTCACCGCGGCGTGCTGCCGGCTGCTGCAGCTCGGGCCGCTTCCCTTGCGGGCGGCCCTGGGGATCGCCGCCTCGATGGCGAGCGGCCTGCGGCAAAACTTCGGCACCATGACGATGGCCCTGCATGCGGGTCTAACCGCGCGCGACGCCGTCCATGCCGCGCTGCTGGCGGAGAAGGGCTTCCTGTCGGACGGCGACGCGCTCGACGGCAAGTACGGCTTCTTCAATCTGTTTGCCGGCGCCACGCCCAAGGCGCTGCCGCTCGGCCGGCCGTTCGAGCTCGTCCAGTCGGGCATCATCTTCAAGCCCTATCCCTCGGGCGCGCCGACCCATGCGGCGGTCCATGCCGCGCTCGCCCTGCACGACAAGCTGGGCGATCGCCTGCACGACGTGGCGGGCATCGTCTGCCGGGTCCATCCCTGGAACTTCATGACGCTGCGCGAAGGCGTGCCGGCCGATAGCTTGCGGGCGCGGGTCAGCATGCGCTACTGCGTGGCGGCGGCGCTGCGCTTCGGCGCGCTGGGCAGCTCCCAGTTCTCCGACCAGGCGCTCGCCGACCCGCTGGTGCAGAAATTCATGACCTTGATCGAGATCCGCCAGGCCGACGACCTCCCCGACAACGGCCTGTTTCCGGCCGCGGTCGAGGTGCGGCTGGCCGACGGCCACGGCGACGCCGTGCGCTGCGACATCCCGCCGGGTGCGCCGGCGATGCCGTTGTCGGAGGCCGAGGCCGACCGGAAATACCGCAGCTGCGCCGGCGTCGTGCTCGACGGGCCGGCGATCGAGCGCACGCGGGCGATGATTCTGGGCATCGACCGCCTTGCCGATGTCGGCGAGCTCTGCGTCGCGCTCGAGGGAGGAGGGCGGCCATGATCCCGTCACGACAGGTTCTGGCACGGCGGCCAGTTCTCGCACGGCGCCACGTCCTGGCGGGCGTCCTGCTGCTGCTTCCCGCGGCGGCGCGGGCGGGCGAGTGGCCGGACCGCCCGGTCCGCATGGTCATACCGTTCGCGCCGGGTGCCGGCGCCGACATCATCGGGCGCACCTTCGCCGAGGAGCTCGCCAAGGCGCTCGGCCATCCGATCGTGGTCGACAACAAGGGCGGCGCGGGCGGCCTCATGGGGACCGTCGAAGGCGCACGCGCCGCAGCCGACGGCTACACGCTGCTGCTGACCTCGCAGGGCACGACGGTCTTCAACATCGGCCTCTACAAGGCGCCGGGCTACGATCCGCTCAAGGACCTCGTGCCGGTCACCGTCGCCGGCACCCTGCCCAACGTGCTGGTCGTCTCGCCCGCCAACCCGGCCGCGACCGTCACCGACCTGGTGGCGCAGGCGCGCGCCAAGCCGGATGAGCTCACCTACGGCTCGAGCGGCGTCGGCAGCAGTCTCCACCTGTCGGGCGTGATCCTCGAGCAGCGCACCGGTGTCCGCCTGCAGCACGTGCCCTACCGCGGCGCGCCGACCGCCGTCCTCGCGGTGGTGAACGGCGAGGTGACGATGGGCTTCTTCAACGCGCCGACCGTGCTGGGCCAGATCAAGTCCGGCAAGCTCAAGGCGCTCGCCGTCACCAGCAAGGACCGCTCGGTCATGCTGCCCGACGTGCCGACCATGCTCGAGGCCGGCGTGCCCGACTTCGTCGTCGCCACGTGGCTGGGCTTCGCGCTGCCGGCGAACACGCCGAACGCGATCGTCTTGCGGCTCAATGCCGAGATCAACCGCATCGGCCAAATACCGGAGGTCAAGGAGAAGCTCCTGGTTCAGGGATTCGAGATGCTGCCGCCAGGCTCGCCGGAAGCCGCCCGCAAGCTGATCGAGGACGACCAGGCGCTCTGGCTGCCCATCATTAGACAATCGGGCGCCACGGCCGAGTGAGTCACCCTCTCAAATGGCCAACGACCGCGTCGCTCCATTCGAGAAAATTCCGATAGAGCAGAAGCGCTCGTTACCTCATCCCCGATGTCATCCTGAGCGCAGCGAAGGATCTCATGCCCGTGGCAATCGGCGATGAGATCCTTCGCTACGCTCAGGATGACGGAAGAGCGGCTCTGTGCCTGGGACAGCAAACCGGAGCACGCACTAGTAACTCGGCCTGGTCGAAAACGGTGTCAGTTGCAGTTCGTGCGTCCAGCACGAGCGGTCCTGGGCGTGCAAATAATAGAACGCTTCGGCGATCTTCTCCGGATTCATCACCAGATCGGGGTTCTGCCGGATTTTCGGCAGGGCATGGGTTCCCGGCGAGTCGATGGTGCCGTCGATCACCACGTTGGCGACATGAATGCCGTGCTCGGAATACTCCTCGGTGAGCACCTGCGCCAAGGTGCGCATCATGACCCTGGGATAGTAGAGCGATTGGCCCGTCATTCGCTTGCGCCCACGCAGCGAACTGGAATTGTTGGAAAAGAAAAACGACCCCTCGCCGCGCTTGCGCATGGCCGGCAGGACTTCCTTGGCGACGAGGAAAGGACCCCGGCTGGCGATATGCTGTGCGGTATCGAACATCTCGACCGGGATGTGTTCGAGCAGTTCCTTCTCCGGCGGCAGATCGCGGCCTTCGAGGTAACCCGCGTTGTAGAGCAGAACATGCGGATCGCCGGCGTCGCGGCGAATCGTGGCGAAGGCCGCGGCGACGGAGTCCTGCCGGGAGAGGTCGAGCTCGACGATCATGCACTCGCCGCCCTGGTCGCGGATCGCCGCCGCCAGGCCCGACGCATTGGCCTCGCTGCGGGTCGTCAGGACGACGAAGAAGCCCTCGCGCGCGAACTTCTGGGCAATGGCGCCGCCGATGCCCCAGCGGACACCAACCGGCAGGTCGCTGTCATCCAGCGCCCTGCCATGTGCCAGCCTGGTGTTGCGGCCATCCGACTGCCATTTAGACGTGGCGCCGACGACGACGGCGACCTGCTTGCCCTTGCCGTTCCTCCCGCGATTGTCGCTCATCTTGGATGCTCCCTTTTCCGATCGAGATGTTGGTTACCCGGTATCGCCGTATGGTCACGCTCTGTGGTAACATGGTTCGCATGGACATCCGACACGACGAGACCGCCCACGAAACGCTGCGCCAGACGCCTCCTGGCCCGTGGCCCGAGGATTCGCTGGCCCGCGTGCCCTACTGGGTCTACCAGGACGAGGCCAACTACAAGCGCGAGATGCGGCGCCTGTTCGAGGGCGCGACCTGGAATTTCGTCTGCCTCGAGGCCGACATCCCCAACAAGGGCGACTACCGCACCAATCATGTCGGCATCCTGCCGGTCATCGTGGTGCGCGATGCCGACGGCTCGATCAACTGCTTCGAGAACCGCTGCGCCCATCGC
>DASZJU010000281.1:0-6411 GCA_035947815.1 Reyranella sp.
CCGGCAAGGGTGCGCTTACCTTCGGCGTCACCACGGCGCAACTTTTCTGCGACAGCCGCGAGGGCCTGGCCTCGCCCGACCTGCAGCTGTTGTTCACGCCGGGCAGCACCGATCCGCTGAAGTTCGGCCAGCTCGACACCAAACCCGGCATGAGCTGCGTGGTCTGCGTCGTCAAGCCCGACAGCCGCGGCACCATCATGGCGGCCTCCGCCGATCCCTTCGCGCGGCCGGCGATCAAGCCCAACTACCTCACGACGCACACCGACGAACTCGCCTTGCTGGGCGGCGTGCGCCATGTGCGCCGCGTCTTCGCCGCGCCCGCGCTCAGCCAGCACAGCTCGGGCGAGATCCAGCCCGGCCCCGACCTTACGGGCGACGCCGACCTGCTGGCCTATGCCCGCCGCGCCGGCAACACGCTCTATCACCCGGTCGGCACCTGCAGGATGGGCGAGGACCCGCGCGCCGTGGTCGATTCGCGCCTGCGGGTACGCGGCCTCCAGGGCCTGCGGGTGATCGACGCCTCGGTGATGCCGACGCTCACCACCGGCAACACCAACGCGCCCACCATCATGATCGCCGAGAAGGGCGCGGCGATGATTACCGAGGATGCGGCGTAGTACCGGGAATCACGAATGCTGGATATGGGCCCTCATGTCATCCTGAGCGCAGCGAAGGATCTCATGGCGATTCAACGAGAGTGCCGGTCGAGACGGCGATGAGATCCTTCGCTGCGCTCAGGATGACAGAAATGCCTGTTGTTACTCAGATTTGCGATAGTTGGTACTAGGCACGTCGCGGTCTTCTGGACGCTCGCGGTCCGGAAGAGGCTAACCCCACAGCCGTTTCGTGGCGATGTCGGCGCCTTCGCGGCAGGCTTTCAGCTTCTGCCACACCACGTCCTCGGCGACGTATTCGCTGCCGGCAAAGGTGCCGAAGCCGCAATCGACGGAGGCGATGACGCGGCTGCGGTCGCCCACGGCATCGACCGCCTCGCAAATGCGGTTGGCCACCACCTCAGGATGCTCGACGAAATTGGTCAGCGAATCGATCACGCCCGGCAGCAACACGAACTCAGCCGGCGGCTTGGCCTGCTTGAGGGCGGTATACTCGTGCTGGTGCCGCGGGTTGGCGAACTCGATGCTGAGCCCGCCCACCTTGGCCTGGTAGAGTACCGGCAATATCTCCCGCATCGGGATGTCGTGCAGGTGCGGGCCCTCGTAGTTGCCCCAGCAGCAGTGAAGCCGCACGCGCTCGCGCGGGATGTCGGCCAACGCCTCGTTGAGGGCCGCGACGTGCATCTCGGCGATCCTCACGAACTCCGCATTGCTCTTGCCGTGGAACAGCACGCCGCGTTCCATAGCGAGATCCGGCGCGTCGATCTGCAGTAGGAAGTCGCGCGCGATCAGCTCGTACTCCTTGCGCATCTGGCGGGCGAGCGCAAAGACATACGCTTCGTGGCTGTCGTAATGCGCATTCAGGAGTGTGGTGGCGATGATGCCGGGCGACGCCGCGGTCATGAAGGCCTCGACCGGCGGCTTGCCGAGGCCGTCGAGCGCGGTGCGGAACATGCGGCATTCCTCCTTCGCCGACGTCAGGTCTTCATAGGCTACGTCGGCCACGGCTTGTGGCGCGTTGGTGACCTTGGCGCGCCGGGGAAAGCGCCGGGCGAGCTGCTCGGCCCACACCGGGAACCGGGTGTAATCGGGCGAGCGCGGCCGCTTCGACTCGCCGCCGAAGCCTTTCATGCGCTGCGCCACGTAAGTCTGGAAGCCGACCCGCGGCTGCTCACCGTCATTCACGATATCGACGCCGGCGGCGGCCTGCTGCGCCACCACATGGCGCACAGCGGCCTCGCTCTGGCGCGCGAGCTCGGCCTTGTCGACCGCTTCCCCCGCCTCGTCGCGGATCAGGAGGTCGGTCAGCACCGCGTTGCGCGGCAGGCTGCCGACATGCGTCGTGAGAATTCGCTCGTCGCTTCGCTTCATGTCAGTCCACCTTGGCCCCGGCTGCCTTCACCACGGCCCATATGGCGCGGTCGCGCTTCCCCGTCGCCTTGAATTGCTCGTCTCGTAGCGCGGCGTGTTACCGAGTTCGGCCAGCGTGCCCGTACCGTTCCTGGCCGTGCCCAGCGATGAATGGCTGCTATGCTGCGACAATGCAGGGAGAAACGCCATGGGGTACATGACCGAGGAGCGCCGGCTGATCCAGGAGACGGCCCGCGCCTTCGCCATGAAGGAGGTGCTGCCAATCGCCAACAAGCTCGACCCCGAGAAGGGCGACATGCCGCGCGAGCTTTTACAGAAGCTGGCCGACATGGGCTATTTCGGCATCGTCATCCCCGAGCAGTATGGCGGTTTGGGCTTGGGCGTCTTCGAGTACTGCCTGATCACCGAGGAGCTGGCGCGCGCCTGGATGAGCGTGGCCTCCGTCATCGCCCGCGGCAACGGCCTCAGCGCCGGCCGCGGCATGACCGAGGCGCAGCGCGCGCGCTTCCTGCCGCGCGCCGCCCGCGGCGAGTTTTTGGGCGCGGCGGCGATGTCGGAGCCCAATGTCGGCTCGGACCTCGGCAGCATCTCCTGCCGTGCCCGCCGCGACGGCGACAACTGGGTGATCAACGGCAACAAGTACTGGTGCACCTTCGCCGACGGCGCCGATTACATCATGCTGGTGGCGCGGACCTCCGATCCAACCGATCCCAGGCGCAAGCATGTCGGCCTGTCGTCCTTCCTGATCGAAAAGCCGCGCGGCACGCTGCCGACCGGCGTGAAGGGCGCGCCGATTCCCAAGATCGGCTATTTCGGCTGGAAGACCTGGGAACTCGCCTTCGACGACTGCCGCCTGCCCGCCTCGGCCCTGATCGGCGAGGAAGGCCGCGCCTTCTACTATGTCTCCGCCGGGCTGGAGCGCGCCCGCGCCCACACGGCGGCCCGCGCGATCGGGCTGGCGCGCGGCGCGCTGGAAGACGCCACCGCCTACGCCCAGGAGCGCCGCCAGTTCGGCCAGGCGATCGGCGACTTCCAGAACACGCGCTTTCGCCTCGCCCGCATGGCGACCGAGATCGAGGCGGCCCGCCAGCTGATGTATTTCGTCTGCGACGAGATCGACCAAAAGCGGCGCTGCGACAAGGAGGCGGCGATGGTGAAGTTCTTCGCGTCGGAGATGGCCGAGCGGGTGACCTCCGAGGCACTGCAGGTGCTGGGCGGCGCGGGCTACACCACCCTGCACGCCGTCGAGCGCTATTGGCGCGATGCGCGACTCACCAAGATCTTCGAAGGCACGTCGGAGATCCAGCAACGCATCATCTCCGATCACCTGCTCGGCAAGCCGAAGGCGGCGTGAGATGCTTCCCGACGCATGGCTGCTCCGCATCGGCATGCTGATGATCGTCGCGACCGGCGTGATCCAGGTCGTGGCGCAGCTGGTGCTCAGCCACATGATGGATGTCCTGCCGTCGCCTTCGCTGTCGCGCCATCCGCGCTACTACATGCTGACGCACAGCGTTACGGCCGTCGTGATCCTGATGATCGGGCACATCCTCCAGGTGACGATGTGGGCGCTGGTCTATCACTTTCATTGGGACGAATTCGTGGACTTCAACAGCGCTCTCTACTTCTCGCTGGCGAGCTTCACCACCCTGGGCGCCAACGACCTCGCGCTGCCGCCCAACCACCGCATGATCGGCGCACTGGAAGCGGCGGCCGGCATGCTGATGTTCGGCTGGTCGACCGCGCTGCTGGTGGGGGTGGTGCAGCGCACCGACCGCCATCCGCCAACCTGACAGGAAGGAAGCCCGGCATGAGCGATTGCCGGCGTCGCCGCGCGCCGGATCGACCGATCAGGCCGCGCGTTCGGCGAGTGCGATGCGGGCCAACCAGTCCTCAACGAGTGCCGCGAGGAGATTGGGCGTTTCGAGCGGCCAGACATGGTCCGCCCGGTCGAGCACAGCGAAGGTCGCGCGCGGATAGCTCTCCAGGATGTCCCAGGCATCGCGATAGCCCACCGTGAGGTCCTGCCGCGCGGCGATGATGAGCGTTGGCTCCTCGAACGATTTCTCCTGTTCGGCCAGATCGAATGAAAAGCCATAGCGACGGGGATCGGCACGGATTTCGTGGGCGATCGGCTGGGTCGCCTTGATGGCCGGCTCGACCACTGCAGCGAACTTCGCCCGCAACCTGTCGAGGTATGCAGGTGTCTGCACCAGGATGTCGCCCAGGCTCGTCCGTTCCTCGCTGGCCAGGGACGCCACGAGCCCGTCGTCGCGGACCAGCGGACGGAAGGGCGGCAGGGTGCGCTGGGCGGTGTCCGCCACGATGCACGGCACGCGAAGCAAGAGGCCCGCGACCCGCGAGCGACGGCGGGCAACGACGGCGCGCGCCAGATAGGCGCCGAGCGATGTTCCCGCCAGCACGAAGCGCTCCTGCTGCACCAAGCGATCGATGAAAGCGAGCACCGCCTGCAGCATGTCGTCCTGCGTCCTGATCCCGTCGCCCATCACCGAACGGCCCATGCCCGGCAGGTCGGGATAGATCCGCCGCCAGCCCGGAAGAGCAGCAAAGATCTTCTCGTAGTCGGCCATCTCGACCCGGTGGTCCATGGTCCAGCCATGGAGGAAGACGATCGGACGACCTTCGCCCTGCTCTTCGTGGTGCAGCGTCCCGGTCACCAGCCGAGTGCGTAGCTCGCCCGCCGCGGGTCGGCGCCGGCCGTCATGATGCCCGACTGAAGATCGGCGTGGATGGTGCAGACCGCGCCGGCGCGCCAGATGCGCTCGGGCCACCAGGCCACGCGGTGGCCGCGCGCCGCCAGCGCGTCGCCAGTTGCGCGCGCAATGCGCGATTCAATGCAGAGCCGGCCAGGGAAATAATCGTGCGGCTCGAAACTGTCGGGGAAGCTGTAGGTGGCGATGCGCGGATGCTCCACCGCATCCTGCGGATCCATGCCGAACAGGACCATGTTGAGCAGAGCCTGCAGCATGGCCTGGGCCTGCACATCGCCGCCCGGTGTGCCCAAGGGCAGCACGAATTGTCCGGGTGCGACGGCCATGGCGGGGCTGGGCGTGAGCCGCGGCCGCTTGCCCGGCGCCAGCCGGCTGGGATGGCCCTCGGACGTCCAGGACTGCGAGCCGCGCGAGGAGGGAACCAGGCCGGTCCCCGGCACCACGGGAGATTCGGATGAGCCGTCGCTGGGCGTTGCCGACACGGTATTGCCCCAGCGATCGATCACGCAGATGTAGGACGTGTCGCGCGGCGGACTGGCCGGGACGCCCTCACGCCGCGGCGCCGCGCCGCCGCCCCGCTCGCGTCGCTTGGGGCCGCCAAGGTCGCCGTGCGGCGGCATCTCCGGCGATGCCCGGGCCGGATCGATCAACGCCCGCCGGGCGACGCCGTAGTCGCGATCGAGCAGGGCCTCGAGCGGCACATCGACGTGCCGCGGGTCGCCGTAGAAGGCCTCGCGATCGGCGAAAGCCAGCTTCAGCGCCTCCGCCACCGTGTGAAGGTAGTCGGCACTGTTGTGGCCGGCCGCCTTGAGGGCCGGCGCATCGAGGATGTTGAGCGCCTGGCCGAGCACCGGCCCCTGGCACCAGGCGCCGCATGTGTAGACATCGACTCCCGCAAAGCGAACCGAGGACGCGCGTTCGATCGGCGAATGGAAGTCGGCGAGATCCTGCGCCGTCAGCCATCCCCCCTCCTGCTTGTGGAAGGCCACGATCGCCTTGGCGATATCGCCGCGATAGAACGCGGCACGGGCCGCCTCGAGTCCGACCGCGCGGTCGCCATGGCGGGCGAGGCTGGCGGCTTCTTCGTCCGCCATGTAACGCAGCGTGCGCGCCAGGTCCTTCTGCACGAACAGCGTGCCCACCTTGGGCGGCTCACCGCCGGGCAGGAAGATCGCCGTGCTGGAGGGAAACCTTGCATACTTGGCCTTGCGCACCGCGATCATGTCGGCCAGCAGCGGATAGACCGGGAAGCCCTCGTCGGCGAAACGGATGGCGGCCTGGACAACCTCGCCAAACTTCATCGTGCCGAAGCGGCTGAGCGCCGTGATCCAGGCGTCCGGCGCGGCCGGAACGACCGTGCGCAGGATGTTTTCCGGAATGTGGCCGCCATTCTCGCGGGCGAGCCGGTCGGGATCGGTGGCGGCGGGCCAGTAGCCGAGACCGGCAATCGTCTGGACGACTCCGTCGGCCATGCGCAGCATGATCGGCGCCACGCCGGCGACGTTTACGATATCCGGCTGCAGGACGCCGAGCGCGATGCCGCCGGCGACCGCGGCGTCGACGGCGTTGCCGCCCGCCTCGAGGATCGCGAAGGCGGCATGGGCCGCGCCGTAATGGCCGGCCGCCACCATGTGGCGCGTGCCACGCAGGGCCGGCCGTTGGGCGTATGTCTCTCCCTCGCTGCGCGTGCCTTC
>DASZJU010000282.1:0-2741 GCA_035947815.1 Reyranella sp.
GTATCGCGCGGCGGGCTTTTAGCCTCGGCGAAGCGGTAGGCGCGGTCCTTGATGTGCTGCCGGCAAAGCGCCTCGCGCAGCGCGCGGAGCTTCTGCTTGGCTGGGCCCTTGTCCATCAGGAAGAAGACGTCGACCCGGTTCAGCGCCTTCACGGCCTGCATGGTGATGTAATCGGGATCGCCGGCGCCGATGCCGATGATGAGGATGGTTTTCATGCCCCTTTCTTGGCCGAGCGGGCCGGGCAGTCAAACGTGCCACGCCCGCCGCGTCGTCGAGAAAGCGAGCAGGATCGAGTAGGCCAGCATGCCGGCGGCGACGCAGGCATAGAGGCCGGGCGCGGTCCAGCCCAGCAGGTCGAGCGCCAGGAGGCCGCCGCCGGCGGCGATGACGAAGCGCGTCACGGTCGCCAGGGTCGGCCAGATCATGTCGCCGGCGCCCATGGCGGCGAAATTGATCGCCATGGCGAGGCCGAAGAAGCCGTAAGTCGGACCGACGATACGGAAGTAGAGGCGGCCGGCGTCGAGGGCAGCGGGATCGTCGGTGAAGAGTCTTAGCCAGAGGTCAGGCCACAGCGCCACGGTGAGGCCGATGGCGCAGGTGACGGCGCCCGCCATCAGCGCGCCGATCCAGGCGACCCGGCGGGCGCGCCGGAGCTGGCGGGCGCCCTTGTTGGTGCCGACCATGGCGACCAGCGCGGCGCCAATGCCGAAGGTGAGGGGGCTCAAAAGATACTCCAGGCGGCTGCCGACGCCGTAGCCTGCGATGGCGGCGTCGCCGGCGCGGCCGATCAGGCCGGTAACCACCAGCACGGCGGCGTTGATCAGGACGACCACGACGCAGGAAGTGGCGCCCACTTTCAGGATGTCGGCGAAGGCTGCCCAACGGAAACCATGCGCCGGCCAGCGCAGGCGGATGGCGGCGCGGCCGGTCAGGAAGGGCCGCAGGATCCAGAATGCGGCGATAGCGTAGGAGATCACCGCGGCGGCGGCCGGTCCCGCGACACCGAGCTTCGGCACGCCGGCCCAGCCCAGGGTCAACACGCCGGACATCGGGATCTGCAGGATGGCCATGACGATCAGCACCATGCCCGGCGAATGCATGTCGCCGGTGCCGCGCAGGATCGAGGCCAGCGTGTTGGCCAGCCAATGCGCGCCGCAGCCCAAGAACATCACGGTCGAGAAGGCGACGGCGCCGTCGAGCGCCGCGCCGCTGCCGCCCAGCGCACCGAACAGCGGCCGGCCGAAGCCCACGAACACGATCGCGAACAGCAGCGTCATGGCGGCCGCGATGGCAAGCGCGTGCGCGGCGGCGTCCGCGGCCTTGCCGCGATCACCCGAGCCCAGCGCGCGGGCCACCGACGAGGCGACGCCGCCGCCCATGGCGCCGGCGGACATCATCTGCAGCGTGGTCTGCGCGGGAAAGACAAGCGCCAGCGCCGCGAGTTCCGCCGTGCCAAGTTGGCCCACGAACCAGCCGTCGGCGATCAGCACCAGGCTCTGCACCGAGACGTTGACGACGTTGGGCGCCGCGAGCGTGAGGATGGTCGGAACCAGCGGCCCCGAGAGCATGGCGTCGCGGCGGTCGTCAGGACTCATTGCTGGGGGCGCACCACTCCAGTGGCGCGATCATGATTCATGAGAAGACGCGCCACTGGAGTGGCGCGCCCCCCAGCACATCACGCCCCTCTCCAGGCCCGCCGCGTGGTAGAAAAGGCGAGAACGGCGGAAAACGCCACGATGCCCAGCGCCACGAAGGTGAAGAGGCCGCGCACGCCCCAGCCCAGCACGTCGAGCGCCAGCAGGCTGCCGCACACCGCAATGGTGATGCGGCTGAGATTGGCGACCACCGGCCACACCATCTCGCCGGTGCCCTGCGAGGCGAAGTAGAGCGCCATCGCCAGCCCGAACAAGCCATAGACCGGCCCGACGATGCTGAGATAGGTGCGGCCCGAGGCGAGGGCGCCCGCGTCCGAGGTGAAGAGGCCGAGCCACAGGTCGGGCCAGATCGCCACGACGAGGCCGATCGCGGCGGCGATGGCGCCGGCCATCAGGGCGCCGATCCAGGCCAGCCGCTTCGCGCGGTCATATTGCCGGGCGCCGATGTTGGTGCCGACCAGGGTCGTGAGCGTGGCGCCGACGCCGAAGCTTATCGGCACCAGCATGTATTCCAGCCGGCTGCCGATGCCGTAGCCGGCGATGGCGGCATCGCCGGCGCGGCCGATCAGGCCGGTGACGACCAGCACCGTGCCATTGGTCAGGATGACCACGAGGCAGGCTATGAGTCCGACCTTCAGGATGTCGCGGAACGAGGCCCAGCGGAAACCGCCCTTCGGCCAATGCAGCTTGAGCACCGCTTGCGGGCCCAAGAGCCGCGACGCCATCCAGACCGCGGCGAGGGTGAAGGAGATCACGGATGCGATCGCCGGCCCGCGGATGCCGAGCGCGGGCAGGCCGAACCAGCCCAGCGTCAGCGCGCCGGTCAACGGAATCTGCAGGGCCGCGGTGAGCACCAGTGCATAGCCTGGCGTCGTCATGTCGCCGGTGCCGCGCAGCACCGAGGCCATGGAGTTGGCGATCCAGTGCGCGAAGCAGCCAATGAACAGAACCGAGGCGAAGGCTTCCGCGCCATCGAGGGCGCGGCCGCTGCCCCCCAGCGCGCCGTAGATCTGCCGGCCGAAGCCCACGAACACGACGGCGAACAAGGCCGCCATGCCAAGCGCGATGACAAGCGCGTGGGCGGCT
>DASZJU010000283.1:0-4381 GCA_035947815.1 Reyranella sp.
GACATAGATGATCTCCCTTCCGTCGCGGATCGCCATGTGGGCCGACAGGGCCGTGCGGTCGCGCAGCCGCTGCAGGATCGGCTGGGCCACCTCGACCATGTCGAGGGAGGCGAGATACTCGAAGCCGCGGCTGAGCAGCGCCGGGCCCAGGCTGAAGTGACGCTTGTCTTCCTCGCAGCGCAGATAGTCCATCGACAGCAGCGTCTGCAGCAGGCGAAAGACCTTGGTGCGCGGCAGCGACAGTCTCTTGGCGATCTCGGGCGCGGTAAAGCTGCGCTGGGCGCCGCTGAACAACGACAGGATGCCGAGCCCCTGCGCCAGCGCGGGGACGATGTATTTGGTCTCGGTCGGAAGCGGTTCGCTTGCCATTTCAGAGTCCCCGGAACCTGTCGATCAATTGAAGACGAAGCCGCCGTTGACCGGCAGCAGTTGGCCGGTGACGAAACCCGCGCCCTGGCCCAGCAGGAACACGACGGCGCCGGTCACATCGTCGGGAAGCTGGGCGCGTTGCATGGCGCGGCCCGCCACGTAGAGCTGCCGGCGCTGTTCCGGCACGTATTCGGTCGCCTCGACCAGCACGAGGCCGGGCGCGATGGCGTTGACGGCAATACCGTCGGGCCCCAGTTCGCGGGCCAGCGAGCGGGTCATTGAGATCACCGCGCCCTTGCTGGAGACATAATGCAGCAGGCGCGGCGCGCCCCACAGCGCGGTGTCCGATGCCAGATTGACGATGCGGCCGCCCAGCCGGGAGCGGCGCAACAACGGCGCCATCGCCTTGGTCATCAGCCACGTCCCGCGGACATTGACCGTCATCACCCTGTCCCAGGTCGCGACGTCGATCTCCTCGAAGGTCTTGCCGCCGATGCCGGTGGCGATCGCGGCGTTGTTCACCAGGCCATCGATATGGCCGTATTGGGCGCCGACCTTGGCCGCGAACGCCTCGATCGAAACCGGGTCGCCGAGATCGACCGGAAAGAAGGCGGCCTTCGCGCCCGCGCCTCGCAGCGCCTCGGCCGTGGCCGCGCCCCACTCCGCCTGCACGTCGGCGACGACGATCGTTTCCGCCGCCGCCGCGGCACAGGCCTCGGCAAAGGCGCGACCAAGGCCGCGCCCGGCGCCGGTGATCAGGATCGTGCGGCCCTGCAGGCTCATATGTTGAGCCGTGCCCGCGCGGGCAGATAGTGCAGCACGCGCGTCTCGATCGCGACGACGATGCCATAGAGCACGATGCCGATCAGGGTGAGCAGGATGATGGTGACGAACACCTTCGCGGTGTCGCCCGAGCCTTCGGCGAACGCCAGCAGGTAGCCCAGCCCGGTGTTGCCGCCGACCAGTTCGCCCACCAGCACGCCGATCACCGCCAAGGTGGCCGCGATGCGCAGGCCGGCGAACAGCGGCGGCATGGCGGCGGGAAACTCGATCTTCCAGAAAACCTGCAGGCGGTTGGCGGTGAAGGATTTAGCCAGCCGCACGACGTCGGGATCGAGCGCCCGCACCGCGCCCAGCACGTTGATCATGATCGGGAAGAACACGATGAGCACGCAGACCAGGATCTTGGGATAGACCGTGTAGCCGAACCAGATGATGAACAGCGGCGCGAACGCTACCTTGGGCGCGATCTGCAGCGCCAGGATGTAAGGCGACAGCACGAACTCGGCCGACGGCGACATGCCGAGCAAGAAGCCGCACAGGATGCCGAGCAGGACGCCCAGCACGAAGCCTATGCCAACCTGCATCGCCGTGATGGCCGTGTGATAGACGAGGCGGTCGCGCGCCAGCATGTTTAAAAACTCGTCCCAGACCAGGCTGGCGGGTGGAATGATAAAGGCCGGAATGCCGAACAGGCCCGGCGCCCATTGCCAGGCCACCAGGAAGACCACGAACAGCAACGCACTGCCCATCATCATCTGGCGCATGCCGGGCTGCAGGGCGACGAACCGAGCGCTCATTTGACGAACTGGTTGGTGTAGAGATCTTTGACGGCGGTCTTGGACTTGATGAGGCCTTCCTTGGCGTAGAAATCCTGCAGGGCCGTGAGCCTCTCCTCGTCCATTTCGCCCAGCACCTTCTGGCCACCATAAACGTACTGGTTGTAGAGCTTGAACGACAGGGTGACGAAATCCTCCTTGCCGGCGAGCTCGGGCGTCGCCTTGACGAAGTCGACGGCGGCGGCGGCGGGATCGGCCATGATGTCCTTCATGCCTTGGAGCGTCGCGCGCACGACCTTCCGGATCAGCGCCGGATTGTTCTTGATCGTGTCGTCGGAGGCGATGATCGCTTGCGCCATGCTCTTGAACAGCGAGTCGGAGGGAATCACTACAATGTTCTTCTTCGCCATCGTGACCAGCGCCGTCCAGTCGGGCGTCGAGGCGAAGGCATCCGACTGTCCGGCGACGAACAGCTTCCACACATTGACCGGACCGACCGCCTGGGCGTTCACGTCGTCCTTGGTCATACCCTGGCTCGCCAGCATGCCGAGCAGTGCGAAATAGGTCGTGTCCTGATAGGCCAACACCGTGACGGTCTTGCCCTTGAGGTCCTTGACCGTGCTGAGACCCTTGTCCTTGTCGAGCACGAGCTGCATCAGCGCGCCGCCGCCCAGCACGGCGACGGCCTTCACCGGCACGCCGTTGGGCCGCACGATGATCGGCGTATCGCCGATGCCGCCGCCGATCACCGCGTTGCCGGCGCCGACCTGCTTGGCGACGTCGACGCCGCCCTTGCCGACCTGGAACGTGACGTTGAGGCCTTCCGCCTTGAAGTAGCCGCGCTGCTGGGCGACCACGAACGGGCCGAACGCCGGCAGGGAGAGCGGCGCCGGCAGGAGATAGGTGATGTCCTCGGCCGAAGCCGGGACGCTGGCGACCGTCATGGCCAACCCCAGGCCAAGCCCGGCCGTTGCCAGACGCAAACGCAGGAATTTCGACATCACAAGCCCCCTCTTCAACATTCGACTACGCGGCGGCCTGCTCGATTTGCAGGAGGCCCATCAACCTCACGACATATTCCGCAATCCGTGGATGCTGCCGGCGCTTCATCGGATTGTCGCGGTCGCCCACGCCGACCACGATCTCCTCGATGATGCGGCCCGGCCGCTGGCTCATCACCAGGACGCGGTCCGACAGCGCCACCGCCTCGATGAGATCGTGGGTGATGAACAGCGCGGTCTTGGCCGTGTCGGCCAGGGTCCGGCCGAGATCCTGTTGGAGCACCATCTTGGTCTGGGCGTCGAGCGCGGAGAACGGCTCGTCCATCAGCAGCACGCTGGGATCGACCGCCAAGGTTCGCGCCAGCGCCGCCCGCTGGCGCATGCCACCCGAGAGCTGATGCGGATAGTGATCGACGAAGTCGCTCAGCCGGCACTTGGCTAAAAGGTCGAGCGCCCGCTGGCGGCGCTCGCGCCCCGGCGCACCTTGGATCTCCTGGCCGAGCTCGACATTCTCGGCGATCGTCCGCCACGGCAGCAGAAGGTCCTTCTGCAGCATGAAGGCGACATGGCGATTGGGCCGGGTGACGAGCTCGCCGTCGACCCAGACCTGCCCCGACGAGGCCGGATCGAGGCCGGCGCCCATGTTGAGCAACGTGCTCTTGCCGCAGCCCGATGGCCCGATCAGCGACACCACCTCACCGTCGGCGATCGACAGGCTGACGCCGTCGACGGCCACGACGACGCCACCCTGCCTCGGATTGGCGAAGCGCTTGGAGACGTCGCGGAATTCGAGTCGCGGACTGCCGGCCATGACGCTCACCCGCCGGATTTCTGACGGCGCGTATGGCCGTCGATGCCGCCCGCGACCGCCCATTCGGCGAACACGGTGGGGCCGGGCTCGAAGTCGCGCGGCTTCCAGTTCTCGGTCAGCACGTCTTCGTCGGCGTAGTACTCGACCAGCGCCCCCGCCGGAGTCTTGAAATACCAGAACAGCGCCGACGAGATCGGGTGACGGCCGGGACCGAGTTGCGTCTCCCAGCCGCAGCGCGACAGGTGCAGACCGCCGCCGATCACCTCATGCATGTCACGCACCGTGAAGGCCACATGATTGAGGCCGCGCTTGGCCTCGGGCGTCTGCAGCAGGAAGAGATCATGGTGGCCGCCGCGCGCCGAGCAGCGCAGGAAATGGCCGCGGCCGGGATAGCGGTCGGACAGCCGAAAACCGAGCGCCTCATAGAATGAGGTGGTCTCGGCCAGCGTATCGGTGAAAAAGACGACATGACCGACCTCGACCGGCTCGGCGCGCTCGTAGATGGCGGCCGGCTGGTCGATCCGTGCAGCGTGGCCCCAGACGTTGGCCGGCGTGCCCGCAAGATCGACGGCGCGTTTGCGGGTCACGCGAAAACCCGTGCCGATGCCGTTGGGGTCAGTGCAGGACAGGACGCCTGGCCG
>DASZJU010000284.1:0-8437 GCA_035947815.1 Reyranella sp.
GGCCTCTCGGCGCTGTTCATCACCAAGACCGAGGGCGTGCAGCATCTAAAGCTGCTCGACGAGGCGGTGAGCGAGCTCGAGCGCGAGCGCGGCATGGCGGTGGGCAGCGTGGGTTTCGGCGCCATGATCGAGCATCCGCGCGCGCTCGCCCATATCGACGGCATCGCCGAGCATGGGCCGCGGGTGATCGCCATGATGCTGGGCGGCGAGGATTTCGCGCTGGAAACCGGCTCGATCCCGAGCGACGAGAGCCTCGAATTGCCCAAGCGGCTGGTCGCTTTCGCGGCCCAGGCGCACGACGTGGCGATGATCGGCATTTTAGGCACGGTGGCCGACTACAGCGATCCCGTCGCCTACAAGAAGAGCGCCGTGCGGGCGCGACGCTTCGGCTTCTCGGGCGGCACCTGCGTGCATCCCGGGCTGGTGCAGGCGCTGAACGAAGCCTTCACGCCCGACGCGGCCGAGGTCGCTCACGCCAAAAAGCTGATCGCCGCCGACGAAAAGGCCGCAGCCGAAGGCCGCGGCTCCTTCACCGTCGATGGCAAGATGATCGACCTCCCGGTGATCGACCGCGCCCGCCGGCTGTTGGCGCGGCACGACGCGATCGAACGCCGGTTCAGGAAGGTCTAGGCGTCGACGAGCTCGCGGGTCGGCCGCGTCTCGACGTCGGTCAGGTCGGAGATGGCGCTGATCATCTCGGCCGTGATGCCGGCATTGAGGCTCTGCAGCAGAACCTCCTTGCCGTTGGCGAGCCGCACGGCATCGCGGTGCGCATGCGCCACGACTTCGAGGCGGGTCATCACCACTTCCTCGACGGGTCCGATGCCGAAGGCGCGCTGCACGGTCTCGCCGATGCCCTCCAGCCTGAGATGCGCATCGGCTGGAATGCAGACGGCAGTATCGCAGTCGTTTCCGGCGGTGAAGCCCATCGTGCCGCTGGGGAAGCGGCGAAGGGTGTATTGCTCTTCTTGAACTGCAGGTCGTGAACGATAGAGTTCCAGTGAGTAATCACACATGACGTCCTCCTGTTAGGGAACGTCCTTAAGACGTAGTACGAACCGCGATTCGGTCAAGCCGCGGATCAGAACAATCCAGAACTATCGGTTCGCACGCTTTCCCTAATCAGGGTCAGTGCCCAGCGTCAGTGCTTGTCGGACCACACCTGGCGCTTCACGGCGTACATCAGGCCGGCCATCGCCAGCAGGAAGAGGATGACGCGAACGCCGGTGCGCTTGCGGTCCTCCATTTTCGGCTCCGACGCCCAGGCGAGGAACTGGACGACGTCGGAGGCTTCCTGGTCGAGCGTCGGCTTCGTGCCGTCGGCATAGGTCACCTTGTCGTCGGCCAGCGGCGGCGGCATGGCAATCCTGTGGCCCGGGTAATACTTGTTGAAGTTGTCGTCCTTGGTGACGCTGAATTCCTTGATCTGCTCGGGTGTCAGCTTGTCGAACGGCACGTAGCCCGTGAGGATGCCATGGACATAGTCCGCGCCGCCCTCGCGCGCCTTGATGATGACGCTGAGATCGGGCGGCGCCTTGCCGTTGTTGGCGGCGGCCGCGGCGGCGGGGTTGGGGAACGGCTTCCTGAAACTGTCCGACAGGCGCGCCGGCCGCTCGATCGGCTGGCCGTCGTCGCTGAGGTCGGGCACCTGGATGTCCTTGATCAGGCCCTTGACCTGGTTCTCGGTGAGGTCGAGCTCCATCAGGTTGCGGTAGGCCAGCAGCTGCAGCGAATGGCAGGCCGAGCAGACTTCGGCATAGACCTGATAGCCGCGCTGGGCGGCGGCGCGGTCGTAGGTGCCGAACGGGCCGTCGAAATGCCAGTGAAGATGCGGCGGATCCTGCTCGGTCTCCGAAGCGGTGACGGTCTCGGCGGCAATGGCGACTGCGCCCGCGGTGAGAGCGGCGACGGCGATGGCGGCGGTAACGATCGTTCTGCGCATGGTCCTTAGCCCGCCTTCTTCTTGAGCACCGCGTCGGCGATGCTGGGGGGCAATGGCAACGGCCGTTCGATCTTGCCCAGGACCGGCAGCAGGATGAGGAAGTGGAAGAAGTAGTAGAGCGTGCCGACCTGCGCGAGCGGCACCCAGAAGCCCTCCGGCGGATGGGCGCCGCAAGCGCCCAGCATGATGACGTCGATCACCAGGACCGGCATGAACCACTTGTAGATCGGCCGGAAGGTGCACGAGCGCACGCGCGAGGTGTCGAGCCAGGGCAGGATGAACAGCACGGCGATCGAGCCGAACATGGCGATCACGCCGCCCAGCTTGTCGGGGATGGCGCGCAGGATGGCGTAGAACGGCAGGAAGTACCATTCGGGCACGATGTGCGTGGGCGTCACCAGCGGGTTGGCCGGGATGTAGTTGGCGGCGTCGCCCAGGTAGTTGGGCGCGAAGAAGGCGAAGCCCGAATAGACGATCAGGAAGACCGTCACGCCGAAGCCGTCCTTCATCGTGTAGTAGGGATGGAACGGCACGGTGTCCTGCGGGCCCTTGGGCTCGATGCCCAGCGGATTGTTCGAGCCATGGACGTGCAGCGCCACGACATGCAGCGCCACCACGCCGACGATGACGAACGGCAACAGGTAGTGCAGCGCGTAGAAGCGGTTGAGCGTCGGGTTGTCGATGGCGAAGCCGCCCCACAGCCAGGTGGTGATCGAATCGCCGACCACCGGGATGGCCGTGAACAGGCTGGTGATGACGGTGGCGCCCCAGAAGCTCATCTGGCCCCACGGCAGCACGTAGCCCATGAACGCCGTCGCCATCATCAGCAGCAGGATGACGACGCCCAGGATCCACAAAAGCTCGCGCGGCGACTTGTAGGAGCCGTAATACATGCCGCGGAAGATGTGGATGTAGACGGCGATGAAAAAGAACGACGCGCCGGTCATGTGCAGGTAGCGGATCAGCCAGCCCGACGGCACGTCGCGCATGATGCGCTCGACCGAGTCGAAGGCCATCGTGGTGTGCGGCGTGTAGTTGGTCGCCAGCACGATGCCGGTCGCGATCATGAGCACCAGCATCACCGTGGCGATCGCGCCGAAATTCCAGAAATAGTTGAAATTCCGGGGCGTCGGGAAGTGGTGATACTCCTTCTCCATGTACGAGAAGATCGGCAGGCGGTGATCGATCCAGGAGATCACCTTGTTGTTGAAGACCGGCGGCGTGCCGTGAGACGAGGCCATTCTGCGAACTCCTGGAGCGATCCTTGAGGGTCGGTCAGCCGATCAGCCGACGCGGACGAGAGTGTCTGACGTGAACAGGTAGCCCGGAATCGCGAGGTTGAGCGGCGCCGGCCCTTTGCGGATGCGTCCCGACGTGTCGTACATCGACCCGTGGCACGGGCAGAACCAGCCGCCGAACTCGCCCTTGGGATCGCCCGGATTGTTGCCGAGCGGCACGCAGCCGAGATGGGTGCAGACGCCGATCATGATCAGCCACTCGGGCCGCACCTTCTTGGCGGTGTCGGTGACGCGCGAATTGTCGGTCTGCGGATCGCGCAGCTCCGACATCGGCACTTCCTCGGCCGCCTTGATCTCCTCCGGCGTGCGATGGCGGATGAACAAGGGCTTGCCGCGCCACTTCACGGTGATCGCCTGGCCGACCTGCACCGGTGCCACGTTCACCTCGACGGTCGAGAGCGCCAGCGTATCGGCGGCGGGGTTGAGATTGTTGATGAAGGGCCAGGCGACGGCGATCGTGCCGATGGCGCCCATGGCGCCGGTTGCGACCATGAGAAAGTCGCGCCGGGTCGGATCGACATGACCGCCGGCCGGGATGCTTGATGACGCCATTGTTTCTCTCTTCCGTCCCCCCGAGGAGATGGGTCTTTAGACCGCAAAACCCCCTTATGTTTCAAGGCTCTGTTGGTCGCAGGCTGAGCGCACCCCGTTGTGTGACAGCGTGCCGCACGAACGAACGCTTTCGCGCCGCGGACGAGAGTAGAACAGGGCTCATGCGCCTTGCCCTGTTCGAGCCCGATATTCCTCAGAATCTCGGGGCCTTCATCCGTTTGGCCGCCTGCCTCGGCGCGCCGCTCGACATCATCGAGCCCTGCGGCTTTCCGCTCGACGACAAGCGGATCCGCCGCGCCGCCATGGACTACTACGACTTGGCCAAGATCGTCCGGCACGCCTCGTGGCAGGCTTTTAGGCGCGATCGCACACCGGGTCGGCTCGTTCTGCTGACCACCTCGGGCAACCAACGCTTTCCCGCTGTCGCCTTCCGGACAGACGACACGCTGCTGCTCGGCCGCGAAAGCGCCGGCGTGCCGGCCGAGGTCCATGACGCCGCCGACCTCCGGCTGCGCATTCCGCTGCAGGCGGCTGCGCGTTCGCTCAATGTCGCGCTGGCCGCGGCGATGGTATTGAGCGAGGCCCTTCGCCAAACCTCGGGATTCGATGCGCTCGCCGACTAAGACTCCCTCGCCGCTGCCCGACGACGCCACGCTCGCGAAGCGCAAGGACGCGGCGCGCGCCTGGTTTGAGAATTTGCGCGACCGCATCTGCGCCGAATTCGAGCGCATCGAAGACGAACTTTCGGGCACCCATCGCGAGCTGGCGCCCGGCCGCTTCGAACGCACGGCGTGGCAGCGCGAGGCCGGGCCCGACGGCGAGGATCGCGGCGGCGGCATCATGTCAGTCATGCGCGGCCGCGTGTTCGAGAAGGTGGGCGTCAACGTCTCGACCGTGTTCGGCGAATTCAGCCCGGAGTTCCGCAACCAGATCCCGGGCGCCGAGCAGGATCCGCGCTTCTTCGCCTCGGGCATCTCGCTGGTCGCCCATTTGCGCTCGCCCAGGGTGCCGGCGGTGCACATGAACACCCGCCATATCGTGACCACGCGCGCCTGGTTCGGCGGCGGCGCCGACCTCACGCCGATGGTGCCCAACAGCCAAGACACGCAAGCCTTCCACGCCGCGCTGAAGGCCATCTGCGACCGACACGACGCCGGCTACTATCCGCGCTTCAAGCAATGGTGCGACGAATACTTCCACCTGCCGCACCGCGGCGAGCCGCGCGGCGTGGGCGGCATCTTCTTCGACGATCTCGACAGCGGCGACTTCGCGCGCGACTTCGCTTTCACCCGCGGCGTCGGCGAGGCGTTCCTCGAGATCTATCCCCGGCTGGTGCGCGGGCACATGAACGAGCCGTGGACGGATGCCGAGCGCGAGCACCAGCTGGTGCGCCGCGGCCGCTATGTCGAGTTCAACCTGCTGCACGATCGCGGCACCAAGTTCGGCCTGATGACCGGCGGCAATGTCGAGGCGATCCTGATGTCCCTGCCGCCCGAGGCGCGCTGGCCGTGACGGCGGGAATTCTTTCGTACCGTATAGAGGCCAGGAAATCGGGGTGAGTTCTGCTTTGCGATTGAGTGGACAGGGGCCGATCCTTCCGAGAGAGAGGTCGGCAGGCATACGCCACAACATTGCTCAGTTCTGTCAAGTGGTCGCTGTCATCTTTCGCTTCGCTCAGGATGACAAATTGGCACTAGCGGCGCGCTAGCAGGGCGCCGGCGACGATCGGGGCGGCGAAGAGGCCGAGGACCAGCAGCGGATAGGGGGCGCCCCACCAGAAGGCGAAGCGGTCGAGGAAAGCGGCAGGGTCATCGCCGTAGAGAAACCGCGCATAGAGAAAGTCGACGATCACCGTGGAGGTCGGCCACAGCAGCGCGGCCAAGAGGGCCGCCTCGAACCAGCGCGGTCCCGTGGTGCGGCGGGCATGGATCAGCGCCAGCATCGCCGCATAAGGCAACGGCACCAGCGCCTTGTACCATTCGACCGCGAGCACCGGGAGCGTCGGGCCGATCCAGGTGTCGCCCACCGCATTGTTCAGCACGATGAACAGCGCGATCGCCAGCCACAGCGCGAAGGTGAGACCGGGTCGGATCATGCCGTGTGCGCAAGCCGTTCGAGTTCGGCGAGGCAGGCCGCGCGGTCGGCTGAAAAATCCGTGTCGATCCACCAGCGTTCGACGGCTTCGAGCAGCACGCCCACCCGGGGCCCCGGTTTCAGGCCGAGCGCCAGTGCATCGGCCCCGCCGATCGGCAATGACGGCGGCGTCCAACTGCGCGCCACTGCGAGCGCCTCGCGCCAGCCTGTGGGCCCGTCGAGCAGGAGGCGGTCGATGAACAGGCTGGTGCCGAGGCGGTAGATCGCGGTGTGGAGGGTTTCCCGGGTGCTGGGGACAGCGGGCTCCAGCATCAATTGGAGTCGCAGTGAGTCCTGGGTCGAGAGCCTCAGACGCCGGGCAGCCGCCGTCACCGGCGGCACAAGGATCGCGGCCAGTCGGCGCAGCGGGTCAGGCGCGTCCTCGCGGGCGATCAGGTCGCGCAGCCGCTCCGTGCCGCAATATTCCGGCAGCCAGTGATCGAGGGCGCCGGCCTCGGCCATCGCCTCCAGCGCGTCGGCCGGCGCGGGCGCCGCCAGCAGGCGCAGCAGTTCCTTGGCGACCCGCTCGCCCGACAGGTCGCCGAGCGCGCCGGCATTGCGGCGGCAGGCGTTGAAGCTCGGCCCATCGAGGGGCGGCTTGCCGAACCAGGCGTAGAAGCGGAAGAAGCGCAGGACGCGCAGGTGATCCTCGGCAATGCGCGTGTCGGCGTCGCCGATGAAGCGCACCTTTCCGGCCACAAGGTCGGCGCGGCCGTCGAACGGGTCCCAGATCGTGCCGTCGGGATCGGCATAGAGCGCGTTGAAGGTGAAGTCGCGGCGCCCGGCATCGGCCAGCCAGTCGTCGGTGAAGGCCACGACGGCGCGCCTTCCGTCGGTCTCGATGTCGCGCCGCAGGGTCGTGAGCTCGAACGGCCGGCCTTTGACGATGGCGGTCACCGTGCCGTGCTTCAATCCGGTCGGCACGACCTTGAGGTCCGCCGCCTCGAGCGCGCGCATCACCGTCTCGGGCGGCTTGTCGACGGCGATATCGATGTCGCCGACGGGACGGCCCAGCACGGTGTTGCGCACGCAGCCGCCGACGAAGCGCGCGGCGATCCCGCCACGCGCCAGCGCTGCCAGCAATGCCTGCACCGGCGGCTCGTCCATCCACGCGGGTTTCATTTCACCGGACCGCGGGCCTCCAGGCCCGCTCATGAGCATGAGCGGGCCTGGAGGCCCGCGGTCCGGCATGAAGGATCATGGGACGAACAGCCCGCCCTCTCTGTCATCCTGAGCGAAGCGAAGGATCTCATGCCGGTTGCTCGCAGCGATGAGGTCCTTCGCTGCGCTCAGGACGACAGAATGTGTCATGCCGCTGGCTGAGGGGGTCATGGCGCGAACAGGCCGCCGTAGCCCTGGTTCTGGGTGAAGAACATCACGAGGAAGCCGGCGATGGTGCACAGAAGCCCGGCGATGGCGAGCCAGGTGATCGGCATGTCCTGCCACGCCGGCAGGGTGCCGGCGAGCTTGCGCTCCTGCTTGATCTTGACCGCCCAGGCCCACAGGAAAAAGCCGGCGGTCGGCGCCATCACCAGGATCAGGACCAGAAGGATGACGCGCATGGAATTGCTCCGAGCCCGCGTCAGTCAGGGGTGGCGGTAAGGACGAACTGCAGGTTTTTCAGCATACCGGCAGTTGCGCCCCAGATGTAGCGTTCCCCGTAGGGCATGGCGTAATAGCGCCGCTCGCGGCCCTGCCAGGTGCGACTCTGGATCTTGTGGTTCTTCTCGTCGAGGAAATGCGCCAGCGGCACCTCGAAGACGTCGGCGACCTCGCGCGGATCCGCACGGGTCGTGAATCCCGGCGTCACGATGCCGACGATGGGCGTGATCTCGTAACCGGTGCCGGTGCGGTAGTGATCGACCGCACCGATCACCTCGACAAATCGTCGCGCCAGGCCGACCTCCTCCTCGGTTTCGCGCAGCGCCGTGGCCACCGCGTCGGCGTCGGAGGCCTGCGGGCGACCGCCGGGAAAGGCGATCTGGCCGGCATGGCTCGGCATGTCCTCGGTGCGCTGCGTCAACAAAACCGTCACACCGGGCTCGCGCCGCACCAATGGCACGAGAACTGCAGCGGGCCTAAAAGTCTCCGGTACGGGAAAGACGCCGTTCAGGGAGAAATCGCTGCCGAGAGGCGGCTGCGGTACGGGCAGGCCGGATGCCAAACGTCTGCTGCGCTCGCGCACCCGCTGCACTATTTCGTCAACCGTCATGCCCTTGTTCCAGCCGCATTTCTGGGCTTCCCTCAATCCTAATCCCGCCCGCCATTCTTACGATCACAGGAGCGCCCCGGTGGCCCCAGACACATCCACTGCAACCGACGCTGACGCCATCGCCGCCCTGGCCGACATCGAACGCCTCGGTGCCCAGTTGCGCGCCGCCCGCACCGCCATCGGCAAGGTCATTTATGGCCAGCAGGACGTCATCGATCAAACCCTTGTAGCACTCCTGTCGGGCGGCCACGTGCTGTTGATCGGCGTGCCGGGCCTCGCCAAGACCTTGCTGGTGGAGAC
>DASZJU010000285.1:0-4124 GCA_035947815.1 Reyranella sp.
GGCGGTGAGCTCGCTCGAGCCCACCTTCAAGGTCGTCACATCGACCTTGAAGGCGCTGCGCTGGGTCGCGGCCTTGGCGCTCAGCACATAGGGGCCGCCCGCCGGCACGGGCAGGTGGATATAGGGACCAAAGAGCGAGACGTCGGGCCCCTCGGAGTTGATCTGCACGGTGGTGCCCTTGACCCCGACGCCGCCTTTGATCGCGATCTTGCCGCCGCCGAAGCCACCCTGCACGTCGATGTTGCCGGGCAAGCCCCGCATCCAGCCGTCGAACGAGCCGGCCGTGCCGGTGAGGTCGAGCGGAGTGGCGTGGGGGGCGGCGAAACGACCCTCGATCTGCAGGGGCTGGTTGGGCGCCGACGAACGGAACGTGGCGCTGGGGACCTCCAGCACGACCGGCGGACGTCCCTGCCCTTCGGCGATGGTCAGGACCGAGTCGCGCACGTCGATGGTGCCGATCCAGGGAAATGCGTTGGTGGTGCGCAGCCGGAACGAACGGTTCTCGCCCGCATGGGGCCCTGACCCATCGGGCGGCGGCAACATCTCGAGGTTGGCGTCGCCCACCTCGTTGGTCTCGACCAGGATGTCGGCGCCCTCGAGCAGGATGCGGCCGATCTTGATCTCGCCCAGGAAAAGCGAGACCGGATCGATGTACAGGGTGAGCTTGCGCACCCGCGCCAGCTCGGGGCGCGATCCCCACGGGGCATTCGACAGCGTGACGCCTTCCGCCACCATGGCGGGCTCGCTGCCGAGCTTGACGGCCAGCGGCACCTTGGCCGCCAGCTCGCGGCCGGTCACCTTGCGGATCTGCTCGGTCAGTCGGGCCTGGTAGCGGGAGAGATCGCGCGTGGCGACCCAGACGACGCCCGCGATCGCGACGATCGGGACCGCCGCGATGAGAACCCAGGTCAGCCGCCTCCAAGGAACGCGCATGCCAACCGATTCTCGCTCAATCGCCGCCGATCGAGAAGCCGAATGCCTCAACGGTACGGCGGAAGTGAGGCGGCGCTTCCGCCTCGACCTTCAACTCGCCCTTGCCCGAGGGATGCGGCAACACGAGCCGACGGGCATGGAGGTGCAGACGGCGGGCATCGGCGACGGCGGCCAGCAGCGCTTCCTCGCCGCCATACTTGCCGTCGCCCAGGATGGGACAACCGATCGCCGCGCAGTGCACGCGCAGTTGATGCGTCCGTCCGGTACGCGGCCACAGCGCCAGAAACGCCGCGCGCTTGCCGGCCCGATCGACCATGCGGAAATGGGTCAGCGCCTTCTGGCCATTCTCTTGATCGACCTGCATCAATTCGCGATCGCCGCGCGCGCCCGGCCGCTTGGCGAGCGGCAGGTCGATGGCGCCTTCAGGCTTGGGCGGCAGGCCGACGACGACCGCCCAGTAGAGCTTTTCGGTCTCGCGGTCGCGGAAGGACTCGCCCAGCCGCTTGGCCGCCTGCCCGGTGCGGGCGATCAGCAAGACACCCGACGTATCCTTGTCCAGGCGATGGACCAGCCGCGGTCGCTCCTCGAAGCCGAACCGCAGCGCATCGAGCATGCCGTCGACATGCCGCTCCGTGCCCGTGCCGCCCTGCACGGCCAGCCCCGGCGGCTTGTTCAGGACCATGACGTGGTCGTCCTTGTGGATGACCAGCCGTTGGATCTCCGCGGCATCGTGGTCCGACACGGTCGGAATCTCCCGCGGCTTGGGCGGCGGCGTGGTCGTGACCCCGGGCGGCAGGCGAATGGTCTGGCCGGGCTCGATCCTGTCCTTGCCTTCGGCGCGCTTGCCGTCGATCCGCACCTGGCCCGTGCGTAAAAGCTTCTGCAGCGCGCCGTGGCTCAGCTCCGGAAAATGCCGCTGGAACCAGCGGTCCAACCTGAGCCCGGCTTCCTGGTCGACGACGGCGCGCAATTCCACCCGCCCGCTCATGTTCGCAGCTTTACTGTCTCATCCACGGGGTGCACTCCTCGCGACATAAAATTTGTTTCCCGCAATTTCCGCTACCCCGCTAGTGCCCCGCCAGAGCCGGATTCACCTGCCAGCGCTCCGCCGGCCGTCCGCGACCCGGCGAAACGTCGTCGTCGGGGCGCCGCACGATACCGGCCGCCGTCAGCCGGGTGAGTACCATGTCCGCCCCGGTCGCGCTGACCGACTGGGCGAGGGCCGTGCGCCGGACATCCTCACGCGATACTTCCGTCCGTCCGCCAGCCTTCAGCCAGCGGACCACGCGGCGCGCCTGACGCTCCAGGTCGGTGGGTCCACCGCGACGAAACATCACGCTGGCATGCGGCCTGAAATAGCCCGTCCACAAGGCGACGGCGGCCTCGACCTGGGCGCACCCGATCGGGCCGGGCGGCCGCGACGCGGTGCCTCCCGACCAAACGAGCAGCTCGAGCGCGGCGGCAAGCCGGGCCACCGTTCCGGAACCCTTGCCCAACCACGCCCCTTCCAGTCCTTCGGCGTGCTCGGTTTCGGCACGCAGGCGTGTGAGGAAGTTGTCGAAGCTGTCCAGCCCATGTTCGTCGAAGTCGAGCACGAGCGGGCCGGCCGCCAGGCGCACATGATCGGCGATGCGCCACAGCATGCTGACGGACTCGTCCGCCCGCGACTTCCGGCGCTCGCGCAGCGGGCAATAGGGCGGCGGGTCCGGCCACGCGTACAGAAACCGCGCCGCCAGGCCGTCGTCGGCCGCCTCCAGCGCCTTGGGCAGCCGGTCGGGCTGGAGCGTGCCCAGCACGCTCACGGCAAACCGCTCCAGTTCCAAGGCGGCACCGCTGCGATCCTCGACCGCCACCGGTCCGGCAGACCAGGCTTCCAACCAGTGGGCGCGCTCCTCTTCGCCGCGCTTTCCCAACTCGGCCAGCCAGGGCGAAGGCCGATCACGCCACAGCAACACGCCGCGCGGATTGCCGGAGACGATCTGGGCGAGGGCTTTGATCGATGGGCTGCCGACGACGATGCGGGTCGGCCCGCCTTCCCGCTCGCCTTCGCTCGTCCTGGCCTTGGCCTCGACCGAGGCCAGCATGCAGCGCACGGCGGCGAGCGCCGGCGACTTGCCGCTGGACGACGTGCCGATCAGCGCCTGCCACAGCACCAGCGGCTCGGCCCAGTCGGCGGTGATGCGCACCTCCACGCCCGCGCCGCTGACGCCGGCGACGGCCGCGAGCAGCGCCTGGGCCACGTAGTCGACCGGCGCGCCCGCGCAGCGGGCCCGGTCGGCCGCCCAGTCCCGCCAGGGCTGCGGCAGGAGATCGATCGGAAACGGCGGCACCGCGCCCCGCCCGTCGTCCAACAGGCTGGCGTCGATCTCGGGCCAGTCGGCGGGCGGTGCGCTGGCGGCGCGCCATCTGGCCAGCGCGCGCTCCTCTTCATTTGGGTCATCGATGGGGGAGCGGCGGCTGGCGTTGGACATGGCGGAGGCTCTCCTGGGCGTGGTGACGCGGGCCCAGAAGAAGACTTAAGTCGTCTACAAGTAAAAGTCAAGTATCAGTTTAGTGTTACTCATGCGCCGCCGTCGAATTCTGGCTCACCGCCGGTCCAAAAATTTCGGGGCTCCGGCTCGCTAGTCCGTCATCCCCAGCGAAGCCCAAGGGCGGCGTGGTCGAGGGACCTCCTCTTGCGCCGTGACAACAGAACAGGTCCCTCCGCTGCGCGATGACGGGGTTTTTAGTCGCGTGTGACAGCCCTGCCACCCGCCGGGCGGATTCGCGGGTTAATGCCCGCCTGGCGCCTTTCTTGGAAGCGAATCATGCCCGGTCTCGATGGATGCCCGGAAAAGTAAGGGCGAGTCCATACGTCCTCAGCGTGCCCCTGGCTTCTTCGCGACGAAGTGCCCCGCGGGAAAAACGAGCGGGCCATACTGATGGGCAGCGCTGCGCCAGCGCGTGGCTGATCGCCGAAGCAAAGCGAGGGTGCAGACCCAGGCGTACTAACGCAAGGTCGTCAGGAGGTGCCGCGCCGCCTTCAAATCTGCCATATCCAGGCCTTCCCCGAACTGCTCGAGGATCGGCTGCAGCAAACCCTGAACCCGATCCCGTTGTCCTTGATCGGCCCACAGCGCCGCCAAATCGACCGCTGTCCGCAATTCCCATGATCGCGCACCTTGGCGGCGACTCCAGTCGAGCGCCTGCAC
>DASZJU010000286.1:0-2247 GCA_035947815.1 Reyranella sp.
CCAGGCTGCGCTATGTGCGCATCGACCAGGTGTTCGAGATGGGTCTGAGGAAATTCCTGGGCGGCGTGCGCGGCGACATCGCCACGCTGTCCGAGGAAATCGGCCGCCAGTTCCTGCTGGATTGAGCGAGCACGCATGCGCCTTTCCGTCCACCACGCCACGCGCTTCGATTTCGATCAGCCCTCCGGCCATTCGATCCACGATGTGCGGCTCACGCCCAAGCCCGCGGCCGGCCAGCGCATCGTCTCCTGGCGCATCGACGGGCCGGGCAAGCGCTCCGAATGGCTCGACGGTCACGGCAACCAGGTCACGACCTTCTCGGTGGCGCAGCAGCACGACCATGTCGAGATCGTGGTGCACGGCGTCTACGAATACAGCGGTTCGGAACAGTGGCTACGCTACGCCGAGGTGCCGACGCTTCCGGCGCCGTTCTGGCTGCGCAACTCGGGCCTTACCCGCCACGATGCCAGCTTCGATCCGCTGATCGAGGGTCTTGCCGAGAAAGCCGCCGATGCGCGGGGGCGTGTCGCTGTTCTGCATGAGGTCATGAAGCGCGTCGGCGAGCGGGTGGCCTACAAGACCGGCGTCTCGACGGTGGCGACGACGGCAGCCGAGGCGCTGGCGCGCGGCGCCGGCGTCGCCCAGGACGACGCGCACGTCTTCATCGCCTGTTGCCGCCGGCTCGGCGTGCCGGCGCGCTATGTCAGCGGCTATCTGCGCAACGACGATCCCGAGCTGCATGTCGGCCGCACCAGCCATTCGTGGGCCGAGGCCTGGGTGCCGGGCCTGGAATGGGTGGGCTTCGATCCGGCCAACAATATCAGTCCGCGCGGCGACAGCCTGCGGGTGGCGATCGGGCTCGACTATCGCGACGCGGCCCCGGTCAGCGGCCGGCGCGTGGGCTTCGGCGACGCCACGATGAGCGTGGATGCCGAGGTGAGGCTGGTGGAATGATCACGTTCATCGCCGGGAGCGCGCCACTCCCAGCAATGAGGGTCAGGCATCGACGAGACCGAGCCGCTTTTCGATGCGGTCGAGCCGCCCGTCGATGCGATCCATACGGGCGAAATGGGCGGCCATGTCAACGTGCAGGCCGGCCAATTCGACATGGACATGCGCGAGATTGGTTTCTACCGAGCTCACACGGCGGACAAGCTCGTCGAGCTTTCCTTCCATGCGTTCTAGACCCGCGGCATGTCGCGCAGGAACGCGAGCACGAGATTTTCGCGTTGGTCGGTCATGGGGAGGGCAAAATAGGTTGCGAAGACGGCAGGGTCAAACGCGGCTGCCGGCGGGATACGTCCAGATCTTGTAGGAGGCTTAGGGAGGATACGGCACGAACCTACGAGAAATAGAGGTGCATCGGCTTGCGAAAACAGCACCTCGCCAGTACTTTCGCGCGCCTCGTCGAGGCCTGAAAGGAAGTATCGCGTCATGGCTTTCATTGCCGATCGTCTCAGCCGCATCAAGCCCTCTCCGACCAATGCTGCCCAAGGCAAGTTCCTGGAGATGAAAGCGGCCGGCAAAGACGTGATCGGCCTGGCCGCCGGCGAGCCCGACTTCCCCACCCCCGACCACATCAAGGAAGCGGCCATCAAGGCCATCCACGCCAACGACACCAAGTATACCGCGGTGCCCGGCACGCCGGCGCTGCGCCAGGCGATCTGCGCCAAGATGAAGCGCGACCATGGCCTCGAGTACAAGCCGTCGCAGACCGTCGTCACGTCGGGCGGCAAGCAGATCATCTTCAACGCCATGCTGGCGACGCTCAACCCCGGCGACGAGGTGATCGTGCCGGCGCCCTACTGGGTGTCTTATCCGGAGATGGTGCTGGTAGCCGACGGCACGCCGGTGATCGTGAATTGCCCGGAGTCGACGGGCTTCAAGCTGCAGCCCGAGGATCTCGAGCGCGCGATCACGCCCAAGACCAAGTGGCTGATCATGAACTCGCCCAGCAACCCGACCGGCGCCGCCTACACCCGCGCCGACCTCCGGGCGCTGTGCGACGTGCTGCTGCGTCATCCCCATGTCTGGGTGCTGACCGACGACATGTACGAACACCTGGTCTATGGCGGCTTTAAGTTCACCACCATCCTGGAAGTCGAGCCCAGGTTGTACGAACGCACCCTCACCATGAACGGCGTGTCCAAGGCCTATGCCATGACCGGCTGGCGCATCGGCTATTGCGCCGGCCCGGAAGAGCTGATCAAGGCGATGGCCAAGCTACAAAGCCAGTCGGCGACCAAC
>DASZJU010000287.1:0-13630 GCA_035947815.1 Reyranella sp.
GTCGGGCTGGAAACCGCGCAGGATGTCGGCGATCGCCGGGCGGTCTCGGATATCGACCTTGAAATGGGTGTGGCGGTTGCTGGCGCGCACCTCGGCCAGCGATTCGAGATTGCCGGCGTAGGTCAGCTTGTCGACGTTGGCCACCGTCCAGTCGGTGTCGCGGATGATGTGGCGGACGACGGCCGAGCCGATAAAGCCCGCGCCGCCGGTGACCAGGATTTTCATGGTGGACTCAGTCTTTTTGCTGGAGGCGTGCCGCTCCAGCGGCGCGATCTTTCTGTGGATCTGGCGAAGACGCGCCACGGGAGTGGCGCGCCCCCAGCACATCAGTGGTGCAGGATCTGGCCGAGGAACAGCTTGGTGCGCTCGTTCCGGGGATTGGCGAAGAACGATTCCGGCTCGTTCTGCTCGACGATCTCGCCGCGGTCCATGAAGATCACGCGGTCGGCCACGGCGCGGGCGAAGCCCATCTCGTGGGTAACGCACAGCATGGTCATGCCCTCGCGCGCCAGCTCGATCATGACATCGAGCACTTCCTTGACCATTTCGGGATCGAGCGCCGAGGTCGGTTCGTCGAACAGCATGATCTTGGGCCGCATGCAGAGCGCGCGGGCGATCGCCACGCGCTGCTGCTGGCCGCCCGAGAGCTGGCCGGGATATTTCAGCGCCTGCTCGGGGATGCGCACGCGCTTCAGGAGGTTCATGGCGACCTCCTCGGCTTCCCGCTTGGGCATCTTCTTCACCCAGATCGGCGCCAGGGTCAGGTTCTCGAGGATGGTGAGGTGCGGGAAGAGGTTGAACGACTGGAACACCATGCCGACCTCGCGGCGGATCGCCTCGATGTTCTTGACGTCGTTGGTGAGCGTCACGCCGTCGACGACGATGTCGCCGGCCTGGTGCTCTTCCAGGCGATTGATGCAGCGGATCAAGGTCGACTTGCCCGAGCCCGAGGGCCCGCAGATCACGATCTTCTCGCCCTCCTTGACGTCGAGGTTGATGTCGCTCAGCACGTGGAATTGCCCGAACCACTTGTTGACGCCGGTGAGCGTGATCACCGACGGGGCGTTGCTGAGGTCGTGCGCTACGCTGGCAGCCATTGGTGCGTTCTCCTGGCCGCCTCTAGCGGCGCGTTCCCTTGTTGAGTTCGACCTCGAGATACTTGCTGTAGCGCGACATCGAGAAACAGAAGCAGAAATAGATGAAGGCGGCGAACAGATAGATTTCGCCGGGGAAGCCGGCCCAGTTGGGGTCGACGAGCGCCTGGTTGGCGCTGTTGAGGAAGTCGAAGATGCCGATGATCAGCACCAGCGAGGTGTCCTTGAAGAAGCCGATGAAGGTGTTGATCAAGGGCGGGATCACCACCCGCAGGGCCTGCGGCAGGATGATCAGCAGGGTCTTCTGCACGTAGTTCAGGCCCATCGCATCGGCGGCCTCGAACTGGCCTTTGGGCAACGACTGCAGGCCGCCCCTGATGATCTCGGCGATATAGGCGCCGGCGAACAGGATGACGGCGACCTGGGCGCGCAGGAACTTGTCGATGGTGACACCGCTCGGCAGGAACAGCGGCAGCATGACCGAGGCCATGATCAGCAGGCTGATCAGCGGCACGCCGCGGATCAGCTCGATGAAGCCCACGCACAGTCCCTTGATCAGCGGCAGGTTGGAACGCCGGCCGAGCGCCAGCAGGATGCCGTAGGGGAAGGCGAAGACCAGGCCGTAGGTGGCGAGGATGATCGTCACCGGGATGCCGCCCCACAGGCTGGTCTCGACGTAAGGCAGCGGCGCTATGGCAAGGCTCCAGGCCGGCAGGACGCCCAGGATGCGCAGGACCAGGCCGATGGCGCCGATCGCCGCCAGCGCGCGGTAGGCGTTCATCTCGCCGGCGTCGGCGATGCCCTTGCGCAGGGCCATACCGATGAGGCCGACGACCAGGGCCACGAACAGGAACAGGCTGAGCGGGATGTAGATCTGGCCGAACATCAGCAGGAAGGTGATGAACGAGCCGAGGCCCCAGATCACCAGCAGCCGCCAGTTCCACATGCGCCGGTCGGCCGACGTGATCAGCATGGCCAGCATGGCGACGACCGCGAACAGCGGCCGCCATTGCTGCTCGTAGGGATAGGTGCCGAAGAAGATCAGCCGGTATTTCTCGCGGATCAGCGCCCAGCAGGCGCCGCCGCCGCGGCATTCGCTGCCGGTCGAGGCCGTGAAATTGGCGGTGAACACCGCCCATTCGAGGAACCACGACAGGATCCAGCCGATGCCGACGATCAGCGCGATCGTGACGAGGCCGTTCAGCCAGCTCGAGAACAGGTGTTTGCGCGCCCATCCGAGCGGGCCGGTTTCGTCGATCGGTGGGGCGAGCTGGGGTCGCTCGCCGACGGGCAGGGCGTCAGCCATGGCTCAGCGCTCCCTCAAGGCGATGCGTTTGTTGTACCAGTTCATGAACGCCGAGATCGACAGGCTGACCGACAGGTAGGCTGCCATGATGATGAGCACGTTCTCGATCGCCTGGCCGGTCTGGTTGATCGTGACGTTGATCGAGGCCACGAGGTCGGGATAGCCGATGGCGATGGCAAGCGAGCTGTTCTTGACGATGTTGAGATACTGGCTGGTCATCGGCGGCACGATCACGCGCAGCGCCTGCGGCAGCAGCACGAGCCGCATCACCTGGCCGCGCGACAGGCCGATCGCCATGGCGGCCTCGCTCTGACCCTTGTGCAGCGCCAGGATGCCCGAGCGCACGATCTCGGCGATGAAGGCCGAGGTGTAGAGCACGAGGCCGGCCAGCAGGGCGGTGAATTCCGGCTGGATCACCGTGCCGCCCTCGAAGTTGAAGCCCTTGATTTCAGGCCAGCTCATGTGATGCGGCGCGCCACCCAGCAGCCAGACCACGAAGGGCAGGCCGAGTGCCAAGCCGAGGCCCGCCGAGATCGAGGGGAAGGGCTGGCCGGTGTCTTCCTGGCGTTTCTTGGCCCAGCGGTGCACTGCCCATGCGGCGGCGATACCGACCAGCAGGGCGACGCCCATCCATTTGTGGATCGGGTCGGCCATCGGCACTGGAAAATAGAGGCCTCGGTTGGACAGATATACCGAGTTCCAGAATGCGCCGATCGCCTGGCGCGGCCCGGGAAAGGCTTCGCTGATCAGCTTGTAGAACAGAAACAGCCAGAGCAGCAGCGGCACATTGCGGAAGGCCTCGACGTACCAGGCGCAGATCCGGGAGAGCAGCCAGTTGTTCGACAGCCGTCCGACGCCGATCATCGTGCCCAGGAACGTCGCCATGATGACGCCGAGGACGGACACCTTCAGCGTGTTCAGCAGGCCGACCAGGATGGCTCGCGAATAGGTGCTGGCCGGCGAGTAGGCGATCATCGTGTCGCCGATCTCGAAGCCCGCCTCGCGTCCGAGATAGTGGTAGCCGCTGGCGATCTTCTGGCGGGCGAGATTTTCGACGGTGTTGGAGACGAGATACCAGGCCAGGAAACCCACGGCGCCGACCACGACGATCTGGAAGACCCAGCCACGGATGATCGGGTCGTTCCAGGGTGCCACCCTTGCGCGCGGCACGGAGCCCAATGTCTCGACTGCCATACGCTATTCCCCCTGTCGGCCGCGGTTCGTCCGCGCGCCCATCTCGATCGATGTTGCCGTCAGTTTAAGAGGGAAACGCCCACTTGCAACCATGTCGCCCTCTCGGAAAATGCTTCGGCGGATCCGGTCCTAGCGGATCGTGCCCTAGCGAATCGGCGGAGCGTATTGCAGCCCGCCCTTGGTCCACAGGTTGTTGAGGCCGCGGTCGATCTTGAGGATCGAGCCCGAACCGACATTGCGCTCGAAGCTTTCGCCGTAGTTGCCGACCTGTTTGATGATGTTGACGACCCACGCCTCGTCGACGCCCAGCGCCTTGCCCATGCCCGGCGTCACGCCGAGGATGCGCTTGATCGAGGGGTTCTCGCTCTTCAGCATCTCGTCCACGGTCTTGGAACTGATGCCGTATTCCTCGGCTTCGAGCATGGCGTATTGCGACCAGCGCACGATGTCGGCGAACTGGTTGTCGCCGTGGCGCACCGCCGGCGCCAGCGGTTCCTTGGAGATGATCTCCGGCAGGATGACGAAGTCCTCGGCCGTCGCCGGCGGCGGCACGTTCGCCGCGCGGGTGGCGTAGAGGCTCGAAGCGTCGTTGGTATAGACGTCGCAGCGGCCGGAGAAGAAGGCGGCGCGCACTTCCTCGACCTTCTCGATGACGACCGGCTTGAAGGTCATCTTGTTGGCGCGGAAGTAGTCGGCGAGGTTGAGCTCGGTGGTGGTGCCAGGGGCCACGCAGACCGTGGCGCCGTTCAGCTCCTTGGCGCTCTTGACGCCGAGCTTCTTGTTCACCAGGAAGCCTTGGCCGTCATAGTAGGTCACGGCGGTGAAATCGAGGCCGAGTGCGGTGTCGCGCGTCAGGGTGATGGTCGTGTTGTTGGACAGGACATCGACCTCGCCCGACTGCAGCGCGGTGAAGCGCTGCTGGGAGGAGAGCGGCACGTATTTGACCTTCTCCGCGTCGCCGAAGATGGCGGCCGAAACGGCCCGGCAGACGTCGACGTCGAGGCCGATCCACTTGCCCTGGCTGTCCTGCAGCATGAAGCCGGCCGTGCCCTGGCCGATGCCGCAAATCAGCGCGCCGCGCGCCTTGATCGTGTCGAGGTCCTTGCCGGCCATCGCGCCGGTCGAGATGAAGAGCGCGGCCAGACCAGCCGCCGCCGCTACCGTAGCCTTATGCATCATGGCCTCCCTTTTGCTGCCCTTGGGCAAGTCTCACCTTACCCGGGCTTGCAAGCAACAGGCCAAATGAAAACCGCCGCCCTGGCGGGGCGGCGGTTGTACGGAGTGGACACATCGTCATTTCATTTGCCTCCCCCGTCTTACGGGGGAGGTGGCCCGCAGGGCTGGAGGCGGAAAGCCCCAGTCGAGGTACCTGCAAGTTTCAAATCTGAAATTTTCGGAGATCGCCGGGGCGCCTTCCCCCTCCGCCCCCTTCGGGGGCACCTCCCCCGTAAGACGGGGAAGGCATGACCATGTAGTCGTCCGGGTTGGGGGCGTTGGCGGCGCGCACTTCCTCGACCTTCTCGATGACGACCGGCTTGAAGGTCATCTTGTTGGCGCGGAAGTAGTCGGCGAGGTTGAGCTCGGTGGTGGTGCCCGGCGCGACGCAGATCGTGGCGCCGTTCAGCTCCTTGGCGCTCTTCACGCCGAGCTTCTTGTTCACCATGAAGCCCTGGCCGTCGTAGTAGGTCACGGCGATCGAATTGGCGCGCGCAACGGCACCGCTCGCCCGGCTTTGGCAGATCAGAGGCGGTCGAGACTGCGCGACGTGAAGGGGTTGGTGCTCCACGGATCAACGCTCTTCTGCGGGCCACGGAGCCAGCGGAAGAAGCCGCCGCCCTCGCTGCTGGCGGCGGCCTTGCGCACGTCCTGTTGCCACTGGCGGAAGGCGACCAGCGATTCCCCCGCCAGAACGCTGTTTCCGCCCTTTTCCGAGATGTAGGGCGCGGGATCGACGAACTGTCCGTTCACGATCACCGAGAAGTGAAGGTGTGCTCCTGTCGAGCGACCGCTCGAGCCGACATAGCCGATGAGGTCGCCTTTGCGAACGTGGCTGCCGGGGCCCATGCCAGCGGCGAAATTCGACATGTGGGCGTAGAGGGTCTCGAAATTGTCAGCGTGGCTGATCTTCACCGTGCGGCCGTAGTTGTAGTACCAGCCTTGATGATTGATCACGCCGTCGCCCGCGGCGTAAATCGGCTCGCCGATCTTGCCCTCGAAATCGATGCCGTTGTGGAAGCCGCCGCCGCTCGAGCGGCCGTAGTAGCGGCGCGTACCGAATGGCGAGGAGATGCGCGAGTCGGGCTTGGGCTCGGCCAGCGCCGTGCCGCCGAGGCGGTGCCCCTGATCGTCGAACCAGCCTTCAGGCTGGGTGGGCGGCGCGAACCACCAGAAGGACTGCTTGCTCTGGCCCTCGCCCAGGCTGGCGAAGAGAATGCGCGGCGCGCCGTCGACGGTGCGCCCTTTCAGGACCTCGACCTTGGCCGGCATGGTCGAAAAGCCCGACAGGGCCTGGGTGAGTTCCTTGAGGGTCGCCGCACTGGCGCCGATCGGCGCGAGGCTCGCCGCCAGGGTCGAGCTGCTGGCTTTTATGACACTGACCGAGCTTGCGACCACAGACCGGGCGCCCGGCCCCGCGGCGGAAGTGGTGCTGGGCAGGCTGGAGACGCGCTCGTCCTCGCCTTCGGTCGCCCCGGGGGCAAGCTTGTAGCCAAAGCTGCCGTCGGCGCTGCGGTGCAGTTCGACCGCGAGCGACTTGGCGGAAAAGAGCTGCAGCGACACCAGGCGCTTGGGCTGGCCGGCGCCCTGCGACTGCACAGTCGCACGACCGGAGCTGGCGGCCTTGGCGTCGAGCTGGCCGAGCGCCTTGCCGACCGCGTCGGCGGCCGCCTGGGCATCGGCGGGGTCGATCTGGAGGTTGGTGAGCTGCTGGGCGACCGATCCGTCGGTGCCGATGGCGAAGGGCTGGACGTTGGGATCTTCGGAGGGGCTCGAGGGAGCCGACCTCGCAGGAGCGGCCTTGAGGTGATTCTTGCTGGGCGCCTTGACCTGGGCCATCGACCCGGCGGCGCATAAGAGCTGGAAGGTGGTAATTGCGATGGTGGCGGTAGCTAGGGTGCGGACGATTCGCCAACGCTGCGCGCGTTGGTCTCGCGTCTTGAACGCCATCAGCCTCTCCCGATCCATTAACTCAACACGTTGTCCAAAAGGCTGGTCGGCGACCTCATCAACCCTACCCGGTCGATGCCCCACGCTTTCCGCCTCGCTTGTGACCGATAGTGGCCATGGAATATCCACAAGTCCATAAAAAGTTGCAAAAATGCAACACCCGTGAATCGACACTAATCGGTTGTGTGCGAACGATTTTTTGATTCAGGGATGATGACGAGTCCGAATGGTCACAGAACTGAAAGAGTAGCTGCGCGCGGAATCGCGAAGCCTCGGATAGCGCGCCAGCAGCCCGGCCGCTTCCGCCATTTCCTCGACGTCGTTGAACATCGGAACGCCGGCTCGCTCCATGGTGGCGAACCATTCGGCCTTGCCGGGCAACGTTCCCATCATGCTGTGCAGCAAGGGAAGCCGCGCGTCTCCGGCGAGTACCGCCAGCCGGGCGACGACGGGCGCGGCGTCGACCATGAACGGCACGACGTGGATCATCATCACCATGTCGTAGGCATGGGCTGCGTGGTTCATGGCGGCCTCAAAGGCGAGGGCGAACCTGTCCTCCCGCGCGTCGGCCAAAAGATCGATCGGGTTGGCGACCGAGGCTTCCGGCGGCAGCTGCTGGCGCAGGACCTCCGCCATGGCGGTTGGCAAGCCGCCAAGCTCCAGGCCGTCGAGAGAGGCGCGGTCGGCGCACAGCACGCCCGGGCCGCCGGAGTTGGACAGGATCAACGCCCGCTTGCCGAGCCCCTGGGGAAAGCGGCCGAACGCCTTGGCCGCCACCAGGAGGCGGCGCAGGCTCTCGACCTGGATGATGCCGCAGGAGGCGCAGAAGGCGTCGATGGCGGCGGCATCGTTGGCGACCGCACCGGTATGCGCCGCAGCGGCCTGCCCGCCGATTTCGGTGCGGCCACCGAACAGGGCGATGACCGGCTTTTTCGCGGCGACCGCGCGCGCCACATCGCGGAAGCGTTCGTGGTCTTCGATCGACTCGATGTAGAGCAGCGCCGCGCCGATCTCCGGCCGATCGCTCAACCAGCCGAGATAATCCTCGACACCGAGATGCACGGCATTGCCGACCGAAACGACCGACGTCAGTGGCAGCGCTCGGGCATTGGCCTTGTCTATAAATTCCTCGGCGAGTGCGCCGGACTGCGAGATGAAGGCAAGCCCATTGCCCGCCCCGACCGCCGCGCCCGGCGGCAGGTCGCGCAGGAACGTCGCGGCGAATCGCCAGGCCGGATCGAGATGGATGATGCCGGCGCAATTCGGTCCGGCGACCACGAGCGAGCGCTCGGCCGCGAGCTTCAGCAGCGCCTCGTTGCGCGCCATGCCGACCGGGCCCGCTTCGGCGAAGCCGCCGGGCAGGATCAAAAGATTGTGGATGCCGCGGTCGGCGCATTCGCCGGCGGCGTCGAGGATGGCATCGGGTCGGATGACGATCACGGCGAGGTCGACCGGCGGATCGATGGCGGCGATCGAGGTCACCGATTCGTAACCGAATATTGTGCCGCCCCTGGGATTGACCGGCACGACGCGTCCGCCATAACCGGCCTGACGCAGCAGCTGCATGATGGCGCCGCCCGACGACGTGGCCCGCTCGCCGGCGCCCACCACAGCGATGCTGCGCGGCGCGAAGAACGGCGAGAGGTCGCGGGTGGGAGCACTCATGGCGCGCCGTTGCAGCACAGGAAGAGCAGGAGAACAAGATGGCTGACCCGATCGAACTTCTCATCCAGGGCCACGCCCACGAGCTCGGGCCGGGCTTCGCGGTGCGTCGCGTGCTGCCCAGCGCCAAGCGGCGCATGGTCGGGCCGTTCATCTTCTTCGACCATTTCGGACCGATGGTGGTGCCACCCGGCGGCGACGGCATGGAGGTGCGGCCGCATCCCCATATCGGCCTCGCCACGGTGACCTACCTGTTCGAGGGCGGGATCTTCCATCGCGACAGCCTGGGCTATGCGCAGGCGATCCGCCCGGGCGACGTCAACTGGATGACCGCCGGCGCCGGCATCGCCCACAGCGAGCGCACCGAGCCGGAGATGCGCCGCGCCGGCTTTCGCATGCACGGCATCCAGACCTGGGTGGCGCTGCCCAAGAGCCACGAGGAGACGGCACCTTCCTTCGAGCATGTCGAGGCGGCGAAGCTGCCGGCGTGGCAAGAGGGCGGCGCGTCGCTCCGGCTGATCGTCGGCACCTATGGCGGCCGCACCGCGCCGACGACGCATTTCTCGCCGATCTTCTATGTCAGTGCCGAGCTGCGGCCGGGCGCCAAGACCGCGGTCTCGCCCGAGCATGCCGAGCGTGCCGTCTATGTCGCCGACGGCGAGGTCGCCCTGGGCGATCGCCTGCTGAGCGTGGGCGACCTTGCGGTCCTCACTCCCGCGCAACCGGCCGAGATCGTGGCCGGTGTCGGCGGCGCCAAGGTGATGCTGCTGGGCGGCGCACCGATGGACGGACCGCGTCATATCTGGTGGAACTTCGTGTCGTCGAGCAAGGAGCGCATCGAGAAGGCAAAGGCCGACTGGAAGGAAAATCGTTTCGCCAAAGTGCCGGGCGATCTCGAATTCATCCCGCTGCCCGACCGCTGAGCTATGAGGGGCAGATATAGCCGCTGCCGCTCGGATTGGGGAAGCAGCCGACCGACTGCGGCATGACGTGCTTGGGCAGCCACAGGATGGCGCTCGGCACGAAGATCGTGAACACGATGGTGGCCAGGAACACGACATAGATGGGCAGGGCCGCTTTCAGCGCTTTCGAGAAGGGCACGCCGACGAATTTCGACGCCATCAGCAAGACCAGCCCGTAGGGCGGCGTGATCAGCCCGAAGGCCAGCGTGACGATCAGCACCACGCCCATGTGTACGGGATTGATGCTGCCGGCGTCGGTCAGCGAATTCACCAGCGGCATGAAGATGATGATGGTCGGTACCGGCTCGATGAAATCTCCGACGATGGTGAACAACAGCACCAGCAACAGCATGATCAGATGGGGATCGTTGCCGGCGAGCGATGTGATCCAGTCCGAGATCACGATGGCGCCGCGCAGGTAGGCCAGCATCCAGCCGAACGCGGTCGCGGCGGCGATGGTGATCAGCGGCAATGAATAGATGAGCCCGGCATAGCAGAAGTCGCGCGGCAGCTTGCTGATGTGCTTGGGATTGAGCATCGGGATGACGACGAACAGGATCCAGCACACCGCGACCACGCCGGCCTCGGTGGGGGTGAACCAGCCGGTGAGGATGCCGCCCAGCAAGATCACCGGGATCATCAGCGGCAGGGCCGACGACTTGGCGGCATCGGTGAACTGCCCGAACGTCGCGCGCGGGCGGCGAATGCCTTCCGGCCCGAAGAAGTAGCAATAGATCATCAGGCCGAAGCCGATCATGAAGCCCGGCACGAAGCCCGCCATGAACAGGCCGGCGATCGACACGTTGCCGACCGCGCCATAGACCACGGCGGTGATCGACGGCGGCACCAGCGCGGCGATGGTCGAAGCGGCGGCGATGATGGCGGCGATGAAGGGCGGGTCGTAGCCTTCCCGGCGCATCGAGACGCCGAGCGTGCGGCTCATGACGGCGGCATCGGCGGTGGTCGATCCCGACATCTCGGAAAAGAACATGCTGAACACCGCGACGACCTGGCTCAGCCCGCCCTTGAGATGGCCGACCATGGTGAGAGACAGGTTGATCACCCGCTGCACCACGTTGGCCGAACTCATCAGCTCGCCGACCAGCAGGAAGAAGGGAATGGCGAGCAGCGCCTCTGAATCGACGCCGTCGAACATCTTCTGCACGATCGCGGCGAAGGTGACGTCGGTGAAGGCGGCGCCCACCATCACCCCGGCGGTCAGCGAAAACGCCACCGGCACGCCGAGATAGCCGAAGCACAGGAACAACGACGTCATGATGATGAGGACAGTGGCCGAGTTCATGGCGGCGGCACTCCCTCGGGAGGAGGTTCATCGTCCTCGGCGGTGCCTTCGAAGCCGTTCCGCCAGCCGTTGACGAGTTGCTCGACGGCAAACAGCGCGATCAGCGCGCCGCTGATCGGGATCGCGGCATAAAGCGAGGCGATCGGCGTCATCGACGGCATGCGGAAACTGGAAAAGCCGCGCAGGAAATTTATGTAGCCATAGTAGGTGAGAAAAATCCCGACCGAGATCACCACCACCCTGATCAACGTCTCGATCAGGAGCCGCGGCCGGCCGGTGAACGAATCGCCGACCGCAGCGAGGAAGAGATGGTCGTTGCGCCGGGTGGCGACTGCCGCGCCGATGAAGATGCCATAGATGAAGAAGGTCGAGGTGACCTCCTGCAGCCACAGCCATGGCGCGCCGATGGTGCGGGTGACGATGTCGCAGACGACCGAGGTGCTGAAGCAGATCAACGTCGCGCCGCACAGCATCATCAGCAGGGATTCCAGCCAGTCGAGCCCCCGCCACTTCAGCCGTCGCTGCCGTTGCAATACCAGCGAGCGATCGTCGGCCATACGCTTCTCCAACGCGCAGCGCGAAGGGCCTTATTTCACCGAGCTGATCAGCTGTTGGACCTTCGCGGCGTGGGGTCCGAGGTCCTTGGCCATCTTCTCGAGATAGGGCGTCGCCACCGTGATGAAGCCCGACTTGTCGACGTCCGTCACGATCTTGACCCCCATGCCCTTGAGCTTGGTGGCCGACTGGTGCTCGAGGTCGAGGGCTTTCGCCGGCTCAACCTTGGCGACCTCGTCGGCCGCCGCCTGAACCCAGGCCTTCTGCTCGGCAGTCAGGCTCGACCACACCTTGTCGCTGACCCAGATCAGGCTGTTGTTGGCCTCGTGCTCGGTCATCGACATGACCGGCGCCACTTCGTAGTGCTTGTTCACAAGGTAGACGTTGACGCCGTTTTCCGCGGCGTCGACCACGCCGGTCTGCAGCGAGGTGTAGACGTTGCCGAACGGCATGTGCACGGTTTGCGCGCCATAGGCGGGGAACATCGTGTCTTCCGTCGGAGTCGCCTGGACGCGGACCTTCATGCCCTTGATGTCCTCGATCTTCTTGACCTCGCGCTTGCTGTAGATGTTGCGCAGGCCCAGCGTGGTCACCGCCAGGACATGGGCGCCCTGGACGGTATCGTCGATCATCTCGCGCACCGCCTTGATGACCGCCGGGTCGGCCACCGCCTTCACCAGATGGTCTTCCGAACGGAACAGGAAGTGCAGCGACATGACGCCGGCCTGCGGCGAGAGGGTAGCAGCATTGGCCGAGGCGCTGATGCAGAACTCGATGTCGCCGGACTTCACGAGCTGCAGGACCTGCGGCTCCTGGCCGAGCTGGGCTCCGGGATACTGGTCGATCAGCATCGTGCCCTTGCTGAGCTCCTTCAGCTTGTCGGAGAACACGTTGCCGACGATGCCGTAGCCGGTCGTGTTGGGCTGGTCGTAGGCGAATTTGAAGTGCTTGGCCTGGGCGTGCGCTCCGGTCGCGGCGACCGACAAGCCGGCGGCCAGGAACAGGGCGGACGCGATGCCGCGCGGAGACGTCTTCGTCATGGTGTTTCCCCTCAATGAAGCCGGCGCAGCCTTGAGCGGCTGCGTCTCGTTGTGCCGAGGTTCGCACTTCGCGAGGCGAACGACAACCTCTTCCAGGCTGGGCGCTATTTCTTCTCGACGTTCCAGAACACGGTGACCGGCGAGGGTACGTTGCCGCTCACGTTCTTGCGACGCGCCATCGGCTGCACGTACTGGCCGAGCGGCACGGTGACGCCCTCGCTGATGATGCGGGCCTGGACCTTCTCGGCGATCTCGAGCTGCTTCTTGGGATCGGGTTCGCGGACGAAAGCGGCACGCAGCTTCTCGATCTCCTCGTCGAGCGGCCAGCCGAACTGGGCTCGATCGCCGCTCGCCTCGGCGTAGTGGTTGTTGACCGGATCGAGCAGCAGCACTGCCGACGCCGCGGTCATGGCGATGTTCCAGCCGCCCTGGGCGACTGGCTCCTTCTTGGTGCGCCGGGCGACCAGCGTCTGCCAGTCCATCGACTGCACGTCGACCTTGAAGCCGCCGCGCTCGAGCAGGGTCTTGGCGACCGGCGCCATGTTCACGAGGTTCGCGACATCGGTCGCTTGCAGCACGACGATGGGCGTGCCGTCGTAGCCCAGCTCCTTCAGGAGCTTCTTCGACTCATCGAAACGCGACTCCAGCATGCCCTCCATGCCGGCCGCGGTTTCGAGCGGTGCACCGCAGCCGAACATCGCCTTGCAAACCTTGTAGTAGCGTTGATCGCCGATGGCGGCCTGCAGGAAGTCCTTTTGATTGAGCGAAAGCGCGGCGGCGCGGCGATAGCGCACGTCGTTGAACGGCGGCTGCTTCCAGTTGAAGCGCAGGACATAGGTGAGGCCGAGCGTATCGGGCACGACGATCTCGACGTTCTTGTCCTTCTCCAGGACGGGCAGCAGGTCGTGCGCCGGCGCCTCGATCATGTCGACTTCACCGGAGATCAGGGCGTTGATCGCGGTCTGATTGTCGGGGATCGACACCCATTCGATGCGATCGACCTTGGCGACCTTGCCGCCGGCCAGGCTCGACGGCGGCTCGGCGCGCGGCTTGTAGTCGGGATTGCGGATATAGACGACCTTTTCGCCCGGCTTCCATTCATCCTTCTTGAAGATGTATGGGCCCGAACCGGTCGTGTCTGAAATCTGCTGCGACACCGGCGTCTCGGCGACGCGCTTGGGCATGATGAGCAGGGGCACCGAGGCCGACTTGGCGAGCGCCTTCAGCATCATGGCGAACGGCTCCTTGAGGACGATGCGGAAGGTCTGACCGTCGAGCGCTGACATCTCCTTGGTCGACTTGGCCAAAAGGCCGCCCAGCGCGTCCTTGTCGGTGAAGCGCTTGATCGA
>DASZJU010000288.1:0-2237 GCA_035947815.1 Reyranella sp.
ATCCAGCCGAGCATCCATTGCCAGCGCGAGGCCACGAACTGGCCCATGATCTTGCGCTGGCTGACCACGATCATCATCGCCGCCATGATCGGCACGACGATGACGCCGTTCACGACGGCACTCCACACCAGCGCCTTGATCGGATCGAGCGGCGAGAAGTCGACCGCGATACCGACCACGATGGCGATGGCGATGACGATGTAGAACGGCCGCGCCTCAGCCAGCGGCCGCTCGAGCCCGGTGCGCCAGCCACGCGCCTCGGCGACGGCATAGGCGACGGAGCCCGCGAGGACCGGGATCGCCAGCAGCCCCGTGCCGATCAGGCCGAGGCTGAACAGGAAGAACGCCGCGTTTCCCGCGATCGGCTTCAGCGCCTCGGCCGCCTGCTCGGCGGTCTGGATGTCGGTCTTGCCGGCCGCGTGCAGGGTCACGGCCGTGGTCAGGATGATGAAGAAGGCGATGGCGTTGGAGATCGCCATGCCGACCCAGGTTTCCCAGCCGATGCGGTTGAGCTCATGGTCTGCCTGCTCGGGCCGATCGATCAGCGGACCGGCCTCGGGATCGGCTTCTTCGTCCTCGACCTCCTGCGAGCTCTGCCAGAAGAAGAGATAGGGGCTAATGGTGGTGCCGAATATCGCGACAACCAGGGTGAGGGCGTCGCCGGAGAGCTCGAACTTCGGCACGAGAGCGCCCACCGCCACCGCGTGCCAGTCGATCTTCACCGTGAACACCACGCCGACATAGGCCAGCAGCGAAAAGGTGAACCATTTCAGCAGGCTGACGTAACGATGGTAGGGGACGAACACGACGGCTATCAGCGAGAAGATTGCGAACCCCGCCGTGTACAGATGCGGGCTGCCGACGCCGGTCATCAGCTTGGCGGCCGCCCCCATGGCCGCGAGGTCGGCGCCGAGATTGATGGTGTTGGCGATGAACAGCAGCAGGACGAGCACGGTCAAGACGCTGCGCGGGAACACCAGCGCCATGTTGCCGGCGAGGCCGCGGCCGGTGACCCGGCCGATGCGCGCGCTCACCGATTGCACGGCAACCATCAGCGGCCAGGTCAGCACGACCGTCCATAAGAGGTTGAAGCCGCCCTGGGCGCCGGCCTGCGAATAGGTGGCGATGCCGCTCGGATCGTCGTCCGCCGCGCCGGTGATGACGCCCGGCCCCAACCGCTTGAACAGGCTTTCGAGACTCAGCCGTTCGCCGAGGCGGGATGACGTGACGCTCATTGTGTGGCACGAAACGGCCGCGGACCGTCGTAGGTTCCGATGTAGCTCACGTGAGTGACCAGACCGGTGCCCGCGCGCCACAGGTGAAGCGCGATCGCGGGCGGCTCCATCATCATCGACAGCGGCGCACCGTCGTGCAGATCGAGCGTCGCCTGATGCGCCGTGCTGGGCGCGATCGACGCCATGGTCCCGGCCCAGCGCACCTGGATGGGGCGATGGACGTGGCCGCACATCACGCGCTCGACATTGTCGTGTCGGCGAACAAGCCCTGCCAGTCGCTCGCCCCCCTCGTTCAGTTTGAAATTGTCGAAGGCGTCTATGCCGCAGTCGAACGGCGGATGATGCATGAACAGGATCGTCGGGCGGTCGCTTTCGGCGAGTCGTGCCTCCAGCCAGTCGAGCCGCTCGCGGCACAAGGCGCCATATCCCTTGCCCGGCACCAGGGTGTCGAGCGCGATCAGGCGCACCGCCAGAGTCTCGATCGTGTAGTGCAGGAAGCCGGTCCGCGGCAGGTAGGTGTGGTCGGCGAAGACCTCGCGCAACGCATCGCGCGCATCATGGTTGCCGGGGATCAAGTGGAGCGGCATGGCAAGCGGCGCCAGCAGCTGCCGCAGCCGGATGTATTCCTCCGGCTTGCCGCCCTCGACCAGATCGCCGGTGGCAAGCACGACATCGGGCCGCGGATCGAGCGCATTCACGTGCGCCACGGCCCGCTCGAGGAATCCCGCGGTATCGATGCGGCCGTAGAGCCGCTCGCCCTCCGCCTTGACGTGCATGTCAGAGATCTGGGCGATCAACATGACTTAGCCTCTCTCTCTGTCGTCCTGAGCGGAGCGAAGGACCTCATGCCGTCGGAGCGAGCACGCCGGTCGCAATCGCCATGAGATCCTTCGCTGCGCTTCAGCGCGGGGGTTACCCCGCGCGCGATGACAATTAACCACGGAACCCATTCACGATCGGGTAGCGCCGCTCCTTGCTGATCAGGCGCGAGGTGATCTTCAC
>DASZJU010000289.1:0-8578 GCA_035947815.1 Reyranella sp.
TCGGTGGACGGCGTCGAGTGCGCCTACCGCGCCGGCCTGTCGGACTCCTATACCGGCAAGCTCGCGTGTCCCGGTCGACCGGCGGTGCCGCTCGAATTGTGGGTGAAGTAGTTTTCATCGGACCGCGGGCGTCCCGCCCGCGGTCCGCTTGACTCAAAACGCCGGCTTCTTGCCCGCCACGGCGGCGAGCAGGCGTTCGGGCTTGATCGTCGACAGCGCGGTGCCCTTGACGATGGTCGGCGCGACCTCGATGCCCTGCACGGGTTCGAACGTGGCGTTCGCCGGATTGAAGGCGTAGAGCTGGCCTTCGGTCATGTTGAACCACCAGCCGTGCAGCCGGAGCGTGCCGGCCGCGACCTTCTCGGCGATCCAGCGGAAGCTCATCAGGTTCGAAAGGCTGTTGAGCACGGCGGCCTGCTCGACGGCCCGCGTGATCTCCTCGCGCGACCGGCCTGAAAGCTCGCGCACGGCAAGATCGCGCACCTCCTGGGCGATGGCGGTCCAGGTCGAGAGATAGTCGTAGTCGGCATAGATGCTGTCGCGGCCGTCGACCAGCGCCCCGATGCCGCCGCACAGCGCATGGCCCAGCACCACCACATGCTCGACGCCCAGCCCGCGCACCGCGTACTCGATGGCCGACGAGGTGCCGTGATGGCGCGTGTCGGGCGGGAACTGGGCCGGCGGCACCATCGCCGCGACATTGCGCACGGTGAAAATGTCGCCGGGCTGGGTCTGCGTCAGAATCCCCGGATCGACGCGGGCATCGGCACAGGCAATGATCAGGATCCGGGGCGACTGGCCCTCGGTCGCCAGCTTCTCGAACAGGTCGAGATGCTCGCGGTAATAGCCCAGCCGGAAATCGGCGAAGCCCTTCAGAAGTCGTTCCAACGCCATGCAGGTGAAATGACCCAAGAACTCCTCTTCGACAAGCGCGGCGATGTCGGCTGGATCACCTTCAACCGGCCGGCCCAGCGCAATGCCCTTACTTTCGCGATGTATGAGGGTTTGGCCGAGATCTGCGGCCGAATCGCCGATACAAGGGAGGTCAAGGCCCTGGTCATCACCGGCGCCGGCGACAAGGCCTTCGCCGCCGGCACCGACATCGCGCAGTTCCAGGACTTCAAGGGCCCCGACGACGGCGTCGCCTACGAGCGCAAGATGGACCACACCCTCGACATCATCGAGCGCTCGGCCGTGCCCACCATCGCCGCCATCGCGGGCTTCTGCACCGGCGGCGGGGCGGCTATCGCCGCGGTCTGCGACCTCAGGATCGCCGCCGCCAATGCCCAGTTCGGCTTCCCGATCGCCCGCACCTTGGGCAACTGCCTGTCGATGGCCAACTATGCACGGCTGGCGGCGCTGATCGGTCCGCAGCGGGTGAAGGAGATGCTCCTGCTGGCCAGGATGATCGACGGCCCGACGGCGCGCGACGTAGGGCTGGTGAGCGAACTGCTGCCCGACACCGCCGCCCTGCACGCGCGGGCCGCGGAGCTGGCCAAAACCGTCGCCGGCCATGCCCCGATCACGCTCAAAGTCACCAAGGAGGCGCTGCGCCGGCTGCAGGCCCGGCTGGCCGACGAGAATATCGACGATCTCATCAGATTGGCTTACGGTAGCGCCGATTTCCGCGAGGGCATGGCGGCCTTTCTGGGCAAGCGGGCGCCGAAATGGACGGGGACGTGAGCCCGCCAAGCATTGAACAGGAGGATCGGATGGTTCGTTTTGGGACAACCCTTGCCGCGCTGGGACTGTGCGTTGCCGTCGCCGCCTGCCAGAGCCCGCAGCAAAAGATCGCCGGCAAAGAAGACATGATGACGGCCTCCGGCTTCAAGTTCCTGGCCGCCAACACGCCGCAGCGCCAGGCCCAGTTCAAGCTGCTGCCGCCGCACAAATTCTCCCGCCAGATCAAGGACGGCCGGATCTTCTACGTCTATCCCGACCCCACCGTGTGCGTCTGCCTGTATGTCGGCGACCAGAACGCCTACGCCACCTACCGCAAGAACGTGTTCCAGCAGAATCTCGCCGACGAGCAGGCGATGACCGCCAACGAGATGGCGATGAACGACTGGGATTGGGGGCCGTGGGGCGGCTATCCGTACGGCTGGTATTACTAAAAAGCCGCTCCGATCGAGCGACATCGACAGCGGGCCTTCTCAGGCCCGCTGTCTGCTTGAGGCCGTCAATCCGGCCGATCCGATGAATTGCCACAGGCGATGGGCGATCGGGCCGTGCGGGGGCCGTTCCAGGCGATCGCCGAGCGCGTCGCCGCTGGCGTCTACAAGGCAAAGCCAGCGCAGGTCTTGCGCTTCGACCAGATCCAGGCGGGCCATCGCCTGATGGAGGCGAACGGGGCGGGCGGCAAGATCGTCGTCCGCGTCTAGGCGGCAGCAGCGCGCGCGCCGCTGCAGCGGAACGTTATGTAGAGGTTGACCTTGTCGGCGAGATGATTTTCCAGCACGACGAAATTGCCCTTGCAGGTCCGCTGCATGAAGGGTTGGACGACGTTCCAATTCCGTTGGCTTTCGAGGTTAGGATCGGGATCGATGACGATGGTGCCCCGCACGAGCAGCAGCCGATAGTCGCCTTCGACCTCGGTCGACGCGACGCGCACCTCGTACAAGCGGCCGTCCACTTTGACCGTCTCCACCTCGGACCGATCGAGCGTGCCCTTTGGCGTCGTGCAGGCGGCGAGGGTGCACGCGGCCAAGGCAACCGGCAAAGCACGCTTCATCATGTGAGCCCCGACTCCGGCCGCTTCGCTTCTTGGCACTGTAGCATTTTCAAGGGCTTGGCAAACTCGGTCGGAGGCCAGCAGAGCACACTTACGACTCGACTCCAGGTGGTACTGTGGCAAGGTTGTGCCGAGTCTTTGGGGGAGATGGGGAGATGGATCGCGTCTGGCTTGGGGGCCTGCGCCTCTGGATTGTCGCATGCGTCCTAGTCATTGCCGCGCCGCCGGTCGAAGCCCAGCAATGCGTCGGCTATTTCCAGACGATGTTCGAGGGAATGAGGGAGCAGCTCGGCGTCTGCTCCAAGCGCAACAAGCTCCTCGTCTCGTTCAGTGACGCGGCAAGCCTGGAATTCTACGCGCCGGGCAGTCCGGACGCCCCGGGCGACAAGCGAGGCAAGGTCTATCCGGGCGGTCTGCCGCAGTCGACCGATCCGACCTACACCGAGGCCAGCGCCCCGGATTTCCGGGTCTGGCTTCCCGACCGTCCTGACGGCCGCTGGCGCCGGAACGGCGACAACGTCGTGTTCAACTGCAACATGCCGCTCAGTCCCAACCCGATGCCCCAGAACGAGGCATTCCTCGAATGCGCCCGGGTCTATGCCTGTGGCGCGCGGGCGGCACGATGCGGACTGGAGACCGCGCGCAGGACCAACACCGCCAACTGTCCCGCCATCTCCCAGGCCTGCCTGGCGACCCACCCTGTGCCGCAGGGAACGAGTGCGCCATCCCAAGCCAGCGATGCGGCCGCCGCGCGCAAGCAGCAGGCGGTGGCGCAGCTCTCGCCGCAGTGTCGAGGCGAGCTCAACAGCCTCCTGCAGGGCGCCGACACGGGCGACGGCGGCAAGGCTTCGGCCGCCTACGGCGACCTGCGCGCCCAATGCGACGCGCAGATCCGGGCGCTGGCGGTTGCCGCGGGCGTCGAGCTGCCGGAGCGACCTATGCCGGCCCGCTCGAAGAAACTCTTGGACCAGGCGATGAACGGGAACGTCGGCCCGGTGCCGGATACGGCGGCAGCTGTCGCGCTGGGTGGCGGCTCGTACAACGCAGGCGAGGTCCTGGAGTTCGGTTTCGCGCTGCTGAACGTGCTGAGCGGGGTGGCCGGCGTCTATGCGGCGATGCCGGGCGGCGCGGCGGCCCGCTTCGGGTCGAACATGGGCAGCATCGGCAATCGGCCGGTGAGCGGCACTCATGGCCAGGGGGCGCCGGCCTATCGGGCACCGCCCTTGCACCAAAGTGACATCACCGGCACCGGCCGCTGACCCTATTCATTCGCTCGCGGGAGAGATCGGAATGAGCGTTGCCTTCTCGCTGTGCACCGGACGCCGGTTGCTGCTCGCTATCCTGCTGACGCTCGCAGCCTGTCAGTCGACCGCGCCGCCGCCGGCAGACCCCTATCTGGGGCTGCTGCCAGCCGGCAAGCAGGTGAGCCAGGCGGCGCAGACCTTCCCGATTTCCGGCGCCAAGGGCAAGTCGGTGGGCGTCGTGCTGACGAACTCGACCGACAAGCAGCTGGAATTCCTCGAGAAGTACGTCCACGAGCTCAAGACCAACCCGTTGCTCCTCTATTCGCCCGAAACGGACGAGCTGGTGCAGCCACAGTTCCTGATGACGTCGATCGTCAACAAGCTGAAGGAGCGATTCGGCCGGGTTGAACCGCTGCAGGATCTGCGCGGTGCCCGCGCCGTCGACTACGTTGCCCTTGTCGACATTGCCCTCGAATTCCCGCATGGCTTTGCCCACTATTTCCAATACCAGATCAGGGTGGATATCCTGACGCGCGACGTCGAGCGGATCGGATCGCTCAGCGGATCCGGCTATGAAAGCTACTATTGCGTCGGCGCGATGTGCGCCGTGCCGGCAAATTTCAAAGCGATGAAAACCGCCATCGCCCAATTCGACAGCGCCGCCGATAACGCATTGAAGTAGCTGGGGGCGCGCCACCGCGCGCGGAGTAACCTCCGCGCTGAAGCGGCGCGTCTTTCATGCTCTTTTGGACCGCGCGCATCTTGCGCGCTCATGATCATGAGCGGGCCAGAGGCCCGCGGTCCGGAAGACCATGACGCGCCACTGGAGTGGCGCGCCCCCAGCAACACTAGGCGGACTTGTTGCCCCGGTCCTCCGGGAGACGCTTGCCGGTCTTGCCCCGCTTGATGGCAGCCCTCAGTGTCTTTTGAAACTTGCTGCCGTACTTGACGCCTCGCTGGCTGGCGTATCCGGGATAGCGGCCGATGGTCTCGGCGCCGATGGCTTGTGCCAATTCGCGGGCATCGCTCTCCTGCCCGAACGCCGCCAGCAGGAGATACTGTCCTCGTTTCTCGTCGAGGTCGCGCTTGACGGAGTACCGGCCGGCAGGACGTTGGGTGCCAATCAGGTCGAAGAAACCTTCGTCCCGCCAGCGGTTCACGTTGCGCGTCCAACCGACGACCAGATGCGGCTCGGGATGTCGACGAAGCAGGACAGACCATGCCTGCAATCCAAGGGGTGCTTTGGCCATTTCCTTCCTCCTCCATCGCCGCAGTCAGCGCACAGGTCGCACGCCGTCAGGCCGAGCGCATCCGCCGCGGAAATTCCCGGACCACGAGACCGACATGGCTTTGCGGCTCCGGCGACGGGGCCGGCCCCATGTTGCGGCGCCCATGCTCTATCACGCAGACATGGCTGTAGAGGCTGGCGAGCCACTGCCGGCCCTCGGCTGTCAGGCCAAGCGCGTGGACCGCCTCGCCCAGGAACGGTTCGACCTTCGACCAGAAGAACAGCGGGTAATGGTCCGCCACGTCCGCAGGCGTCGCGTAGCCCAGCACCTGGTTGACGCCGAGTTCGGCGAATTCGTCGAACAGCGCGTTCAGCTTCCGGGGATACAGAGGGTCGCCGAGTTGTCCGATCAGGTCGGCCGCACGGACGAAGGCCGCCTCGCTGTCGGTCGCCCGGTGGTCGTCGTCGTTGGGGACCGGAAAGCGCGTGAGTTCGATGTTGCGGGCCAGACGGTCGGCATCGACGAGTGGGTGGCGAACGAACCGCTCCTTCACGGCGATCTTGGAGCGCTCGACATGGTAGGGGGCGAGAAAGGCATCGGACGCGCCGCGTGGCAGTTCGATGGTGGCGCCGTCCTCGTTGATGACACAGCGGTTCGCCGTGTCGCCCCGGCATTTGCCGCGCACATAGCCGATATCGTGCGTCAGGGCGGCCAGGATGACATGCAGCCACATGTCCGGCGAAATGTCCTGGCCCAGGCGACGCCCGCGCAGGATGTCGAGGGCGACCATGGTCACGAGCGCCGTGTGCTCGGCCGTGTGATAGAGCGCATCGCTCATCGCGATCCGTTCGATGACGAGGCGCGCCGCCTCGCCCAGCAGTTCGGCGTGGCGCGGCGCGCTGGCGCCGAAGGTGCGATCGAAATTCTGCATGAGCTGGCCGGCGAGCGCGTCGGCCAGAAGGGTGGTCGGGTGGATCATCGGATTCCCCGCGATCAGGAGGGCAAGGCGGCTCGGCTCCGGCACCATATGCCGCTTGCACCCGGCACCCGCAACGTTTCGCACAAAGGGCAGACGTCACGGAACGGTAACCTGTGGCGCCATGCCTCCCCCCATATCGGGATCAAGGCCGCCGACTGGTCCTATGTCGCAGAAGGGCCACAGCCCGAAATGACAGCCGAGCCTATGGTTGGTTTGCCGCAGTGAGGGAGGCGAGCCATGCCAAAGCCTATCCCAAATACTCAAACCGGATCTCTCACGGACCATCAGCGCGGCACCGATGACACGCTGATCGGCATCGACAATGCGATCAACACTCTTTATGGCGACGCCTTCGCCATGGACGACCACGCCCGCGGCGGCAATGACACGCTGATCGGCGGCGCCAATGCGACCAACATCCTCTATGGCGACGCCTACTCCATGCACGACCACGCCCGCGGCGGCAACGACACGCTGATCGGCGGCGCCAACGCAACCAACGTCCTCTATGGCGACGCCTTCGAGATGCATGACCACGCTCGCGGCGGCAACGACCATCTGTTTGGCGGCGATGGTTCGGTCAACAGCCTCTATGGCGACGCCTTCACCATGGATGGCGACAGCCGCGGCGGCGATGACACGCTGATCGGCGGCCATGGTTCGATCAACAACCTCTACGGCGACGCCTTTTCGATGTCCGACCACGCCCGCGGCGGCGACAACACGCTGATCGGCGGCACGGGAAGGGGCGGCCCTATTGCGGACATCAACCTCTATGGCGATGCGTCGGAGATGCATGACCACGCCCGCGGCGGCAACAATCATCTGTTTGGCGACGCGGGTTCGTTCATCTTCCTCTACGGCGACGCCGGCACCATGGATGGCGACACGCGCGGCGGCAACAACACGCTGATCGGGGGCAATGGTTCGGTCAACAACCTTTTCGGCGACGCCGGGGAGATGCACGACCAAGCCCGCGGCGGCAACAACCTGCTGATCGGCGGCGCCAGTCAGATCAACGCCCTCTATGGCGATGCCCGTGTCATGGATGGCGACACGCGCGGCGGCAATAACACGCTGATCGCCGGCCCTGGTCTCTCGATCGCCGGCTCTGTTCCGGTCAACGCCCTCATGGGCGATGCCTTCGAGATGCACGACAACGCCCGCGGCGGCAGCAACCTGCTGATCGGTGGCGACAGTGGCATCAATTCGCTCCACGGCGACGCCCGCACCATGGATGGCAACAGCCGCGGCGGCAATAACACGCTGATCGCCGGCGCCGCTCCGGTCAACAACCTCTACGGCGACGCCTTCTCCATGTCTGGCAACGCCCGCGGCGGCGACAACATCCTGATCAGCGGCCCCGGCACCGACCACATGTGGGGGGCTGCCGCGTTCATCAATGGCGTTGCGGCGTCACCCACTGCTCCTACCGGCAATGTGATAATCGGCGCCGATACCTTCGTCTTCGCGCCCGGCAGCGGAAACGATGACATCAACGATTTTCGCCAAAGCGATCACGACAAGATCGACGTGAGCGCCTATGGCATCCATAACTTCGCCGCCATGATGATCACCGCCGATGGCGGCGGCAATACCAGGATTGCGTTCGACGCCAACGACAGCGTTACCCTTGTTGGCATCAGCGATCCCCATATCCTGCACGCGTCCGATTTCCTTCTTGCTTGATCTTCCGCAGCCGTACACGGCCGAGTGAAGCTGCAGGAGGGCAAGGCGGCTCGGCTCCGGCACCATATGCCGCTTGCACCGGGCACCCGCAACGTTTCGCGCAAAGGGCAGACGTCACGGAACGGTAACCTGCGGCGCCGTGCCTCCCCCTCGGACAGCACCCTGTCGTGCTTTCCAAGGGGCCATAAGCTGTTCCGCCATGTCCGCTTCGGGTCGAGGCATGCGACGGCGGCACTCGCGATCTACTTCGCTGACTAGGTCGTCCTCGATTCATCCGCGCCGAAGCACGTCGACATTCGGCGCCGACTCGGGACGGGGTCGCTGCGCAACTCGGCGGTGGTCGGCCTCTCGGCCATTACCAACATCGCCGCGGCGACGCCGCTCTACCTGCGCTACGACGGCGAGATCGCCAGCGGCACCGACAATCACGCCGTCAACCTCGGCGTGCGGTTCTCCTGGTAATGCCACACCTCGCGCGCTCGCACGACGAGCTGGAGATAGTCGACCACGACCAGGCCGGGGCCGTGCGGGCGTGTCGTCTTGCGGCTAAAGTGCGGGCGCCTTACGTCAAAGGCCAACAGGACGAGGGGCCTATGTTCAATCCTACCGCCGTGGTGATTGATGCTTTCGTCGATGAGCTCCACAAGGGCTACATCAGCACCTATACCACTCTCGAGCCCGACTACCCCGGTATCATCGACTATGT